>DATKXP010000471.1:0-11174 GCA_035529015.1 Phycisphaerae bacterium | reverse complement strand
GACGGCTCATTCCGGATGGACATGGCGTACTTCAACTACTGCCAGGGCCTGACGATGACCGGCCGCAAGTTCGACCGCCTCTTCGGCGGCCCGCCGCGCAAACCCGAGGCCCCCTTGACGCAGCGCGAGATGGACCTGGCGGCCTCGGTCCAGGCCGTGACCGAAGAGATCCTGCTGGGCATGGCCCGGCACGTGCTCTCGGAGACCGGCATGCGGCACCTGGTGCTGGCGGGCGGCGTAGCCCTCAACTGCGTCGCGAACGGCAGAATCCTGCGTGAAGCGGGCGCCGACCACGTCTGGATTCAGCCGGGCGCGGGCGACGCAGGCGGCGCCCTGGGTGCGGCCCTGCTGGTCTGGCATCAGATGCTCGGCAACGCGCGGCAGGTGGACGGCGTCCACGACTCTCAGCAGGGATCGCTCCTCGGCCCGGCGTTCACTACGCTTCAGATCCGTGAGTTCCTCGACGGCATCGGCGCCGTGTACCACGAGTATTCGGACGAGGACGCGCTGCTGGAGGTGATTGCCGAGGCGATCGCGAGCGGCGACGTTGTCGGCCACGTGCACGGGCGGATGGAGTTCGGTCCGCGGGCGCTCGGGGCCCGCTCGATCCTCGGCGACGCGCGGTCGCCCAAGATGCAGTCGATCATGAACCGCAAGATCAAGTTCCGCGAATCGTTCCGGCCGTTCGCACCGAGTGTCCTCAGGGAGAACGTGGCCGAGTACTTCCAGATGCGGCCCCAGGAGGACAGCCCGTACATGCTCCTGGTGGCCGGCGTGCGCGACGAGAAGCGGCTGCCGGCTGAGAAGGGCGACGCGGGCCTGACAGGCGTGGACCGCCTCTTGAAAGCCGTTCGGAGCGAAGTCCCGGCCATCACCCACGTCGATTACTCGGCCCGCGTTCAAACCGTGGACCCGGAGCGGCACGGGCGATACTACCGGCTCATCCGGCGGTTCCGCGACAAGACGGGGTGCGCGCTCCTGGTGAACACGAGTTTCAACGTGCGAGGCGAGCCGATCGTCTGCACGCCCGAGCACGCGTACCGGTGCTTCATGGCCACCAACATGGACGTGCTCGTCCTCGAGAACTGTGTGTTGTACAAGAACGAACAGCCCGACGCCCGGCGGTTCGACGTGGACGATTACCTGGCCCAGTTCGACCTGGACTAGCGCGATGGCGCTTATTGAGATCAGCTGGAATCCGGACCGGCGGCATCTGCGGCGGTTCGGCGTGGTTGCGCTGGTCGTGTTCGCGGCCGTCGGCGCCTGGGTCTTCTTCCGACAGAGCCTGTTCGGCTTCGCGCTGGGCGAGGGTGCTGCGAGCGCGACCGCCGGCGTCCTGTGGGGCGTCGCCGCCCTGTGCGGTGTCCTGGCCGCGGCGGCACCGTCTCTGTTGCGGCCGCTTTACCTTGGACTGAGCCTGGCGGGACTGCCGATTGGCCTGGTGGTATCGCACGTGGTCATGGGCGTGGTGTACTACGTGGTCCTTACGCCCATCGGCCTGGTGATGCGGCTGCTGGGTCGCGACCCGCTGCACCGCGGGTTCGACCCCGACGCCGAGACGTACTGGGTCCGCCGGGACGAGCAAGACGAGAAGGCCGGGCGGTACTTCCGCCAGTTCTGAGGTCTTCTTGCGAGGAACCTTCGACGCGGGGGCCGACAGTCATGCCTGAGACGCCGAACGAGACGGACGAGTTCCGCCTGGAAGCCGCCCGCCGCCGCCCGAGCCTCCTGCGCGAGTTCTGGGACTTCCTGAAACACAACAAGAAATGGTGGCTGCTGCCGATCCTCATCTCGCTGCTGATCCTCGGTGCCTTGGCCGTTCTGGGCGGCACGGGCCTGGCGCCGTTCATCTACACGGTCTTCTGAGGCGGGGTGGCCGACCACGTCATGGCGGCCCGCCGCGCTGCCGGCGCGCCTGGAGGAATCGAAGTCGCTCGCGGGTCTTCTCGATGAGTTCCGGGTTCTCGGGCTCGAGCGCGAGCACCTTGCGGAAATGGGCGATGGCCTCGGCGTCCCTGCCGAGGCGGGCGAGCGTGTTGGCCAGGTTGTAGTGCCCGACCGCGTCGGGGTGTATTCGCAGCGCCTCCTCAAAGTGGTGGGCCGCCTCCTCCCGCTTTCCCTGGAGGACGAGCGCACCGGCCAGGTTGTGGTGCGCGGGGGCGTAGTGGGGGTTGAGACGGATCGCCTCGCGGTATCGCTCGATGGCCTCAGCGGGCTCTTTCTTCAGCATGAGGGCATCGCCCCAGTTCTTGTAGACAGCCGCTCTGCGGGGATAGACGCTCAGGATCTTGCGGTATTGGGCGATGGCCTCATCCAACCGTCCGGCCTTCATCAACGACACAGCCAGAGCGCCGCGCGTTGAAACGCGACCAGGAAACTGATCGAGGATGAGGCGATGGTGCCGGGCGGCCATGGCGCACTTCCCGCACTCGTCCAGCAGCACCGCCAGGTTGTGCCGAAGCAGGAAGTCCCCCGGATGGCGCTCCAGCGCCTCTTGGTAGGCTTCGACGGCCCCACGGGTGGCCTCGGGCGAGGCGAACGTTTCGAGGGCTCGCCATTGCCGCTTACGCTCGGCCTGCTTCTCGGCGTGATCCATCTGCCCTGTAAACGGCGGTCTGCACGTCATGCTCGCCATGTCTTTCGCCATCCAATACCGGTCCCATCCGGTCAGGACCAGCAGTTGCGCACATCGCTCAGGAGACGGCGGCGGTGAAGACGCCGCGCGGAACCGGATCGATCGCGGAAGCACCAACGCCAGGCGGTCGAAGACCGCTCGGGCCAGCAGGTAGTTCCCCTCGAAGTTCAGATGGACGTGTTCGTAGAGCCACTCGTCGCCGACCAGGCCGTGGACGGTTCCGGGGTGCGTTTCGAAAACGTCCACCGCATCCACAAGGTACACGCCCTGGGCCTGCCTGCCGGCGGCGATCTCTCGAATGATCGCGTTGATGCGCGAGTCGGCCCGGAACCGCAATGCGTCCAGGTCGCGGGCGCGCGCGAAGTGACGACGGGCCTGTGCAAACCGTTCGGTGGCCGCGCAGCACCGGCCCAACCGATAATGGAGGTCGGCGTAGGCATCGTCAACGGTCGCGGCCTGTCGATACCCGTTGATCGCCTTGGGATACGCGCCGGCGTTTTCGTCCGCCACGGCCGCCTCGTAGAGCCTCTGCCAGCGTGCCCTCTCGCCCTCGGAAAGGTCCGGTCGATGCAGCGACGCGAACGGGGCGCAATCCTTCAGGTTCGTCACTACGGTGGAGACGATCGTCTTGGCGCCGGCGTGCGTGGCCGCGCGGCAAATATCCGAGAGGTTGGCCCGAAGATGCTCGTACACCTGCTCGAGACGCGGGTCGTCGGCCGCAACCCGGTTCGCGAGGAACATCTCCATGCCTCGCCATGGTTCGGCGCCTTCCCGGTCGTCTCCCAGCAAGCGCGCGGTGTCACCGAGCAATTGGCCCAATCGCGTTCCCTTGGCCCGGATGCCGGCCCGGATCAGAGTCCGGCTCGAGCGGTAGCCTGCGAAGACCGTCCCGGCTCCGTACGGCCCGGTCACCTCGTTGTTACCCATGTAGACGATGAACAGGTCCGGCTCGTACCCCGCGCACTCGCGGGCGATCGGCAGGACGACGTGCGAGTTGATCGCCGTCATGGCCGTATTGACGACCTCGAACCGCGTTCCAGGATACCCCTCGCGGAGCATCACCTCCAGGACCCGCGAGAACCCGTACGCCGGGTTCGGCACCCCCTGGGCCGCCGACCCGCCGAGCACAACAATCCGGTACGTGCCCGCTGCCTTCTCGGCCGGGAAGGACGATAGGTACGGTCCGCGCGCCAGCGAACGCGGAAAGAAACGCCACCCGAACTTCCAGTTGGGAACGTAGGCACCGTTCGACTCGGCCCGTGCAAACAGGGACGCCGGATACCCGTAACCGAACACACGCAGGGCCATCTCCACGGCGACCAGGAACAGAACCGGCGCCGCCACCAGAACCGCCAACCGCAGGACCCACAGCCGCCACCCCACAATCCGTCCGCCGACGGAAACGTCGGCCGGGCCGGTCCCGTCCGCCGGCGGGGCCGATGCGCGCGGGCTCTCGTGTTTGCCCTTTAGGAAGGCCATCCTCTCACCCTTGACGTGGGGCCCGCGTTCCGCCGAGCGACGGCTCGCCTCGCCTTCTTAGCGGACACCAAACAGGCAGGCAACGAAAAAGGCCCGCCCGGCGCCGCCGGCGTTGTGGCAATCCGCGCCGTAACCGGCGCGGGGCCGGTGGGTTCAAAGTACGAGGTTCCAGGGGTGTTCCCGTCGCCGTGCCCGTGTGGTGCCTGAGTTGATTTGCCGACGAGCCGCTTCCGGACGGGTTCGGCACGAGGCCGGTCGCGTGCCGGTATCGCCGGCGCACACAGAGGGTGTGTTTCCATGGTAAAGCGGATAGGCCTGCTGTGTCTGGCCGTCTCGTTGGCAGCCGCGGCGGGGTGCGACAGGAAGGTCGAGCCGCCCCCCAAGCCCGACGCCGCCGAACCCCAACCGGCCTCTCGCGCCCCCGCCACGAGCGGCGCCGCCGAACGGACCGAGAGGCTCTTGAAGGCCATCCGGGCGGGCGACCCGGCCGCCGTCAGGAAGGCCATCCGTGAGGGGGCCGACCCGAAGGCCCCGGGGGCCTACGGCCGCACGCCGCTTCACGTGGCCGCCGGCGAAGGCCACCTGCCCCTCGTCGAACTCCTGATCGCCAAGAAGGCGAACGTCCTGGCGGCAGACACGGGCGGCGGCACGCCGCTCCATCTCGCCGCCGCCAAAGGGCACGACGCCGTCATCGAGTATCTCCTGGCCCACCGCGCCGACATCAACGCCCGCGACAAGGCCGGCCGCACACCCCTGCACGTGGCCGCCGCTGCCGTAAAGGGCGGCGCAGCCGCCCTGCTCATCGACAATGGCGCCGATACCGGGGCGAAAGACGCCGAAGGGCTCACGCCGCTCCACCTTGCGGCCAAGCAGGGCGAACAGGGCGTCGTGACGCGCCTTATCGAGAAGGGCGCCGCGGTCAACGCCACCGCCCGCAACGGCTGGACGCCCCTGCATTACGCGGCTGAAGGGAACCGCCAAGACGTGGCGAAACTGCTCCTGGACAAGGGCGCCCGCAAAGATGTCGGGGCCGAGGACAATCGCACGCCCGTTCGCGTGGCGCTCGATGCAGGCCACGCCAACCTGATGGACCTCCTGGCCGACAAGCAGTTCAAGGTGGATGGGCGCTACAAGGACGGCATGACGCCCTTGGCCAGCGCGATCGAATCGAACCAGGCCGACGTCGTTGAACGTCTCCTCAAGGAGGGTGCCGACCCGAACCTCCACCGCGGCCGCGGCGTCTCGCCCCTCGGCCAGGCCATCATGAAGGGCAACGCTCAGATCGTGAAACTGCTCGTCGAGCACGGCGCGGACGTCAATGGCAGGGGCGGGAGCCACAGCCGCCCTGCGATTCCGCCATTGTGCCTGGCGGCAAGGGAACGTTCGGACTTGGTCAAGTTCCTCCTCGAGAAGGGCGCCGACGTCAATGTCCGCGACTCAAGCGGCGTCACGCCGCTGCACGTGGCGGCCGAGTGCAGCCACGGCGTCGCGCGATTGCTCATCGAGAAGGGCGCCGACGTCAAGGCCCGCGACGAAGACGGCCGGACCCCTCTGCACGTGGCGGCCGCCGCCGGAAACAGCGACACGGCGTGGCTCCTGATCGAGAAAGGCGCCGACGTCAAGGCCCCGGACACGAGCGGCGCCACGCCCCTGTTCGACGCCGCCAGGTCCGGGCGCAGCGACATCGTCGAAAGACTCATCCAGCGCGGCGCACAGGCCAACACGGTCAGTTACACCGTCAAGCCCGGCCCGGCCGGCAGCGTCCGGCGCGGGGAGCCCGCGAGCACCCCGCTGCACGAAGCCGTCGCCATCGGCAGCCGGAACCTTGCCGAGATCCTCATCCGGCACGGCGCCGACGTGAACCGCCAGACCGAGGCCGGCACACCCCTGCACATGGCAGCGCGGTGGGGGCATCGAAGCGCGGCCGAACTGCTCCTCTCCCGAAGCGCCAACCCCAACGCCGAAAGCAAGACGGGCACGCCCGTCCACGAGGCTGTCAACTGGAACCACGAGGACGTCCTGTCCCTGCTGCTGGCCAAGGGTGGCGATCCGAATCGCAAAGGGCCCCGCGGCTTCCCGCCCATCTGCCTGGCCGCCCAGAACAGCCGCGACATGGTTCGCATGCTTCTGGACAAGGGAGCGGACGTCAACACCAAGTTCTACCGCGGCACACCGCTGATCATGGCGGCCGAGGCCGGGCGGGACGACGTGGTGGAACTGCTTCTGTCGCGGGGCGCCGACCTCACGCCACGAGCCGGCTTCGAACAGGCCATCCACAAAGCCGCCAAACGCGGACACGGGGACATCGTCCGCAGGCTGCTCGAAACGGGCGCCGACGTCAACTCCCAGGCCCCCGACGGGACCCCTCTGCACATGGCGGCGCGCGAGGGACACCGCCAGGTGGTCGAACTCCTCCTCTCACGCGGCGCCGATCCGAACGCCACCGGCGAACACGGCACACCCCTGCACGAAGCGGTGCGGTATGGCGACGCCGACATCGTCCGGCGCCTCCTCGACAAGGGCGCCGACGCCGGCGCTGCGGCGCCGAAGGTGGGCACACCCCTTCAGGTTGCCGAGAAGGCCGGCAACGAGAAGGTCATCGAACTGCTCCGCAAACGGGCCGGCAAGAAGTAGCCCGCCGCCGCAACAACAGGCTACAGCGTCTCGGGCCTGCGCCGGACGCCGCCGAAGATCTCGTGGACCTTGGCGTCCATCTCCTCGTCGCTCATGGCGGGGACGCGGCCGGCTTCGTACAACGCCTGGATCCACTCGTTAATCTGAACGATGCGCGGGCCCGCCTTGGTCACGTCGTCGGGCAGGTCGTACCGTCGTCGGATCCAGGCCAGGACCCCCGCCACGCCGCTCTTGTCCGTGAGGCCGATCCGGACCGGCCGCTTCAGGATCGTCTCGGTGTCGAAGGGGTTGTAGATCTCCTCGTTCTTCATCAGCCCGTCGGCGTGGATCCCGGCCCGTGTCATGTTGAAGTCGCGGCCGACCAGCGGGTAGCGCGGGTCGATGCTCTGGCCGATCTCGGCCCGGTAGTAGTCGGCCATCTCGGTGATGACCGAGTAATCGACGCCCTCGGTCTCGCCCCAGAGCATGGCGTGTTCGACGACGAGCCCCTCGATGGGCGGGTTGCCCGTCCGCTCGCCGATCATCAGGAACGTCCCGTTGGCCGCGCAGCAGCCGTGCAGCCAGGCCGTCGTCGCGTTGACCATGACCTTGTGGAAGTCGTTGTGGCCATGCCACTCGAGCCACTCGGGCGGCACGCCGGCCTCACGCCGCAGGCAGTAGACCACCTTCGCCACCGAGCGAGGCAATTGCGCCCCCACGTACGGGACACCGAAGCCGAGGGTGTCGCACATTCGGATCTTGACGGGCATCTCGTACTGCTCGGCCAGGGCCATCAACTCCGCCACAAAGGAGGTGACGAATCCCTCGATGTCGGCCCGGGTGATGTCCTCCAGGTGGCACCGCGGGATGATGCCCTCGTCGAGGGCCGCCTTGACGGTGTCGAGGTACATCTCGAGGGCCTGTTTGCGGGTCCGATTGAGTTTCAAAAAGATGTGGTAGTCGGAGCAGGAGGTCAGGATGCCCGTTTCCTTCAGCCCGATCTCCTTGACCAGTTTGAAGTCGCTCTTGACGGGCCGGATCCAGCCGGTGACCTGCGGATACTCGTACCCGAGTTCGAGGCATTTCTCGACCGCCTCGCGGTCCTTCCTGGAATAGAGGAAGAACTCGCTGGCCCGGATCAGACCGCGCGGCCCCGCCAGGCGGTGCATGAATGTGTACAGGTGCACGATCTGGTCCACCGTGTAAGGCGCGCGGGCCTGCTGGCCGTCGCGGAACGTCGTGTCGGTGATCCACGTCTCCTCGGGAATGAACGTCGGCACCCTCTCGTGGGTGAACGAGATCTTTGGAAACTGGCTGTACGGGAAGATGTCGCGGTACAGGTTCGGCTCCGGAACGTCCTCGAGCCGGTGCGGCCTCAGGTCGGTGTAGAACGACTGCGTATGCGGGTCAAAATGTAACACGCCGTACTCCCTTCCGCTTGCCGCTTGCCTCGGCCATGAGGGCGCGGCCAAGACCCGTCATTATATCGAAGGGGACCGTGGCGTCAATACCGGCGCGCTGAAGAGACGCTGTCGCAAGCCGGACTTGCGTGGGGTCACCAAAGGCTGCCGAATCCCGCGATGTTTGGGCTTTTTTGTGTTGCAGCAGGGGGTGGGGATTCTCTATGCTGGTACGCAACATGGGGGGTGGGGGGAGTAGTTGCGCACCGTTTCCATTGAAAGATCGCCTGCCGCTCGTACACGCCGGCGGCCGGCGCGGGCATTCGGGTGAACCAGGAAGGAGCGTAGTCAATGGCGAAAGCAATGACGAAGTCGCAGGTAATGGCTGCCCTGGCCGAGGCGTTGGAGACTAGCAAGAAGGACGCCGTGCGGTTCGTCGAGGCCCTCGTGAACCTGGCCTACAAAGAGGCCCCGAACGGCTTCACGATCCCCGGCCTCGGGAAACTGGTCGTCGTCAACCGCAAGGCCCGCATGGGCCGCAATCCCCAGACCGGCGAGCCGATCCACATCCCGGCCAAGACGGTCCTGAAGTTCCGCATCGCCAAAGCCGCCAAGGACACCTGCCTGTAGCAGAGTCCTTCCGGCCGCACAGCCGAACGTTGCATACCGAGGGCCGACCGCCTGACGGTTGGCCCTCGCCGTTGCGCCGCCGGTCGGGTGAGGCGGCCTCTGCTGCGCCTCCGGCGCCGGTGCCAACATCATCCCCCCTCGTCCAGCCGGCGCAGGACGATGTTGCGCAGCACGCCGCCGGTGCGCCACGTGGCGATGCCAAACGGCCGGCAGGGCTCGACTTCCAGCCAGATACCGAACGTGTGACCGCCGCGTTCCTGGTCGATGATCCGCTCGTCGTCGATGAAGGCCTCGACGCGCTCGTCCGTGACGCGCAGCCGCAAGCGGTACCAGCGGTTCGACGCGAAAGTGATGATCCGGGTGGTGGCGTTCTCGGCGGCGATGTAGTTGTCCACGTTCGAGAGGCCGACGACGTTGCCGCCAAAGCCGCCGACGATCCACGTGCAGTGCGACGAGCCCACCGGAAAGGTCATGCCGCAGAAGAAGTCGCCGCCGGTAGCACGCATGGCGTCGAGTTCCACCTCGTAATTCGTCGTCGGAAACTCGCCCGTCCATGCGATGCCGGTCTGGTCGTTGCCCGCCTCAAGGTGAACGGCGCCGTCGGCCACGTGCACCTTGCCGCGCTTGTCGAAGAACCCCTCGTCCGGCACCTTCCAGCCGGTAAGGTCGCGGCCGTTGAAGAGACGGACGGCGCCCGGCTCGGGCCGCTCGTCGGCCGGCGGCTGCACGCAGCCCGCCACCATTCCAACCGCAAACAGAGACAAGACCAGCCGCATCCTCGCGTGTCGTGTCATGTCGTCTCCAGGGCCTTCTCCCCATTCAACCACGCGAGCCTCGCCACCGCAACGATGTGTGGCATGGTCAGTCCGAAGGATGACCATGCTCCCACGCTCCCCACGCGCACCCACATGTTCACCCTGCGGGATGACCATGCCACCCCACCGCGCGACGGGCCGTTTCTCGCACAGAAGCATTGCAGCCCACGCACCCATCCGGTAGAGTGCCGCCCCAAGCGGTCGGACGTGGGCCCGGCGTCGTCGATCAACCCAGCAGAGGAGAGCCGAACCGATGGCAGATAGACTCCGATGGGGGATCCTGGCGGCAGGCGGCATCGCGAAGAACTTCGCCAAGGGCGTTGCCCATTCCCAGACCGGCACGGTTGTGGCCGTTGGCAGCCGCAGCCTCCGGAAGGCCGAGGCCTTCGCCGACGAGTTCGACATCCCTCACCGCCACGGCAGTTACGAAGCGCTGCTCGCCGACCCCCAGGTCGATGCCGTCTACATCGCCACGCCGCACCCCATGCACGCCGAGTGGACCATCAAGGCGGCCGGGGCCGGCAAGCACATCCTCTGCGAGAAACCCATCGCCCTCAACCACGCCGAGGCCATGGCCATGGTCGAAGCCGCGATTGCGCACGACGTCTTCCTGATGGAAGCCTTCATGTACCGCTGCCATCCGCAGACGCGCAGGCTCATCGACCTGGTGCGCGACGGGGCCGTGGGTGAGGTCCGTGTCATCCACGCCACCTTCAGTTTCCACGCGGGATTCGACGCCGAACGGCGGTTGTTCGCGAACCGCCTGGGCGGGGGCGGCATCCTCGACGTGGGATGCTACGCCGTCTCGGCCTCGCGGCTCATCGCGGGCGCGGCCCTCGGCAAAGACTTTGCCGACCCGATCGAGGTCAAGGCCGTCGGCCGCCTCGGCGAGACGGGCGTGGACGAGTGGGCGGTCGCGTGCCTGAAGTTCGAGGGCGACATCCTCGCCCAGGTCGCCACCGGCGTCTCGCTCCAAATGGCGAACACCCTCGAAGTTTACGGCAGCGAGGGGCACCTCGTCGTCCCGCGGCCGTGGATCCCCAGCCGCGAGGGCGGCTCTTCGACCATCCTCCTCCACAGAAAGGGCAGCGACGAGCCCGAGGAGATCCGTATCGAGACCGACGAGTGGCTCTACGGCCTCGAGGCCGACGTCGTGGCGGCAAACCTCGAGAACCGCCAGGCCGCCGCGCCCGCCACGTCGTGGGACGACACCCTCGGCAACATGCGGACCCTCGATGCGTGGCGAGAGGAAATCAACCTCGTCTACGAGATGGAGAAGCCCGGCAACGTGCCCACCGTCCACCGGCGACCGCTCGCGCGCCGCACCGACTCGCGCATGCAATACGGCCGCATCGACGGGCTCGACAAGGACGTCTCGCGCCTGGTGATGGGCGTGGACAACCAGCACCGGATGCCGCACATCGCCGTCATGTTCGACGACTGGTTCGAGCGCGGCGGCAACGCTTTCGACTCGGCGTTCATCTACGGAGGCGGGGCGTGCGAGACGGTCCTGGGGCAGTGGATCGCCGACCGCGGCGTCCGCGAGCAGGTGGTCATCCTCGACAAGGGCGCCCACACACCCCACTGCTTTCCCGAGAAGAT
>DATKXP010000470.1:0-6686 GCA_035529015.1 Phycisphaerae bacterium | reverse complement strand
CAGAGCCTGACGCACCTCCGTCTTGTGACGATCGACGCGGCGACGCGGCAGCCGGTACGGATGGACTTCGGCGAGGTCCGCGGGATCGGCTGCACCGAGTGTCACCGCACGACGGGCCCGCCGCCGGCCGGCGTGACGGAGGGCTCGCCTCACGGCGAGGCGTGTCCGTTCGCCTTCGACGCGGAGACGACGGCCGCCGACGCGTGCGCCCGATGCCACGCCACGACCCACGGGCAGTGGAAGGCCTGGCGTGCGGGTCGCCAGCCGCGCCGGGCCGTCTTCCCGCCGGGGCAGATCGACCTCGACCACCATGGCGACGAGCGCGACTGCATCGCCTGTCACATGCTGCCGAGCGGCGAGGAGAAGAAGGGGCCGCCGCAGCACGGCTGGTCCGCTCGGCGCAATCGGACTCTGCTCCGCAGCGGCATCGACCTGGCGACCATCCGCACGCGCGGCGACGCGGGGGGCAGGGCCCTGAAACTGACGCTCACGAACCTCGCGGGTCACGCCTATCCGACGGGCACGCGGCGGCGGGCCGTGCGGTTGCTGGTCGGCGCCGAAGGGGGACCGGAGACCGTCATCGCCACCTTCTCGCCCGTCCGGATGGGCGGCCCTCTCGGCGACGCGAAGCCCGCCCTCGCGCCCGGCGAGCAGCGCGCGTTCACGGTGCCGCTTCCCGAAGGCGCAAGCGGTATCGCCTACCGGCTCCTCTACGTCCGCGACGTGACGAACCCGGAGAGTGACACGCTCGAGATCGTCTCCGGCAGCAACCCGGTCGGTTCGTGGTTCGCGCCGTAGGCAGGCGATACTGCTGAGCCAACGTCGCGCGGTGGGCTGTCTTGCCCACCGCGAGGCTCAACAGTGGACGTGTGCCGGGGACGCGGCAGCCAAGATTGCCCGCCGCGCGAACCGCGTTGCTCTACCCGATCCCCAGCACCTTGTACAGTTCCGGCTGGATCTTCACGTACATCAGCACCGCGATGCCCAGCAGGACGGCTGCGCCGAGCAGGACGAACGCCTTCGCCCACCAGGGCAGGTCGCGGCCGCCGGTCGCACGCTTGTCAAAGAGGACCGCCACCATGGCGATGGCGCCGAGGGGGACGGCGAGCATCGTGG
The DNA here is from genome assembly GCA_035529015.1 of Phycisphaerae bacterium. Classification (GTDB taxonomy): domain Bacteria; phylum Planctomycetota; class Phycisphaerae; order FEN-1346; family FEN-1346; genus JAUVZF01. The sequence continues at coordinate 5,570 of DATKXP010000470.1, read as the reverse complement.
CGGCCTGGCCGACGCGGATGGCCCGGACTTTCAGGTCCTCGGTCTTGGCGGCCGGAGCCTCGGGCGCCTCGGCGGCGGGAGTCTCCTTCGCGACCAGCGTCGCGGTCGCCGGCCCGGCCGCTGCCTTGGCCTTCTCGTCGCTGTGGATGATAAAGAGGCCGGTGGTCATGCCGATGAGGAGGACGAGTGTGGCAAAGATGCGCGTGGCCCGCGCCTCGATCCGTCCGCCCAGCCCCAGGCCGTCGCTGAGGAGCACGCCGCCGATGAGCGAGTTCGTGATGAAACTCGAAAACGCCGCCGACCAGAATCCGACGCAGAAAATCAGCCGCGCGTACGGGCCGAACACGCTCTCGAGTTGACGGATCATGACCTCGAACGTCACGCGCCCCTCGTGCGGGTAGAGCGCCGCCGCCGCCGTCATCATGATAACGGTGCCGATGAGCGTGAAGATGATCGACGCGAGGACCGTATCAGTGATGCCGCTCCGAAGGTCCCCTTCGTGCCAGCCCTTCGCCTTCACCAGGTACGACTGGAAGAACGCCGCCACGATGACGAAGGTCGTGCCGACCAGGCCGCCGACGGTCACCCAGTCCACATCTTCGGGCAGTGACGGGACGAAGGCGCCCTTGAGTGCGGCCAGCAGGTTCGGCCCCGCCCACACCAGGTTCACCAGAAACGCCAGGAACATCAGGACCAGGAAGAACCGCATCATCTTCTCGACGTGGCGGTAGATGTGCTTGAAGGCGAACAGGAATATGATGGCCGCCGCCGTAAACGCCACCGGCCACACGTACGGGCTCACGCCGCCCCACAGGGCCTGCATGCCGGCCGTCACGCCCAGGGCGTTGCCGAACTGGAACGTCGCGTCCACCGAGAAGAGCGTGATGCCGCACAGCACGGCGAACCAGCGGCCGAACTTCCTGGCCGCAAGACCCAGAAACGTCTCCTCGGCCAGGATGCCGAACCGCATGAACAACGCCAGAAACCCCGCCATCAGCCCGCCCGAGACCAGCGACAGCCACAGCAGGGCGTACCCGTAGTTGGCCCCCGTGGTGGACATGAGGGTGACGCTGCCGGGCCCGATGATGCAGGCACCCACGATAAAGGCCGGCCCGATTCGCCCGAGCAGTCCGGCTTTGGCCATCGGTGGTCTCCGCAAGGAGGCGTGGCGAGAGGATGCCGCCGCATTCTACGCCGTCCGACGCGGGCTCTGCAACGGCTTTGCGTGTACGGCGGATGCGCGGCGTGTCCCAAGGCCGGGTGGCATGGTCATCCCGCAGGGTGACCATGGTGGTGCCCTAGGGTGGGCGCATGGTCATCCTTCGGAGTGACCATGCCACACGGGCCGCCCGGTTCACGGGAAGACCGTATCGAGGCCGAACTGTCCGGTGCCCGGCTTGGGCGGCAGGTGTTCGAGTTGATCCGGCCGCAGGACCGCGTGGTTGCCGTGGCAGTCGGTGCAGACCGACTCGGCCGACACCATCCGCCCGTTCGGCCGCCGTTTGCCGGTCCACGTCTTCACGAAGGCCTTGTACTTCGGGGCCGTCTCGTGGGTGCCGTGACAGGTCTTGCAGAAGGGGGTGATCTCGGCCCGGCCGAAGGTCACGTCGGGCGTCACGATGTTGGCCTCGTCGTCGCCGTGCGCTGCCGACGGGCCGTGACACGTGAAGCATCCGACGCCGACCTTGGCGTGCTCGACCGTGATCTCCTCCTTCTTGAAGTCCATGTGACAGACGAGGCACGCCTGGTTGTCCGCGGCCTTGCGCGGCAGCGTCGGAACGGGTCCGAGCGAGGGGGGCCAGCCGGCGCGGGTCTGCGGCTTGGGCGTGCAACTTGCCGCCACGATGCTCACACCCACGGCGGCACAGCCGACCAGAAGCCAAACCCGAAACGAGCGGGTCGAACGAAGCGAATCCCGGTTGGCCATCTCACACCCACTCCTGACGCAAACCGTCCCTACACCCCCGATCCGTCGCCGGACTATACAAGGTAACCCGCCTGGCGGCCACGGGGTGACCCGTTTTTCACGCCGTGCGCCGCAGCCTGCCCCTGCCCGGACGGGGCGAGACTGTTTTTCGGCTTGCATACCGCCAGCCCTCGTGTCTAAGGTAGGCGCCGGAAAGGAGGTTGACCATGGCAATGACTGCCTGTCGTTGCGGCCCGTCGGGCCCCGGAGTCGCCACTTGCGCCGGGCTCGTTCTGGCGTTGACCCTGGCGGCCGTCGGAGCCGGCTGTGCGGGCCAGACGGCGCGCATGGACCTGGACAGCGAAGATGATGCCCTTCTGGGCGGCATCGGCAGCAAGGATTTCCGCACCGCCTGCTTCGAGATGGCCCAATCGATGGTCCGCCTGCCGCAGATCCAGAACGCCGCGAAGCCGCCCACCATCGCCTTCGTCGATATGGTCAACAACAGCGACGAACTCCTCAATGCCGACGACCTGCTCTACAAGATGCGGACGGAACTCATCAAGAACAGCGGCGGCAGAATGCTGTTCCTCGACCGCGACATCATCGAGCAGATCCGCTCCGAACGCCGCGACAAGGAACGCGGAAAGGTCACCACGAGCGGCGGGGCGCCCGTCTACGGGGCCGATTTCTTCCTCGCCGGACGCGTCGAGAGCATCCGACGCTCGCGCGGACGGACCCAGACCAAGTACATGCGCATCAGCGTCCGCCTGACCGATGCTTCCTCCAGCGCCATCGTCTGGGAGGATGATTACGAACTCAAGAAGATGGTGATGCGCGGCGTGTACGACCGCTGACGCACCGCGACGTCCATCGCTTCGGGGGATCGCCATGTGTTCACGAAGCCGTCTTGCTGCATGCCTCCTGATGGCCGCCCTCCTGCCGGCCGGCGGATGCCAGCCGCAGCGCGCCCCGCCCGCCGGCTGGTCCAACCCGCTCGACCCCATGGAGGCCCGTCTGCCGCAGGACCCCAACGACACGAACTACGTCCTCGGGCGGATGGAGTTCGGCCGCTGGGCCATCGTGTACGGCTGTCCGCTGCGCGCCAAGCCCCGCCTGATGGAGGCCTTCGAGCAACTCGAGGCCGAACGCGACAACGTCGGCGCCGCCCTCTCCTCCGAACGGCTCAAGTACTACAAGGGCGAAACCTACGAACGGGCCATGCTGGGCGTGTACCTCGGCATGATCGAGTACCAGGCCGGCCGCTACAACGAGGCACGCATCCTGCTGACCCGCGCCCTCGACTTCGACCGTGGGGCCGTCGTCAAAGACACCACCCCGCCGGAGGTGGGCGAGGATTTCGGACTGGCCTACTACTGGCTCGGCAAGACCTACGTCAAACTCGGTGACGAGGGCAACGCCAACGTCGCCTTCCGCAAGGTCACCATGCCCACGCCCCGTAAAGAGAAAGACGCCGCCCGCGAGCGCGAGGGCGACTGTCAAGGCGCCGCCAAGTGGCTCCAGCAGCGCAGCGAGGGCGAAACCTGGGTCTGGCAGACCTTCCACGACGCCGCCAACAAGCCCGACCTGTACGTGGAAGGCGCCGTCAACCTGACCGACCCGCCCCCGAGCCTGGCCGACGCGCCGGCCGCCCTGCCCGACGCGGCGCCCAAGAGCCCCGTTCTGCGGACCACCGAGAAGCCCGACGAGTTCTTCACCCCCGCCTATCAGGCCGACGCCAACCTTGTCCTGACCGTCGAACTCGGGCGCGGCCCGTTCAAGTACCTGGGGGGCCTGCACGGCGAGCGGACCGAGTTCGGCCGTCCCTGTATCCGACCGCACCACGTCCGCGTGTACCTCGACGGCCACTACGCCGGCCCGGCGTTTCAGACGCTCGATCTCTGGGACCAGGCCGCCACCCAGGACCGCATCGACGAGAAGGACGCCGCCCAGACCACCAAGGGCGTCCTCAAAGAGATCCTGTCACACGTTCCGTATGCCAGTATGGCCTCCGGACAGTGGGACGTGACGGGCGACATGCGGCACTGGACGTCGCTGCCGGGCCGCGTGTGTGTGTTCGCGGCCAAGGTGGCGCCCGGACCGCACACGATCCGCCTGCTGTCGTACGACATCAACGACAACCTCCTCACCCGGTGGACCAGCACCTGGTACGGCGTGGCCGCGCCCGAAACCGGGGAAGCCGGCGTCCTGCTGCAGCCGACGTTCGACCGGGACAACACGCTGCCGCCCGAACTGGTCGAGAAGGCGATGGCCACCGGATCGCAGCCCGGCTTCGCGGGAACCTTCTGATGACCCACAGGTCGCCCGCCGAGGCCGGCAGGCCGTCGAACGAATGAGAAAGGAGTCGTCTCATGTGCCGCATCCCAATCGCCTTGGCTCTGGGGCTCGCCATCGGTCTGGCCGGGTGCGAGGCCAACCCCAAGATGGTGGACCAACAGGGACGCGTCTTCTTTGAGAGCGGCACCGACGTCGGGCATCACGTGCGCGTTGTCCGGCAGGAGAGCGACCGCGTCGAAGGCAACCTGCTCAGGGTCCGAACCGAACTGAAGAACCGTGTCGAGGAAGACGTCTGGATCGACCTCCAGGTCGTCTGGAAAGACGACAAGGGCTTCAAACTCTACGAGACCAACTGGGCGCCGCTCATGATACCCGCACGGTTCACAAAGACCCACGAGGTCGTCTCCATGCAGCCGGCCGCCGCCGACTACGAGTTCCGCGTCCGCAAGCCCAGAAAGACCGCCAGGCCTTGAGGGACGGGCCGCGCCTCGTAATCGCCGCGCGCGGCCTTCCCAGGCCGCCGCGTGCGGAGCGAGAAACGATGGTGGCGGCCCTCGATGGCCGCGACCACGCGGGTGAACCGAGAGACTCAAGCATCGAGGAACCGGACGATGGCATCTCACGCACGCTGGAAACGGATAAGGGTCGGCGTCATGGTCCTCGCCGGGTGCGCGGCCGTCATGGCGGCAGCCGGCTGTGAGCCCAAGTACCGGCCGCTGCCCTACGTGCCCAAAGCCGGCGTCGCCCACAAGCCCCTCGTCTGCCACGACGCCATCGGACACATCCGCGGCAACAAGCCCTGGATCCTCGGCGGCACCTGCTGCTGCACGCCCACACGCGAGAATTACGACCTCCACGTCGAGCACGGCACGATCCCACGCTCCACGAGTTGCCAGCAGTACCTCGCCCTGTACACGGAGCGGGGCATCGTCACGGACCTCGATCACAAGGGGTGCGGCAACCTGTGCGACCACGCGCCGCACGTGGTCCTGGGCGGCAGATGCATGGCCACCCCGACACCCGGCACACCCATGTACGAGCAGGTCACCTACGGGCCGCACAAACAACTCGTTCCGGGAGGCGGGGAGCCGACGACCGCATCGCCCTAGGGCGACACGCACCGTCGCAAGCGACAGACGCCACGCGGCGCTGGGACACACCGAACACAAGGAGGCCGGCCATGACGGGCAAGCGTGCTGGTGCGTCGGAAGGTCGGGCGGTGCGAGCGTTGGCCGCCCTGACGCTGGGAACCTTCCTCCTCGTCGGTGCCGTCTCGTGCGTCGAGACGATCCGCGTCGCCCCGCCGCCCCCGGCGCCCGCGGCGACCAAGGCGCCCGCCACCTTCGACTACGATCACCAACTCAGG
>DATKXP010000469.1:0-11236 GCA_035529015.1 Phycisphaerae bacterium | reverse complement strand
ACTACGCCAGATTCCGCGCGGCGGCCTTCCCAGGCCGCCGCGAACGCAGTTCATGCCTGTTCCTGGGCGGCTCCCAGCACTACGTTGTCAACGTCGCGTCGCCCCCCATGGGGATAGCGCGGTGGGCAATCCTGCCCACCGCGCGGCGGCCAGGATTGGCCGCCGCGCTACCACTTGCCTGGATGGGCGCAGCGTTGACAGAGCAGCCCTACGCCATGTCCACCTGAACGAGATCGATGCGGCCGGGATCGGCGTTGCCGAGTCCGATGACTTGCCCCCAGGCCACCATCTGCCTTGCCGCCGTCATGGGCCACGGTTTGCCGCGCACCGCGGCGCGCTGCTTCTCAAGCATCCGGAGGCCCACGGCGGTCGCCGCCACCGGGTCGGTCGCGACGATCAGACTCCTTGCGTCCCAGCGGTAGTCGGGGTCGTCTGCCGGGCCGCTCGCGAAGAGCGGCCGGATGGCGTCAATAATCACGAGGCGCGTCTTCGTGCGGAGGGGCGTGAGGGCGCTCAGTTCCGGCAGGCTCCTGGGCATGCGATCGGGTTCCCAGCCGTGGTAGGCCGCCGGGTTGTTGACGCTGCCCAGATGATTCTTCATGGCGGCCGAGATGCCGGTGCCGACATGCGACTTCAGGACCGAGACGTTGACGATGGCGGTCGCCGTGTCGGTGTAGAGCCGCCGCAAGCGCGTCTTCAGGCCGCTCGAGCGAAGCGTGAACGGGTCGGACAACTCGTTGTGCGGGGCGGGGAGAATGCGGTCCACCACGTGAATCCGTTTGGGGTCCACCTTGGCGTCGGCGGCGAGGCGCGACGCGACCGTCTCGTTGATCTCGGTGTGGCTGTGAAGGGTGGGCGCGCCGATCGAGTTGTGCTTGACGGCCACGCAGTCGTCCTGGCGGCCGAGGTGGGCCCATGCCTCGGACTCGGTGGGCTTGCCGGTGAGTTCGACCACGGCCCGGTCGAGCATCTGCCGGACGATGGGCGGATTGACGCGATAGTCCTTGATGATGACTTCGGGGTGGGTGACAAGGACGACGCGGCTCTTGGGGAGCGGCTCACCTGCGGCGGCCCATGCGCCGGCGCCGCTCACGGCGGCCGCCGCGCCGGCGGCAAGCGAGGCGAGCAGTTCGCGGCGGGTCATCCCACAAGCCGCCGCGCGATGCGAAAGCACATCGTTACGCCGGGCGAAGTCGGCACAGATCTCGGGGAGCGTCAGGTGATCTTCAGGCGACGGCAACCCGTGCGGCGGCTCGGGACCCCGATCGTGCAGATGCACCATGGTCGGTCTCGTCCGGGCGTCATCAGCCACCTTCGCGCCGATCAGGTCCGCGTTGGCCGGCCCGTGCTACTTGGGCGGGATGACCAGAAGCGTCCCGACGGGGATGGTCGTCACGTCGCGGATCTTGCTCCTGTTGGCCTCGGCGATCCTTGTCCAGAGTTTGCCGTCGCCATAGTAGCGTCGGGCAAGGCTGTAAAGCGTATCGCCGCGCTGCATCGTGTACGTCTGGGAGGCTGTCGTGGCCGCAACGGCCGGCACCGGGGTCTCGACCTCCACCATCGAGGTGGGGATCGGGGTCGTTGCCTCGGTCGCCGGGAGGGGCACCGTCGCTTCGAGTTCCGCCGGGTTGATCTGCGGCAGTTCCTCCTCGCGTTTCTCGGCACAGCCCAGAACACCAACAGCCATCACCACTACCACGGTCCACGTAAACGCTCGCATGACTGCTCCTCTCGCCTGGTCCTGCAACTCGCTTCACGTCATTCCATGTACGGGTCAGTAATCGACCTTGTCAGGTCGGGTCACGTCAACCGGTCGGCCCCGGTCGTCGGGCGGCACGAGGATCCTGGTGCCGGGAGGGAAGAACCCCGCGGCCGTCAGCAGGTCCTTGTTGGCCGCGCGAATCTTGTACTCCATGTACCCCTTGCCGTAGAACTGCTTGGCCAACGTGTACGGATTGTCGCCGGGCTGGGTCTTGTACGTCACGCAGGTCTTCTTGTAGGCCTTCCCGAGTTGCGAGTTGTTCTCGCAGTCGGTCGGCGCGGAGACGGTTCCCCCGGCAGCCAGGATCGCCACGCTCAGCAGTACCGACGCACGTCTCATCCGTCGCCTTCCGTCTCCGGCGGGGTCTATCGGCAATCCCCCTCAAGGAGCAAGTCTACCGCCTGGGGACATCAAGTCAAGCGCCAACCACCCACTCCAGCAGGCGGCGAAGCGGGTCGATCGGCGGGACGTCCAGGAAGACGAGCAACGCCACGGTCGTCCCGGCCTGAATATCAAACGGGATGGTGCCGCGGCGCCAACGGAACAGGAGGACGCCCAGAAGGCCGCGCGGCTCATCATCGCCGGGCGGCGTGCCCGTCCGCCCGTCGGCCTGCGGGCACGTCCGCCACGTGCGCCACAACCGATGCGCGACCGTCGCAATAGGGAAGATCCCGAGGATCCACACCGCCGTCGCCAGGTGCAGGAACCCGATGCCGAGCAACAGGGTGACGACGCGCTCGCCCCGCTGCCAGAAGCCGCCGTGCGCCATGGCTCCCTCGGCCGCCGCGCGGGCCCGCAGGTAACTCGTCAGAAAGGCCCACACCAGGCCCAGTGCCGCCAGCACGGCCAGCGTCAGGTTCGCCGGCTCGGTCGGCGTGTCGGGGTGCAAGGTGTAGTAGAACGCGGCGCCCACAAACAGCGCCGCATCGCCGACGCGATCGCTGACCGAGTCGAGGATGGCGCCGAAGCGGGTGGTCAGGTTTCCGAGGGTCGCCATCGCGCCGTCGAGGATGTCGCACGCCCCGGCGCCGAAGAGGAAGCCGATGGCCATCGGCCGCCAGTACTCGCGGCCGCTCGCCACCGCCACTCCGGCGGCAACGGTGAAGAGCATGCCCAGGACGGTCATGTGGTTCGGCCGCAGCCCGACTCGAAGGAGTGTTCGGGCCACGGCGTCGCGGCAAACGGAGAAGAAATGGCCTATGTGCTCGGAAACCATGTCCGCGAGGTGTCCGACGGGTCACGTGATCGGCGCGTCGTGCCGCCCGGCGCGGCAGCCGGAACTCAGGTTGCGTCACTTGGCGGCCGACGGCACTTCCTCGACGGCTTCGGCCGGGTCGTCGGCGGCGATGAAGGCATCGATCTCGGCCCGGGCGTCGGAGTCGCGCATCTGCTCGGGCGGATGCTTCATCAGATAGGCCGACGGCGACTTGAGCGGCCCCGCCACGCCGCGGTCGCGCGCCAGTTGGCACAGCCGTACGGCGTCGATGGCGCAGCCGGCGCTGTTCGGCGAATCCTCGACGCTCAACCGCAGTTCCAGATTGAGCGGAATGCCCGCGAAGCCGCGGCCCTCCATCCGCAGGAAGCAGACCTTGTTGTCCTTCTGCCAGGGCACGTAGTCCGACGGCCCGATGTGAACCTGGTCGGCGGGCAGCGGCGTTTCGAGTTGCGACTGGACGGCCTCGGTCTTCGAGACCTTCTTCGACGAGAGGCGATCGCGCTTCAGCATGTTCAGAAAATCGGTGTTCCCGCCGGTGTTGAGTTGGTAGGTGGCATCGAGCGCCGCGCCGCGGTCGCGGAACAGGCGCGTGAGCGTCCGGTGGACGATGGTGGCGCCGACCTGCGCCTTGATATCGTCACCGATGGCAGGAACGCCGGCCTCGGTGAACCGCGCGGCCCACGCCGCGTCGCTGACGATGAACACCGGAATGCAGTTGACGAAACTGACCCGCGCGTCCAGACACGCCTGGGCGTAGTACTCGCTGGCCTGCTGGGAACCTACGGGCAGGTAGTTCAGCAGGATCTGCGCTCGGGACTCCTTCAGAGCGGCGGCAACGTCCACGGGCTTGGCGTCGCTCGGAATGAACCGTTGGTCGTCGGGGAACTCGGGCATGTGATCGGCGCAGCCGTCGAGGACCGGCCCCATCTGGACGGTTGTCCCGCTCGCAGGCAGGTCATCGAAGAAGACTTTCGTGCAGTTCGGGTGGGCGAAGATGGCTTCCTCGAACGGTCTGCCGACCTTCCGCTCGTCGATGTCGAAGGCCGCGACGAAGTCGATGTCCCCCGGCAGATACCCGCCGATGTCGTAGTGCATCAGGCCAAGCGTCTCGCGGACGCCGTCCGCATCGAGCCGGTGGCGATAGTAGGCGACGCCCTGCGCCAGGCTCGACGCGCAATTCCCCACCCCCGCGACCGCAACGCGAATCCGATCGCCCATCCGGTGACCTCCTTCCGTGGCCGCACCTGGCATCCCAGGCTGTGGCTCGCCGTGCTGTTCGTGTGCGGACCCTAACAGATAGCGTGCGATGGCGGGGGTGTCAACGGCAAATCCCGTTTCTCTGCGGCGCAGGCTTGCACGGGCCGGCGGTTGATGGCATGATGCAGCGCGCGACGGCACCGACGTTCCCGTTATGGCAGGGCCGATCTCCTGGAACAGAAGGCGGCGGAGCGCCTCGATGCACAACGCCGTTATCGCCATCTTGCTGGCCGCTTCCGCCGGCCTCTCGTGCGCCCGGGCCGACCCGGACCCCACCGACACGCGGCAACCGGCGCCGACAGGAAGGCTTCTCATCGTCGCCGACGAGTGGAAGCCGATGGAGGCCCTGGGTGCCTTCCTGCGGGCGCGCGGCACGTACGAGGTAGAGTGCGTTGAGCAGGATGCTTTGCCCCCTGCCCTGTCATCGTACGCCGCCATTTTCATGTACATCCACGGGCGGATGCACCGTCCGTGCGAGAAGGCGCTCGTCGCTTACGCAGAAGGCGGCGGCCGCCTCATCATCCTGCATCACGGCGTCGCGTCGGCACGGCTTCAGAATCCTGACTGGCTCCGCCTGACGGGCATCCACATTCCGCCGCGCGATCACCCGACGCATCCGTGGCGGGTCATCGGCAACACGACGCACACGCTGGTGAACCTGGCGCCCGGCCATTACATCACGACGCACAAGGTGACGTACGGCCGGGAGGTCGAGTATGCGTCGCCCGAGCGGCCCGACCTTCGGGGCACGTTCCCCGCGATCGACCTCAAGAAGACGGAAGTCTTCCTGAACCAGCAGTTCACGGATGGCAACGCCAAGACGGTCCTGTTCGGCTTCCGCTGCACCGACGGCGGGAAGGTCATCATGCAGGACCGCTCCGGATGGTACAAACCGGCCGGCAAGGGCTGGGTGTTCTATCTCCAGCCCGGTCACTGCGTCAGCGACTTCGAGAACCCCAACTACTGCCAGATCATCCTGAACTGCCTGACGTGGAAGCCGCAGGCCGGACACTCAGACTGACACACCGGCCGCACCGCGACTTGTGAATTCGCCTCCTCATCAACGACGGCGCGGCCACGGCGGTGACCCTCTCGACGAGGGCGCTCCGCTACGCCGGGGCCACGGACGCCGTCGGCGGCGAGGCCGTCGCGCTGCGTGCGCCCATTGAGATCCCCGCATACCACGGCCGCTGGCTTCGGTGCGAGAAATGAGACGTGATGCGGCCTTGGCGTCCGGAAAGCGACCGGCTCGAGCGCCGCGCGGTGTAGCGTCGGGCGTCGGGTTTCTCCACAGGATTTCCACCGGTCCGGCACGCTGTGGAAAGAACTTTTCTCAGGTCTTCCACTGCACGTAACTGCCTGTCACGGGATTGCTTCGGCGTTTTCACGCCGCGTGAGCGCGGCCTGAAGAAGAGAATTGCCCTTCTTCCCGCCAGCCGGGTCGTTACGATGGTCGTGTCGGCCGACGGCGACTCGGCCGGTTCATCCGCACGGCTGTAGCCCGGCGGGTACGCTTTCGTCGTGGGGAATCTAAGCACATCCGTCTGCCAAGGGGTGCGTCTCGTGACACCGCTTCACGAAACGCAGATCGAATCGCTCGTTACGAACCTTCGCGACGCCGTCGGTCCGGAACGCTGGCGCGTGTGGTTTGAAGGGGCCACGGACTTCCGCGTCGCCGACGGCGGGTTAACGGTCGGTGTCGCGAACCTCTTCATCAGCGATCATCTCAGGACCCACTTCGCCGACCAACTGGCCACTGTCATGGCCGGCACGTTCGGACAGACGCTGCCCGTCACGTACCGCGTGCAGCCCGACCTGTTCCAGAGGCGGCGGGCCGAGAACCTGGCCGGCGAGGCCGAGGTCATGGAGCGCTTTGAGCCGACGGCGCGCGCGGCGCCGTCCCGCGGCGAGCGTAGCCCGAGCACGTATCGCCCGCTTTTCACGCTCGACAGTTTCGTCGTGGGGCCGTGCAACCGGATGGCGTATGCGGCTGCGAAATCGGCGGCCGCCACCCCAGGCAGGGACTTTCATCCCCTGTTCATCCACGGAGGGTGCGGCCTGGGCAAGACTCACCTGCTGCAAGGCATCCTTCATGCCGTGCAGACGCACCCGGGGCTGCGGACCGCCTGTCTGCCGGCCGAACGGTTCACCAACCAGTACCTGGCGTGCATGCGCACCGGCAAACTCGACGCGTTCCGTCATCGGTACCGCAACCTCGACATCCTCGCCATCGACGACATCCACTTCCTTGCCGGCAAGCCGGCAACGCAGGAGGAGTTTCTGCATACGTTCGATGAGTTCGACGGCGACGGCCGGCTCATCGTTCTGGCATCTGACAGCCATCCGCGCGAGATCGAGGCCATCCAGAGCCGCCTGATCAGCCGGTGGGTGGCGGGCCTCGTGGTCCGGATCTCGCGGCCCGATGCCGACACGCGCCGCCGGATCCTCGAAACCAAGGCCATCCAAATGGGCCACCCGCTGGCCCCGGACATCCTGGCCCTGGTCGCCGACCGCGTTCAGGGGAGCGTCCGCGAACTCGAAGGCGCCCTGAACCGGATCATCGCCTACGCGGCGCTGCTGAGAGCACCGGTCACCCAAGAGTTGACCCGGCAGGCCCTGTTGGACTTCGTCGCCACGACGCCCACGCGTACCAGCCTGCCGGAGATCGAGCAGGCCGTCACGTCGTTCTTCGGCGTCACGGCGTCGGACATCCACAGTTCCCGCAAACTGCACCAGATTTCGATCGCACGTCAGGTCTGCATGGTCCTGGCGCGGCAACTGACGGACCTCAGTTACGCCGACGTCGCCCGCGCCATGGGCAACAAGAACCACACGACGGTGCTCGCGGCCTGCCGCAAGTGGCAGGAACTCGTCAAGAACGGCACCGAGGTCGCCTGGGCCGACGGCACGTCGCGCCGCACCATGTCGGCCGAAGCGCTGCTCGCGCACCTGAAGGAACGCATCCGCTCCTGACGGTCCCTGCCCTTCGGTCCGATCCTTTTTCCTTGCCGGCAGTTGGCGCGCGCCGATAATGCGCGTGCGCCCTTCCCGGCACGTTCGGAGCGGACGGCCTCGCGCGGGAAACGTGCACGTCGCTCTTCGAAGGAGATCATCACACCGCCATGGCCCAACTGATTGTAAGCATCTCGGGCATCCGGGGGATCGTTGGCGACGGCCTCGGCCCCCAGGAGGCCGAGCGTTTCGGCCTGGCCTTCGGCACGCACCTTGGCGGAGGCACCGTCGTTCTGGGCCGCGATTCCCGCCCAACGGGACCGATGCTGGCCGACGCCGTCCGCGCGGGCCTCCTGGCCACCGGCTGCACGGTCCTCGACGTAGGCATCCTGTCCACCCCGGGCATCAGTCTCATGGTGCGCCGGCGCCAAGCCTCCGGAGGCGTGGTCATCACCGCCAGCCACAACCCGCCGGCGTACAACGGCATCAAACTGCTCTCGGCCGAGGGCATGGCCCTGGACCGTGCGCATGCCGCGGACGTCGTCGGTCTCTGGGGCCGGAACGAGTTCGCGACGAGCGATGCGCCGGGTCTCTCCGAAGCAACCGACGACGGCGCCCGGATCCACGTCGAGCGCGTCCTTGGTATCCTGGACGTCGAGACGATCCGGACCCGCGCCTTTCGCGTCGCCCTCGACCCCGTCAACGGCGCCGGCGGGCGCGAGATGACGATGCTGCTGGAGCGGCTCGGATGCAGCGTCACCGTGATCCACGGCGATCCGACCGGTGAGTTCGGCCGGGGTGCCGAGCCCCTTCCGGAAAACCTCATCGCTCTCGGCAGCGCGGTTGCCGACGCCAAGGCGAGCCTCGGCCTGGCCCTCGACCCCGATGCCGACCGACTGGCCCTGGTCGATGAGACGGGCCGGGCCGTCGGCGAGGAGTATACGCTGGCCCTGGCCACGCGCCACCGCCTGACGCAGCAACGCGGCCCCGTAGCCGCCAATCTTTCGACTTCCCGCATGATGGACCATGTGGCCGGGGAGGCGGGCGTGACGCTGCATCGCACGCCCGTCGGCGAGTTGAACGTGGCCGAGGCGATCCTCGCGCACGGATGCGTCATCGGCGGCGAGGGGAACGGAGGTGTCATTGACCCGAGGGTGGTGCCCGTCCGCGACAGCCTGGTCGGAGCGGGACTTGTCCTGGAAATGATGGCCGCGCAAAACCGCAAACTCAGTGAACTCTGCGCCGACTTGCCCGTCTACACTATGGTGAAGGACAAGGTGCCCCTGGGCGACACAGACCCCGAGACCGTTCTGGCGGCGGCGCGTCGCCGATTCTGCGGCGCGCGCCTCGACGAACGCGACGGTCTCCACGTGGTCTGGGACGAGGGATGGCTACACGTCAGGGCGTCGAACACCGAACCGATTCTGCGGATTATGGCCGAGGCCCGCGACGCGTCCACGGCCCGCGGCTGGGTCGGCGAGATCAAGGCTCTGGCAGCGACCTGCTGACCTGTGCCTCCCAGGAGGCATGCAATATTTCTGGCTTGACGGCGTTTTACAGGGTATAATAGGCGGTGCCGAAAGTGTACCCGGTCAGGGTGCATCGTTGCGGGCACGTCTTGAAGGAGGCTGTCCATGCGACAGACCAGGTTCGTTGCATACGTAGCGGCTCTGGCTCTTGTGACAACGGCGTCAGTTCTCCAGGGTGAGGAGGCCGGCCCGGCCGGGACGCTCAAGGGCGATCTTCCCCCCGCCCAGTACAGCCGCGTCGTCAACCCCATTGAGGCCAAGGTGGCCCTGGCCGAGAAGGCCATGGAGTTGTACGAGAAGGAGATGGAGAAGCCGGCAGAGAAACGCCGTGCCGCAATGCTCATTTCGTACAAGGAGAAGGCCTCTGCGGCCTACTACCAGGTGGCCTTGGCCGCCCGGAAGGCCATCAAGATGGTCAAGAAGGAGGAGCACAAGGCCGAGATCAAGGCAACCTACGAAGACCCCAACCTCAGCAAGGCCACCGAGATCCCGCTCGGCTTCGCTTCGGAAGCCCAAAACAAGGGCGATGTCCGCACCGCGGTCGGCTACTACAAACGCGTCCTGGCCATGGACCCCAACAACCCGGTTGCCACGGCCGCGCTCGAAAAAATCGCTCGCACCATGCAGAAGACCCAGGAGAAGGGACCCAAGGAACGCGACAAGAAGAAAGACGACAAGGATACGCCCAGTTGGAAGAGGACCGGCCGTTAGTATCACGCACGGCGTTCTGCCGGTAGGCGGACGCGTTTGCCGGGTTTCATTGATTGGTGGCGCCGCGAGGCGGGGAAGTATTGCCGCTGAGAACGGGAAAGGAGCCTGTGCCATGAACCGTTCCATACTTGGTGCCTGCACGGCTGTGTTTATCCTGGGGTCTGTGGCGGCCTGCCTGGGCCAAGACGTCCCATGGAAGGCGTTCAACGGAACCGCCAAGTCTCAGGAGTCCGTCGCCCCCGGCGACCTGAAAGCCGAACTCTCTCCCGCTCAGTACGCCCGCGTCGTCAAACCCATCGAGACGCGAATCGACATGGCCACCAAGGCCATGGAGCCCTGCGAGGCGGAGATGCAGAAGCCCGAGGAAAAGCGTCGCCAGGGCGTCCTCGTCAAGTGCAAGGAACGGTCGGCTGAATGCTACCTTGCGGCGTCGTACTCGGCCAAGAAGGCCGCGCGTCTGGTTGGCAAGGACAGCCTTAAGGCCGCCCTGAAGGAACAGTACGAGGAGCCCAACAAGCAGAAGGCCATCGACATCTACCTCGGACTCGCCCTGGACGCCCACACGGGCGGCAACCTGCGCGCGGCGGTGTACTACTACAAGAAAATCCTGTCGATCGATCCCGAGAACGCCGATGCCAAAGAGGCCCTCACGAAACTCGCCGAGCAGTACAGGCAGGCCTCGAAAGACGCCAAGAGGAGCGGCAACAAGGGCGGGGGCAGCGACGGGAAGGAACATTCCTGGGATAACGACGACTGGAAAAGCACCGGGCGCGGCGACTACAGCGACTACGGTAACTGGCGGAATTACACCGGAGGCGTCTGGTAAGGCCCTCCGGTACCCGGGCCGGCGCTTTTTCTGTTCACGCGGCCCGCATTCGGTCGTACAATAAAGCAGTAAGGTGAACAGGTCGTTCGCGCCGCTTCCGTGCGGTGCCAAAAGGAGAGCGTTATGAGATTCGCCCTGTCCGTTACCCTTGTGAGCACACTGCTTCTCGCGGGCGCGGTTGGCGCTGAGGCTCAAGGCGTTCCGTGGAAGCCCGGCGACGCCGGCAAAGACGCCGCCGGGGCAGCAGCCACCGATCTGAAGGCCGAGTTGCCGGCCGCCCAGTACAACCGCATCATCAAGCCCATTGAGGCCAAACTCGATGCCGCGCAGAAGATGATGGCGACGCACGATAAGGAGGAGGAAAAGGCCGCCGAAAAACGCAACGAACGCCTCCTGCTGACGTGCAAAACCCGCGCCGCCGAGAGTTATCTGGGCGCTGCAACGGCCGCCAAGAAGGGCATGGGCATGGTCAAGGATGAGAGCCAGAAGGCGGCCATCCAGCAGCAGTATGAGGAACCCAACCGCAAGAAGGCCATTGATCTCTTTCTGGACCTTGCCACCACCGCCCACGCCAAGGGCGACGTCCGCATGGCCGTCGCTTACTACAAGCGGATCCTTGCCATCGACAAGGAGAATGCCGAAGCCAAAGAAGGGCTGACCAAGATCGCTCAGACGCTCAAAGAGTCGGCCCAATCCGGCAAGAAGAGCGGCACCAAAGGCGGCGGCAGTGACGACAAGCGCTCTTGGGACCGAGACGACCACAGTCGGACGGGCCGCACCGAAAACGATTGGTCGAAGACGGGCAGAAGCAGCTGGTAGCCGCTGGCCCCACAACCGTGGGCTGCGAGTCAACAAGGCCGTCCATCGCCGCGATGGGCGGCCTTTCTCTTGCCATGAGGCGGCACCCTCTTGTCGGTGAAGTCCTGGTACGCAGGAGATTATCGGACCCTCCTCCCGGGATCTACCAAACCTTCCCAGTTTAG
>DATKXP010000468.1:0-6198 GCA_035529015.1 Phycisphaerae bacterium | reverse complement strand
GTGCGGATTCAGGGCGACGCCCGTGACGCGGGCCGGGGCGGTTGAGTTGTCCTGGCCGGGCGACCCGTCGGCGGCCGGGCTCGCCGTCCAGTTCACCGGGTCGTCGCCGTACTCGCCGAGCGTCACCCGTTCGAGCGACGGGCCGTTGCCGTCGGGGTCGGTCGGCCACGGGTCGCCGACCGCGCTGCCGTCGCTGTATTCCACGCGATCGACCACGATGTATGAGACAAAGCCGGTTCCCGGGTCCGGGGCCGACGGTTTCGACAGTTCGACCGTCTCGCCGCCGTTCGCCAACGCCGTGCCGTCCTCGAAGGGCCCGTAGATCTGGACCGACGGGTCGATGCCGAATTCGGTTCGGAACAGGGCCGGTTCGGTTCCCGTGACGAGCAGGTACTCGCCCGCGCCGAGCGTCACGCCCGTCGGGAACGTGAAAGTGACGCCGTTCGTGAACGTCCAGGTGTTGTCCGGATTGGCCGGGTCGTAGAGCGGCACGTCGGCGGAGGTGATGTTGTAGAGTTCGATGAACTCGTCGGTGCCGTCCACGGGGTGGTACATCAGTTCGCTGATGACGACGGGGCCGACGTTCGGATAGGCGTTGACGTACCCGGACGTGCGGGCGCTCAGGGCCACGAAGTGCACGTCGTCGGTGCTGGTGGTGTACCGGCCAAGACTGATCCCGTTGTCGCTGGCGTCGAAAGCAAGCGTCTCGCGGTACGTGCCGAGGACGCCCCCGGAGCCGGAGGAGAGCCACACCTGGTCACCGTGTTCGCTGAGGGCAAACCACGTGTGGTTGCCGGGATCGGTGGCGAATTCGCCGAAGTGCTGCGCTTCGGTGAAGACCATGTACTCGCCGGGCTGAAGGACGGTATCGCCGACGGCGGCGGGCGTGATCTCGAACTTCATCAGGTCGGCCGAAGCGTCGCTGAGGAACCATCCGTCGAGATCGACCGCCTGGTCCCAGTTGTTGTAGATCTCGATCCAGTCGCCGGTCACGAGGTCCTGATGGGCCAGAACCTCGTTGATGATGATCGAGCCGAGCGGATAGTCAGGCACGCGGTCCTCTCCGCCCGGTGACCCGTTGACGTCGCTCGACGGCCGCCACGACCAGCGTTCATCCCACGAGCGGCGGCGGCGTGAGGCGTCGAGAATCACGAGGCTCAGGCCGTCGCCGTCGGTCTGGGTTCCGAACCACGAATCGTCGTAGTCGAAGCGCAGCACGGCCGCGTCGTACGGTTCGCTCAGCCGCAGGATGATCTCCTCGCCGCCGTTCGACAGGCTCCCGCCGTACTGGCCGGCCACGTTGATGCCGCTGCCGTACCACGCCTCGAACGCGCCCACGTCGTCCACGACCACGACGTACTCGCCGGGGGCGAGGGTTCCGCCGGCGAACGTGTACTGGACGCCGCCGTCGATACGGATGCCGCTCAGGTCGATCTCCTCGGTCCCGGCGTTCACCAGTTCGAGGAAGTCGAAGTCCGTCCCGGCGGGATGATGGTACATGATCTCGCTGACCCTGAGACCGTTCAGGGCGCCCAGAAGGTTCGGCTCGAAGGGGCTGGTGGCGGCCTCGAGTTCGGCGGAGATGAGGAAATCGGCGTCGGAGGCGCCGAGGTTCAGGCCGTGGATCGCCAGAACGTTGTCGCCGACGACCAACGCGTCGAGGTAGGCGGAGACATCGATCCGCTCGAACAGGACGGCCTCCCCGTCCGGGTGCTCGCCGGTGGCAGCCGAATCCCACGCCAGCGACGCCGGGGCGTTCCGCCCGGCAATCCTGACGCCGTTCAGATACGCCACGAACCCGTCGTCGTACTGCACGCGAAGGGTCAGGTTGTTATAGGCCGAGGGGTCGGCCGCCTGGAACGCGATGCGCGTCCAGAGCGAGGCGTTCGTGCCGAGCATCGCGTCGGCCACGTCGGTCGCGACATGGCCGGCGAAGTGGCCGCCGCTGAAGCCAAGACCCGTCACGACGGGGGTGGTCGCGCCGAAGGGCACGGTCAGCCCGGCGTTCTGCGAGCCGGGCGTCGGCGTGCCGGTGGCCGCGAAGTCGGCGGCGGTGTTGTGATCGGTGCTGCCGGAGCGTTCGAGCGCGGTGCCGAGCCCGCCGTCGGGCTGGCCGAACAGCCGCAGATCCAATCCGATGTCCGAACTGGTCGCGCTGCTCTGGTGCATCGACACGGCGATGGTGTGGGTCCCGGCGCCCAGGTCGGCGATGGACAGCGTTCGCGTGACCCTTTCGGTGTTGTCGCCGTTCGGGTACGTGTATCCGTCGGCGAAGGCCAAGTACGTGTCGGCGCCGGAGAAGTTGTTCCGGGTGGCTTCGACGCCGTCGATGTAGATGACGCCGCCGTCGTCGCTGAGGATCTCCAGGCCCACGTTGACCATGTCGCCCGTCAAGGTGAACTCGCGCCGGAAGTAGGCCGTGTAGCGGCTGCCGCTGGCGGGCTGGACGATGTTCGTGACCACCGGCCCGTAGTCGATGGTGCCGTAGCCGAGAATCCCCGCCCCCGAACCGGGGAACGCAGGCCCGCCGGCGCCGGGCGCCAGCATCCACGTCGTGTGGAAGTCGGGATCCGTCGTCGCGGGATCCGTGCCGTTGGTCGGGTTGAGGTAATCCCACGTGGCCCCGAAATCGAAGACGTTTTCTTCGGGCCCCGGCACGCCGCCGCCGCTTCCGTCGCCGACTTCGGCCCCGTCGCCGCTCCACGCGTCGCCCACCGTGATGCCCGTAAAGGCGCCGTAGTCGACGGAGAGCGAGGCGATCTCGGCCTGGGTGTAACCCCAGGCGAGGAAGTCGGCAACGATGCCGGTATCGTCCAGGATTATCGCCCACCCGCTCCCGCCGGCGTCCCACGGGATGTCGGCGCCCCAGTAGTCCTCGCCGGTGTCGTCGGTCCGGTACAGGACCTCGCCTGCGGCCACCGACGCGGGCAGGTCCCACGCGGTGGCAAGAACGCCGTTGATGCTGCCGCCCGAGGGGTCGTTGACCAGGACCACCCATCCCGCCGCCGCAACCTCGGCGCCCGAAACGTTCTGAATCTCGACCCAGTCGGTATCGCCGGTCTCGATCTCGGTGATGACGAGGCCGGCCAGGTCCACGTGGACCTCGCTGGTCCACGAGCCGTCGTCGTAGGTGGGCGCCGTCCACGCCAGGACGTCCTCGCCCGCGGTCGGCACGTGGTAGGTGGCGGCATCGCCCGCGGACACGAGGGTGTCCACGACCGTCTGGCCGGCCACGACGTTGGGATTGGCCACGCCGGGCGTGGGAATCGGGAAGAGGTCCCACACGTCGCCCGAATCGGGCACGCGGCCCTGGGAGACGTCGGTTGTCTGCGGGATGTAGAGAATCCGGTCGAGCGGCGTGCCCTGGGCGTCGTACAGGCCGATCATCCCTTCGTCGGCCGTCAGGCGGAAGCCCACGTGGCCGCCGCTCGCGCTGTCGTCGGCCCGGAAGACGGCATAGCCGTCTGCGGCGGCGAAACTGAGCGGCCCCAGCGGCGCCTTCGCCCGCTGCGAAACCGGGTTGTCCGTCAGGTACAGACCGTCCAGGGAAACCGGAAGCGTGTCGGGGTTGTAGAGTTCGACGAAGTCGTCCACGAAAGCCACGTCGCCGTTGGCGAACCATTCGTTGATGACGAGCGTGTCCTGCCTACCCGTGCGTGCCGCCACGTTGGCGGCGCCGACCGTCGGCTGCGCGAGCGCCCACGCGCGCGTCGGCCCGACACGGCCGATCGCAAGGTCGGCGACCTGCGGCCCGAAGGCGACGGAATCGACGACCGTCAGGCCGTCCGGCTCGTAGAGCCACACGTCGTCGCCTTCGGCCTGGAGGCCGAAGCCCAGCCACGTGCCCGGCACGCCGCCGGGATCGTCGTCGGCGTAGAGCACGAGGTACCCGCCGGCGGGCACGACGGCCCCCGCCGCGAAGGTGAACTCGTTCGGACCGTCGGAGAGGATGTACCCTTCCAGGTCGAAATCGGCGGCGCCGGCCGGCGCGTCGTAATACAGTTCGATGATATCGGGATAGTACCCGCCGACGCCGGCGGCCGCGTCGTTGTCGGCCAGCACCTCGTTGATAAGCAACTGCCGGTGTGCCGTATCGACGTGCCAGACGTTCGAGGCGGCGTCGGCCGCCTCCTGCCAGGCGCCCGCGCTCGACTTGCCGATGACCTCGAGCGTGTGGTCCTGGGCATCGCCCAGGCCCGACAGGACGATGGGCGTGCCCACGGTCTGCTCGGCGCTCCACCCGCCGCCGTCCAACTGGTACTGGTACGCGACGATGCCGGGTCCGCCGACGTCGAACGTCGCGTCCGCGAGGTACGTCAGGGCGGGCACGTCCGTCCGGATCGCCGCCCCCGCGGCGACGTCGTAGCCCATGTCCAGACCCAGGGCCCCCGCGCCGATGGCGGGGGAACCGGGCAGGAGACTGAAGTCGCCGCCCGCCGGGTCGGCCAGACGCGGATCGGCCTCCAGGTTGCCGGTGCCGTAGCCGTGCCAGGCGGCATCGACGATGGACCGGTTGACCGTCAGGTCGATATCGACCGTCACGTCGGCAAACGTCACGGGCACGTCCCAGAAGATGTTGCCGTCGACGTACGCGCCGTCGCCGTAACTGCCGGGCTGCCCCGGCCGCAGGAAGTAAATGGCGGCGTAGTCGAGGTCGTAGACGGTGTTGTTCACGAACGTGAGGAAGGCGTCATCCTTGACCTGGGCGGCGTGGTCGAGGTCCGAGAAGACGTTGCGGACCATCACGTACTGCTTTCCGGCACCGGCGGAGATGGCGTTGGCGTTGCCGCTTCCGGTGTTCCACTGGTCCTTGTGGAAGTGCATGAAGACGTTGCCTTCGATATGGGCATCGCCTTCGAGGTCGAGGGCGTCGTCGCCGCCGCCCATGAAGACGTTGTTCAGGATCTGGAGCCGCATGCCGTTGGCGCCGTTCACGTCGATGGCGTCGCTGTGTCCCTTGGTGGTGCCGAAGCGGTTGTTCTCGATGAGAAAAACGAGGCCGGCGCCGGCGGTGCCCCAGATGTGCTCGTTGTGGTTGTCCCAGGTCGGCGCCTGGCCGGGCCCCAACACGTCGGTGAAGATCGAGTTGCGGACCACCAGGGCCGAGCCTTCCGTGCGGATGCGGCGGTAATCCGTGTGGTCGAACGTCGCATGGTCCACCAGGAGGTTCGAGTTGTCGAGGCCGATCATCCCGTTGTCGGTGCGGCCGTATTCGAGGATGGCGTAGGTGATGCGGTTGTCCTGCATGGTGTTGTCGAACTGGATGCCGCCCCACGTGGCGCCCGAGCCGGGCAGGCGGGTAAAGCGGATGGGCCGGTACTCGGTGCCGTCAGCCTGGAGCAGTCCCCTGACAATCAGTCGGGCGCCCGGGGCGAAGAAGACGGTCGTGCCCTCGGCAATCGTCAGGCTGATGCCCGCCGGCACGGTCAACTCGGCGGTGACAAGGTACGGCCCTCCGGCGGCGGTCCAGACGGTGTCCTCGGTCAGCGACCCTGACGTCTGGTCGTTGTCGGCAATCATGACGAGTGCGCTGGAGGCCGCGCCGACGGCATAGGACGGGTTGCCGGTCAGGGTCAGGACGACGGTCTCGTCGAGTTCGAAGTTCGGGTCGTCCTCCGGCGTGATGGTGATGGTAGCCGTCGGGCTGCCGGCCGCGATCTCCACCTGGCCCGGCAGTGGGCCTTCGTCGTAGTCGGTGTCCTCGGCCGTCCCGCTGACGGTGTAGTAAACGGTGAGCGGGTCGGTCGTATCGCCCGTGCGGGTGATGGTGAACGTGCCGGTGTCGGCGCCCTGTTCGGCGGCGTCGGGATCGGTGGCCTCGATGGTGACGGTGACGTCGGGGGCCACCGTGCCGCCGGAGAAGTAGCCCATGTCGGTCCGGCTGCCGTCGGGGTCGGTGGGATCGGCGGGGTCGCCGGCGTCGATGCAGGGAGAGCCCGGCTGCAGTTGGTAGTCGTGGAGTGCCGGGTTGACGAACATCGCGTCGAGTTGCAGGTTGCCTGTGCCGGTCCACGCTTCGTCGAAGACGTTGGTGTAATCGACGTGGATGTCGGACTCGACGTAGGGCGCCTGGGCGTCGATGGGGTCGGTCGCAACCAGGATGGAGTTGGTCACGTTGTAAATGATCGTTCCGCTGGTGACGCCGTACTTGTTGTGCGACTGGATGGCGATGTCGGTAAAGCCCTGGACCGTGCTCGT
>DATKXP010000467.1:0-2930 GCA_035529015.1 Phycisphaerae bacterium | reverse complement strand
CAGGGGACGCATCGAGGCGCACGCGCCGGCGCAACTGGCCGTCTGTCAGGCGCTCTCGGAAACCGGTGCCGAGCCGACCGTCATCACGCCCGACGATGTCCGCACGAAAACGGTCGGCGTCCACAACTGGCAGAGGGAGGTCCACGACATCGTGGACGGGCGGATCGCGGCCGGGCGGCTGCTCGTCGGCGAGACGTTCAACCAGACCGGGTGCTGGTCGTCGTACCCGCCGCACCGCCACGACGAGGACCGCCTGCCGCTGGAGGCAAACCTGGAGGAGGTATACTTCTTCCAGGTCAGCCCGCCGCAGGGGTTCGGCTTCCAGCGCGTCTACACCGACGACCGCAGCCTCGACGAATCGTACGCCGTCGAGCACGGCGACGTGGTCATCCTGCCGCGCGGCTACCATCCCGTGGCGGCCGCGCCGGGGTACCAGGTCTATTACCTCTGGCTGATGGCCGGCACGGGGCGCGTGATGTGCCCGTTCGACGATCCGCAGCACGCGTGGATCAAGGGCACGGAGACAATGGCTCGCGAGTTGGAATGCGAGCGATAGCGACCACCTACAGCGGCACGTGGTCGTCGCCGAGGGCTTCGCGGCGACGGCGTTCGATGTGCTCTTCGATCAGGTGCGGGGCCATCTTGCGCAGGCTGAGTTGCTTGCGGACGGCCGTCTGCCACTTCTCTTCGAACGACCACGAGTCCGGGAACCCGTTGAAGACGGCCTTCTCGCTGGTGTCCAGGGCGTTGTAGAGGCGCAGGCGCCGACGGACGGCGTGCTCGAACTCGGCCCGGGCGCGGTCGGCGGCGGCGCGTCCGGCGCCGGCCCGCGTGCGGCGTTCGGCCATGACCTGCGAGGCCCGCTGCTTGATCGTGTCGCGCGCGGCGGTATCGGCCACCTCCTGTTCGCCCCGGGCCAGGAGGCTGTCGAACGTGGCGACCTCGGCCTTCGTCTCCTGGGTGAACTCCTCAATCGCCTGGGCGGCGGCAGCGGCTTTGCTGCGCAGGTCGTCGTCCATGACCTGGGCGGCCTTCTCCTTGAGCGTTTGGAACTGCTCCCGGGCCCGGCGCGCCTCGGTCTCGATATGGCTCTTCACCTCGCGGAGTGAAGGAAGGAACCGCGACCACTCCGAGAGGTCGAGTTCGGGCGCTCGGGCGACTTTCCCCTTGGCCCACTCGCTCGCCTCGTCCCACTCCTCCGAGAAGAGGCCGAACCCGTAGTGGAGCACAACCACCGCCGCGGCCACGAGAATCAGCCCGACGACCAGCAGACGAAGCAACCCCCTCACAGTCGTCCCCTTCCAGATCGACCCCCAAACGGCATCTGCGGCCTATCCCAACTGCTCCCACGCAATCGGGATCTTCTTCAGGGCGTATCCCAGTTCTCGCCGGTAATCGCCGTAGCAGGTCATCCAGTGGAAGCCGGGCATGCGTTCGGCCAGGAGGGCGTCGTCGAACGTGTGGCCCACGTCAATCTGGCTCCGACAGATGGCCATGAACGGCACGTCAACGATCTCGCCGACGTACCCGACCCACCGCTCGGCCTTGAAGTCGGGGATGATGTTCGTAACCTGCTGGCCTTTTCGCATCTCGACCTTCGGGGCGGCACCGTAGTCGGACTCGAAATGCGTCACCAGGCGCACCGGGTCAAGCGTGCGCCCGTCGTTTCGGCGCGGGGCCGTGCAGTGGGCCAGCGTGATGACCCCGTCGTGCGGGTACGTGGGGTCGTTCAGGAAGACGGGCCTTCCGGCGATGTTGCCGAGCAGGATGCCCGAGGGAACCACCACAAAGTCCGACTCGCAGAACGCCAGGTACCCGTCGTCGTTCAGGAGCGACAGGGTCAGGCAAGCCGTGGTCTCGGCAATAGGCATGATGGTGCCCATGCACGAGTTGACGGTGATGGCCGGGGCGTCGGCCTGCTTCATGATAGCGCGGAAGACCTGGTCCAGGAGGAAGCAGTTCTCGACGTACTCCTTCTTGGTTTCGAGCGAGACGCCGGGCGCCTTGAGATACGCCGCAGCGCGGGCGCGGGCGGTCTCGACGGCGGTCTTGTCGCCGCGTGCGGCCTGGATGAGTTTCGAGAGTTCGGGGTACGACACGGTCTGGATATCGAGTTTGAACCTGTCGCGCGCCAGGTTCGGGGCCTCGCGGGTCGCCCAACCGCCCGCCCCGCCGATGGCGATGATCCGCGCGCCGAGGGTGTTCTTCAACCCGCACAGGGCCCGCAGCCGCCAGGCAAGTTCGTCGGTCGAATCGACTACGACGTCGTCGAAGTCCATCCCCTTGACGGCCAGCGTGTCGGTGTGCCGGCGGAGGTAGCGCGGCGAGATGATCTCGTACCACAGGTACACCGGGCCGGACTTGTGCCGCATGAAGAAGATGACGTGCTTGCCGGTCTTGGCGATGGCGTCGAAGCTGTTCGACCCTCCGCCGGCGGCGTAGATGATGACGGTGTCGGCGCCGGCGAGGTCGGCCATCTTCCCGAGGTCGGCCGGGCCGCGTATGACCGAGACCGGCAGGACGGTGAGTGGGAAGTCGGCCCCCGTGCGGACCTTCTCGAGTTCTCCGGCGATGCGGGCGGTTTCCTCCTTGGCGGCCTCGGGCGTCTGGACGCCGCCCCAGCTTCGCCAACTGCTTTTCGGACGCGGTTTGGGCAGATCGTGCATGAGGATCGGCTTGACGACCAGCGGCTTGCGGGCGGGCGGCATCTGGACGCCGGCGCCGGCGTCCCTGAGAACGGCTTCGGCGCAACCGGCCAGGGCCACGCCGCCCAGGGCAAGGCTGCCTGCCTTCAGGAACTCCCGCCGCGAGAAGCCTGTCTCGTGGCTTTCACGGGTGCATCCGCAGCAACCGGAATGGGTCGGGTGGGGGCAACCGTCATCGTGCGTGGTCATGGTTCGGCCTCCTGATTCGCACTGGCTCGTGATCGT
>DATKXP010000466.1:0-6676 GCA_035529015.1 Phycisphaerae bacterium | reverse complement strand
AGGTACCGGCCGTCGGGACCGTCGATCTGCTCTTTGACCTGGGCGTAGAGGACGATGCCGTGCGGCATCTTGGCCTTCGGCTGGACGATGTTCACGCTGCCCAGGAACCCGAGCATGCGTCGCCAGTTGCGGCCGACCTTCGCCAGCCGCGCGAGCATCTCGACGCCGTACTTCCGGACCTGCGACCGCGTCCGCTCGTCGATCCGAGGCGCCCACGCCACGCGGGTTCCCTGCTCGGCCCACTCGGCCAGCATGTCGTACACCTCGGCGCTGAGGTGGATGCCGGTTCCCAGACACTGCATGCACATCATGTCGCCGCCGAAGATCCACCGTCCGCCATCGACCTTGCCCTTCCCTTTGCACCGCTCGCAGACCATGGCGGTGGTGATCGTCTGGCTGGCGCGCAGGAACTCCTTAACGTTCGTCGGCCGGCCCGGCAGGCGAAGGATATCGACCGGCCACAGCGGCTCCGGCAGGTCGCTCAGGGGCTTCAGTTCCGGCTGCGACGACAGCAGCGACTTGCGAAGCGTCACGGCCGGCATCGCCAACGCCACCAGCATACCCTTGGCCGCCACGTCGAGACGCACCGCCAGGACCGTGCCGTCGGCGTCGAGGACGGGCGCCCCGCTCGCCCCGTCGATGCGGCCGCCGTCCACCCGAAGGAACGCGTCGATGCCTTCGGGCGTCGCGACGTGCGACCGGGTCGCCACGTCCTGGATCTTCGGCCCGCGTGCCATCCGGCCCGACGTCACGTCCAACTCCTCGCCCCAACGCCATCCTGCGGTGGCCACGAGGCCGGGGCTGTCGAAGGCGGGCAGTTTCGGCGCCAGAGGCAGGCCCGTCAGCGCCGACGGACCCGACTCGGTCCCGAGCGCCGCTAGACCCAGCACCGGATCGGCCATGCCGAACTGCGTTGCAGCAGCCGTCGCGCCGCCCTGGAACCCGATCGTCGCCCGGCTCGCGCCGCGATGCTTCAGCGCGCCCAGATCGCAGATGACGAACCGCCCGTCCCCGATGAGGAAACCGGTGGAAACCGACTGAGGAATGCCCCACGCGTTCTTGATGGTCACCGTGCAGACCGACGGCCCAACCTTCTCACGAAGGACCTTCGGGTCGGTCTGGGCGACCGGGGCCGGCCGCGCCGGCGCCGTACAGAGCGTCAGGCACAGAACGCCGAAAGCCATCACCGCGCGCCGTCGCATGCGCACTCCTCCCTCCATGGTCCGGACAGACTCCATGCGCCCTCACCTTGTACAACGACCTGGGGAGAAGCCGATTTCAAGAAAATGGCGGCGCTTCCCGCCTTCTGCGCGACGGGTCGGCGCTTCCGGCAGCGGCAGAACCTATCCGCCACCCCCGCCGGGCGCCGCGGGACGGGCCGGAACCCAGCCGAACGGCAGCACGTACACCGGCCGGCCGCGGCCCCGCAAGGACGCGGGACCGCCCTTGCCGGAAACGAGCCGCTTCTGGGCAACGCCCCCGACCACGATCCAGGTTCCTTCCTTCGGTTCGGCCGGGATGCCGACCGGTCCGGGCGCCGACAGGTCCGCGACGGCACCCGCCCGAAAGATGACCGACTCGCGGAATCCGGCGATCTCCAGCACCGTGTAGCGGCCGTCCGGTCCGTCGATGGTTTCTCCGACGCCGGCGCGCGCCACGATGCCCCGCGGAAAGTCGTCCGCCGCCCGCAAGTCGGCCGTCACGGCGGCGGCCCAGTCGCGATGGAACCGCGTCCCGGTGGCGGCCAGTTCCTTAAGCCGCTGAACCCCTTGGGTCAGGAGCGCCTTCTTGGCACGGGCTCCGAGGCACGGGGCCCAGGCCACGCAGGTGCATGCCTCGGCCATGGCCTTCAGCCTGGCGTACGCCTCTTTCACACAAGCGACGCCGTCCCCGCCGCAGGCCTTGCACGTCACGCGCGGCGCGTAATACCCGTACATACTGACTGAGTCCTCGCTGCCCGTGGTAGAGGTATCCTTGACGGTCCCTCTGCCGTCGCAGATTTGGCACACCAGGCTCTCTTGGAGGTCAAGCACCAGCCGGCTGAACTGCGGTGCCGTCGGGGGCTCGCCTTCCAGGCGGACGCTGGGCACCGGCCACGCGGCTGTCGGAAGTGCCGTGAGCGGCTTCAGTTCAGGCTTCGACGTGAACAGCGCGTCCCACAACGCCGTGGCCGGCACCACCAGCGGCGCCGTTGCGCTTCGGCCGACCACGTCGATCCGAACGCCCAGGACGGCCCCGTCCGCGTCCAGAACCGGCATGCCGGATGCGCCGACCGTGCCTCGGCGCGTGATCCGAAGAAAGGTCCAGTCGGCCTTGAGGACACTCACGCCTGTCCGCGCGGCCAGTTCGTTCATCCTGGGTCCGGCGACGAGCCGGCCGGTGATCAGCACCGGTTGGCTCCCGCCCTGCGAATCCATCGTGGCCACCGTTGGGACGGCGGCCAGAGGGGGCAACTCGCGCACCAGCGCCAGGCCCTCTCGGGAAGAGGCGCCCGGTTTCAGATACAGGGCCGCCAGCCCGCTCACCGGATCGGCCATGCCGAACTGCTCCGTCGCGACCTGGCTGCCGTCCTGAAACCGGATGACCGCCTGCACGGCCCCGGGACAGGCCAGCACCCCGAGTTCCGTCACGACAAACCGGCCGTTGCCCAGGATGAAGCCGTTCGCCAGCCCCAGCGGGACGCCCCACGCGTTCTGGACCGTCACGCGGCACAGACTCGGCGCCAGTTTGGCCTGAACGGCCGTCTCGTTGAAAGGGGCCGGCTCGCCTGCCGACCGGGACGCCGCGCCCACTGCGGCAAGGATGCCCAACAGGACACCGAAATGTGTCCGCCGGCGTCGCACGGCGGCCCCCCTTTGCAGAACCCATCCTCACCATAAAGTATACATGCAAGTGCCGGAGACTGCAAGCGGTTTCTCGGACTCCGCGCCTCGCTCTCGTATGAGTTCTTCGACGCACGAGAGGCAGAAAGGTTCGCGAAGAATCCGCCCGCCGCGCGGGCGTCGTGCGGCGCTCGGCCGACGCTACTTCGTCGGCCGTTTCAGCGGACCCGGCGACGGACACCGCGTCCACTCGAACGGGAGCACGGACACGCCGTGGTGCTTGCCCACGGTGAACCGCGACATGACGGTTCCCGCCAGGATGATCCACGACTTGTCGGCGGGCCGGCGGCCGAGGCCGCTCGGGCCCTTCCCGTCGTGCCCCATCAGGTCCTGCATCCGAACCGCCACCATGTAGTTGGTGTGCAGCGGGTCCAGGATGACGTACGGGCCGTCCGGGCCGCTGATCGTGTCGCGGACCTCGCCAAAGACGAGGATGCCGCGCGGCGAGGGCGTGTCCAGCCGGTTGAGGTCCTGGCCGGCGGCGGCGGAACACGTCTCGCGGAAAAACCGCCCCGCCACCGCCAGCCACTGGAGCATCTCCTGGCCGGCCACCCGGGCGGTGCCCTGGGCCCGGCCGATGGGGCCCGGCGCCCAGACGACGCGCGTCCCCTGCTCGGCCCACGTGGCCAGCGTGGCGTACACGCCGCTCTCCAGGGCGATTCCCTCGCCGCGGCAGCAGGGACACTCGATCTTGTCGCCGCCCAGCCGCTTCAGCACGCCGCGCTGATCCTCGGCGCGGATCGTCCCCTTGCCCTTGCACTCGGTGCAGATAACGCTCGCCCGGACGTGGTCGCGGACGCGGCCGAAGGCCGTTGGGTTCGGCGGTCGCCCCGGCAGACGCAGGAGGTGAACCGGCCACAGGGGCTCGGGAAGTTCCGAGAAGGCCAGCAGCCGGGGCTCGGACTCCATGAGCGACCGGCGAAGCGACGACGCCGGCATCGACAACGCCACGTTCACGCCCGGGGCCGCCACCTCCAGGAGCACCGCCAGGACCGTGCCGCTGGAGTCCACCACGGGGGAGCCGCTGGCGGCCTCGAGGCGGTCGCCGTCCATCCGCAGAAAGTGCTCCACGCCGGGGGGCGTGTTGACGCGTGTCCGGGCGGCCACGCTCTGAATCGCGGGCCCGCGCCAGACGCGGCCGGTCACGACCTCAATCTCCTGGCCCCACTGCCACCCCGCCGCCGCGATGGCGCCGATGCCGTCGAGCGCCGGCAGCCGTGGCGCCAGAGACAGGCCCCGCCGCCGCGACACAACCGGCCCGACCTGAAGCGCCACCAGACCGAGCGCCGGGTCGGCCATCCCGAACTGCGTGGTTATCGCCGTGGTCCCGTCGCTGAAGCGGAGCGTCGCCCTGTTGGCGGCCGGCAGGGCCACCGCGCCCAGGTCCGTCACGGCGAACCGCCCGTCGCCCAGCAGGAACCCCGTCGCCACGGCCAGCGGCACGCCCCACGTGTTCTCGACCCTCACGAGGCAGACGGAAGGTTCAACGATGCCGCGAATCGTGTCCGGATCGAGTTTCGTGACGACCGACTCCGACTGCACGGCATCCGGCAGAAGGGAGAGGAGCAGGACGGAGACAACCAGAGGGCGTGCCCTCATCTGCGTGGCTCCACGATACGGCAAGACCGTCGGAAGGCCGCCGCCTCTCGGACAGACGGCGAAGCGGCCGTCCCATTCGGGAGAAACCATCCTCCCGCCGGGTCTCGGCGGGCGACACCCGGCCGCCGGCGCGCCGGAACGGTCCGGCAGCATCCGCGGCGTCCGGCTTACTGCGGCGTGACGACCGGCTTATACGCGTGACCGCGCTTCCGATCGACGGTGACCTTGGTAATCTTGTCGCCCTTCTGAATCGCGTCCACCACGTCCATGCCCGAGGTGACGTTGCCGAAAATGGCGTGCTTGCCGTCCAGGTGGCCGCACGGAACGTGGGTGATGAAGAACTGGCTGCCGCCCGTATTCGGTCCGGCGTTGGCCATCGAGATCACGCCCCGCGTGTGCCGCAGCCGCGGGCTCAGTTCGTCGGCAATCACGTACCCGGGCCCGCCGCGCCCGTCGCCGTCCGGGCATCCGCCCTGGATCATGAAGTCGGGGATGACCCGGTGGAACGTCAAGCCGTCGTAGTAGCCCTTCTCGGCGAGGTTGATGAAGTTGGCCACCGTGTTCGGGGCCTCGTCCTCGGCGAGTTCCAGGACGATCGCGCCCTTGGTGGTCTGGAGGGTCACCTGCGGCAGCGGTTCGGCCATGGGTTTTCCTTTGCTCTCGGAAGGCTTGTTGGGAGTCTCCTTGCATCCGGCCACGAACGCGGCCGCCAGCAACACGGCGGCCGAGGCCGTCCACCACAGGGGTCGTCTCGTCCTCATGGTCACCTCCTTGTACGGGCATTATACCGGCCGACGGCGCGTGTGCCTACCCAATTCGGCTGCCTGGCGCCGGCACGCAGGCCTGCCGGGTGGCACGGCAGCCCGGAGGGCGGCCGTGTTCGATGCTGGTGCACACGGCCGCGACTGCGCCGCTGCCGTGCCACCCGGCCGTAGCCGGGTGGCTGCTGCAACGCCGCCGGAATTGACTTGACGCTGCCACCGCCGGCGCGAGAATCGCCCTCCACGCGCCTACCCCGTTCGGAAAGGAAACGCCAAGTGAACAGGACCGTTCGCGTCACCGTCTGGAACGAAGGCCGCCACGAAAAGAAGAACCCCGACGTGGCCAAGGTGTACCCCGACGGCATCCACGGCGCCATCGCCGAAGGCCTGGCGGGGCACGCCGGCATCGAGATCGTCAAGACCGCCACTCTCGACGAGGACGACCGGCACGGCCTCTCCGACGAGATCCTGGCCTCCACCGACGTCCTGACGTGGTGGGGCCACATGGCCCACGCCGACGTCAACGACGAGACCGTGGACCTTGTCCAGAAACACGTCCTCGAAGGGATGGGCCTGATCGTCCTGCACTCGGGCCACCACTCGAAGATCTTCCGCCGGCTGATGGGCACGGGCTGCGGCCTGAAGTGGCGCGAGGCCGGCGAGATGGAACGCCTCTGGGTCACTCACCCCGGACACCCCATCGCCCAGGGTCTGGGCCAGTACCTGGAACTCGCGCACACCGAGATGTACGGCGAACTGTTCGACGTCCCCCAGCCCGACGACCTGGTCTTCATTTCGTGGTTCGAGGGCGGCGACGTGTTCCGCAGCGGCTGCTGCTGGAACCGCGGCGCGGGGAAGGTCTTCTACTTCCGGCCGGGGCACGAGACGTTCCCGATCTTCTACGATTCGGGGATCCTCCAGGTCATCGCGAACGCCTGCCGCTGGGCCGCGCGGCCGCAGGCCGTTGCCTACGCCCTGGCCTGTCCGAACATCAAAAAGCCGCTCAACCCGATTCCGCCGAAGACGTAGGCCGCAGCCAACCGGTGGGCATAGACACAGCGCCCTTCCCCGGCTGGCATGGCCATGCAAGCATGTGTTTAGCGCTGGTGGCACGGCAGCGGCGCCGCCGCGGCCGTGGGCAGCCGCAGTCCAACACGGCCGCCCTTCGGGCTGCCGTGCCACCCGCCTTCACGCGAAACGCGTACGGTCACCCGGCCCGCCGCGCCAACGCCATGTTGAAACGCTCTAACCCGCCACCTCGGCCACGGATTTCCTGCGTGATTTCGCTCCCCAGGCCGAGATCAATACGGTAGACGACACGCTCTGGCCGCACCGGACCCATGGGGGTCGAGGCTTGAGCCGGCCGATGACCGACGCCGACCTAATCCGAGCCGTCCAGGCAGGCAACGAGACCGCCCTGCAGACGCTCTACGA
>DATKXP010000465.1:0-12952 GCA_035529015.1 Phycisphaerae bacterium | reverse complement strand
GATCAGGGCGGCCACCATCAGGACACCGCCCACGATCTGCCAACCCGTCAGACGGTCGCCGACCAGGAGGTAGGCGAAGAGTGCGGCAAAGAGCGGCTCGGTGACGATGATGACGGCCGCCCGGACCGCGCGGAGCCGCTGCTGGACGTACGTCTGGACGAGAAAGGCGGCGGCCGTCGCAATGAGGCCCGTCACGAGCAGCGCCGGCCAGACATCGTCCATTCCCCACCCCGGCGGGGGCAGGGCCAGCGGTTCGACACCCAGCCACGCCGCCGACAGCCACGCGACCCAAAAGACCGCTGCGGCGGCCAGCAACTGCCCCTGCGCCAGGACAACCGCGTCGTGATGCTTCGCGTGGTGGTCGAGCAGCGCGATGTGCAGGCCAAAGCACGCCGCCGCGCACAGCGTCAGCGCATCGCCAAGCGTCACGCCGCCGGGCCCGGCGCCCGTCAGCAGCGCGAGCCCCGCTACGCTGATGCCGATGGTGCCCCACAAGACGAGCCGAGTCCGCACGCCGAAGAGAACACGGTTGGCCAGAGGCGCGAAGACGATGAACAGGCCCGTGACTAGCCCCGTGTTGGTGGCCGAGGTGTGCCGCAGCCCGAACGTCTGGAGCAGATACGCCGCCGCCAGCACCAGGCCGATGGGGCCGCCCACCTTCAGCGTCCGCCACGTGGTCCGCCTGGCTGCGACGAGGCTGATCGCGGCCGATCCGATGATGAAACGGACCGCCAGAAACGGAACCACGCCGTACGTCTCGACGGGCGCCTTCATCAACGAGAAGGTCCAGCCCCACACGGCGACGATGGCCAGCAACAGGATGCACGATACGAGACGGTTCATGGGGACTCCGACCTGCGGCCCGGACCATCGCCGGTTGCCTGGCACCATTATCGTGCCGCGGGCGGCCGCCGCAAGAACTCACCCGTCCGTCCGAAACAGACCGTCCGGCAAAAGGCGCTTGCCTTCCATCCGGCTTTCCCGTAAAGTACAGGGTTGAAAGCGGCCGTTAAGGTTGCCAGGGGAGCCGAGCCTTCGGCGCCTGCAGGGACGGGAGTGGCCGCCTCCCGTTGCCCACGTGTGGTAAGGAGTCTGTGATGACGCAGAAGCAGGAGATCATCGAGTCGTATCGGGTCCATGAGAGCGATACGGGGTCCCCGGAAGTCCAAATCGCCCTTCTGACGACACGGATCAACCATCTGACGGAGCACCTGAAGTCACACCGCAAGGACCACTCGTCGCGGCGGGGACTCCTGAAGATGGTGGGTCGAAGAGCCAGCCTCCTCAAGTACCTGGCCCGCGAGGACCGCAGTCGGTACCAGGCGGTCATCGAGCAGCTGGGCATCCGCAAGTAACTCTCGCAAGGTCGCAAAGGAACCGGCCGCTCCATCTTCGTGGGCGGCGCAAGTATAGCCACGTGACGGAACATCCTGCTGACGTGTCGGACGGCGGCGGGGGCGTGAGCGGACAGGTGGTGTCGGCAACGGAAAGGTGGGGAAAGAAATGGCAGTGGTACGAGTCGAACGCGAAATAGCAGGCAGAACGCTCAGCATTGAGACGGGCAAAATCGCCAAGCAGGCGCACGGAAGCGCCGTCGTGCAGTACGGGGATACGGTCGTCCTGGTGACGGCCACGCGGGCCAACCCGCGCGAGGGGATCGATTTCTTCCCCCTGACGGTGGAGTACCGCGAGATGACGTACGCCGCCGGCAAAATCCCAGGCGGCTTCTTCAAGCGCGAGGGGCGGCCCTCCGCCAAGGAAACCCTGACGTGCCGGATGATCGACCGGCCCGTGCGGCCGCTGTTTCCGGACGGGTACAAGGACGAGGTCCAGATCGTCGCGATCGTCCTGTCGGCCGATCAGGAAAACGACCCGGACCTTCTGGCGATGATCGGGGCGAGCGCGGCGTTGTGCCTGTCGCCGATCCCGTGGGACGGGCCAATCGGCGCCGTCCGCATCGGCCTGAACGGCGATGAGTTGATCGTCAACCCCACTCACAGCCAGCGTGAGACGAACGCGATGGACCTGACCGTGGCGGGGTTCGGAGACGCGATCAACATGATCGAAGTCGGCGCCCGGGAAGTGGCCGACGAGAGGGTCGTCGAGGCCCTCGAGTTGGCCCAGGACACCGTCCGGACGGTCGTCGAGATGCAGCGCGAACTCGTCCAGAAGGCCGGCGCCGCGAAGCAGGAGTTTGCCGGCCCGAAAGACGTCGCGGCCATCGAAGCGCTGATCGAGAAGGACTTCCTCGCCCCGCTTGCGGAAGCCAAGCACGTCCCCGGCAAGATGGACCGGGCCCGGGCGTGCGACGCCATCAAGGACGAGGCCATCGCGGCCATCCTCGGCCCCGAGGGGGAAACCGAGGAGTGGACCGCCGCCGATTTCAAGACCGCCTGGTACGCCGTCGAGGACCGGCTCATCCGCAAGATGCTCCTCGCCGGCGAGCGGACCGACGGCCGCACCCCGGACCAACTCCGGCCCATTACGTGCGAGGTCGGCGTCACGCCGAGGACGCACGGGTCGGCATTGTTTACGCGCGGCGAGACACAGGCCCTGGTGCACGCGACGCTCGGCACCGGCCAGGACCAGCAGATCATCGACGGCCTGCTCGAGGAATACCGGAAGCAGTTCATGCTTCACTACAACTTCCCGCCGTTCTCGGTGGGCGAGGTGAAGTGGATGCGCGGCCCGTCGCGGCGGGATATCGGCCACGGGGCCCTGGCCGAGAAGAGCCTGCAGGGCGTCATGCCGCCCGAAGACAAGTTTCCCTACACCATCCGCATCGTCTCGGACATCATGGAATCGAACGGGTCGAGCAGCATGGCGACCGTCTGCGGGGCCACCCTCAGCCTGATGGACGCCGGCGTGCCCATCACGAACCCCGTGGCGGGCGTCTCCATCGGCCGCATCTCCGACGGCGACACCGACCTGCTCCTGACCGACATCCAGGGCGAGGAAGACCACGTCGGCGAGATGGACTTCAAGGTGGCCGGCACACAGAAAGGCATTACGGGCGTCCAGTTGGACCTGAAGGTCCGCAGCGTCTCGCTGGAGGTCTGCCGGCAAGCGCTCCAGCGCGCCCGGGAGGTCCGGCTGGAGATCCTCCGCATCATGCTCCAGACCATCGCCGCGCCGCGGGAAGAGATCAGCGAGCACGCCCCGCGGCTGCTCCAGATCAAGATCAACCCGGACAAGATCGGCAAGATCATCGGCCCCGGCGGCAAGACGATCAAGGGCATCGAGGCCGACACCGGGGCACGCGTCGAGGTCCAGGACGACGGCACGGTCACCGTGGCCCACGTGGACGCCGCCGCTGCCAGGAAGGCCATCGAGATCATCGAGAGCCTGACCGCCGAAGTCGAGGTCGGCCGGATCTACACCGGCACGGTCGTCTCGGTGAAGGATTTCGGCGCGTTCATCGAGATTTTCCCCGGCCAGGACGGCATGTGCCACGTCTCGGAACTGGCCGACCAGTACGTCAAGAACGTCGGCGACGTCGTCAAACTCGGCGACACCGTCCGGGTCAAGGTCATCAACGTGGACGACACGGGCCGGGTCAAACTGTCGCGGAAGGCCGCCCTCAAAGAGGAACCGGAAGGCCAGGCCGGCTCGAAAGAGGACTAGGCCGTCCGACATAAGTTTTGCGCGGTGGGTCTGGAGCACCCACCGCGCATCAGAGCACACATCCGCGGCGGGTACGGAGACCCGCCGCGCACGGACTTTAAGAGACTTATGTCGGTCCGCTTAGCGCCACGTTGTCAACTTCGCATCGCCCCACGTGGGGATAGTGCGGTGGGCCATCCTGCCCACCGCGCGGCAGCCAGGATGGGCCGCCGCGCTGCCACCTGCCTGGATCGGGGGGAAGTTGGCAAAGTGGCACGAGGCGCGGCTGAAGGGGGCCCGGATGAATCCCCTACTGGTGTTCGGGCTGGGCTTGGCCGCAGGCGTCGTTCTGGCCGCAGGCCTCTCGATCCTGGCGGCCAGGCGAGCCGAACGCCGCGCACGCGACTCCGAACGCCGCGCCCGCGACGCCGAGCACCTCGCCTACGTCGGCACCCTGACGGGCGGCCTCGCCCACGAGATCCGCAATCCCCTGTCCACGCTCAACCTGAACCTGCAACTGTTGCGCGAGGACCTCCAGCGGCCAGGCATCGAAAGCGACCCGCGGCTGCTGCGGAAACTCGACGCCCTCGAGCAGGAAGCCGCCCGACTCCGCCAGATCCTCGACGACTTCCTGAAACTCGCCGGCAAACACGAGGTCCGCCTCAAGGTCCAGGCCGTCAACCCGGTCATCCAGGAACTGGTGGCGTTCTACGAAGACCGGCTCGGAAAGGCGAACGTCCGCGTGCGGACCAGCCTGGCCGACAACCTGCCTCCTGTGGCCATCGACGCGGCTCGCCTCAAGCAGGCCCTCTCGAACCTCATCCTGAACGCCGAGGCCGCCATGGCCGACGGCGGCGAACTCATGATCAGTGATGAGGCCGAACGCCGCGGCGTCTGCCTCCACGTCACCGACACGGGCACCGGCATCGGCCCGGAGGATCTGGACAGAATCTTCGCACCGTATTACTCTACCCGTTCGGGCGGCACGGGGCTGGGGCTGCCGACCGTCCGACGGATCGTCCAGGAACACAGGGGCACGTTGGAGGTTCAGAGCGATCCGGGGCGCGGCACGCGGTTCACCATCCATCTCCCGCCTGCCGACGCCGCGGGCGAGGCCGGCTGACGGCCGCACCCCAACCGGCCTCGGTGCATGACACGGACAACCTCATGGCCGACGAAACGCAAGCGACCGAACGGGCACGCATCCTCATCGTCGAGGACGATCGCCCCCAGGCCGACGCCATCAACGAGGCGCTCGCGCGAATCGGCTATGCCTGCGTCGTCGTCACCGAGCCGGGGCGCGCCCTCGACCTCCTCGAGGACAACGGATTCGACCTCGTCGTCACCGACCTGATGATGCACGAGGTGAACGGGATGGAGATTCTCCAGGAGGCCAAACGCGCCGACGCCACCACCGAGGTCATCGTCGTCACCGGTCACGGATCGATCGAGACGGCGGTCCAGGCCATGCGCGACGGCGCCTGGGACTACATCACCAAGCCGCTGAACCTCGGGGAACTGCGCGACCGCGTGGCCAAGGCGCTCGAACACCGGCGCCTCGTGAACCGGAACCGGCAACTGAGGGCTCAACTCCAGGAGCGTTTCGGATTCGAGGGAGTCGTCGGCTCGTCGGCCGCCATGCACCGCGTCATCGAAACGTGCCGCCTGATCGCCCCCACCGACACGACCGTCCTGATCGAGGGCGAAAGCGGAACCGGCAAAGAACTCGTCGCCAAGGCCATCCACAACAACTCGCCACGTGCCGACGCCAACTTCGTCGGCCTCAACTGTGCCGCGCTCAGCGAAGGCATCCTCGAAAGCGAACTCTTCGGACACGAGAAGGGCGCCTTCACCGGCGCCGTCGCCAGCCGCAAGGGACGCTTCGAGCACGCCGACGGCGGCACGCTGTTCCTCGATGAGGTCGGCGACATGCCGATGCCCACCCAGATCAAACTCCTCCGCGTCATCGAAGACCGCGAGATCGTCCGCGTCGGGTCGAACGAGCCGCGACGGGTGAACGTGCGCCTCATCAGCGCCAGCAACCGCAACCTGGACGACCTGGCCAAAACGAAAGCGTTTCGCGAGGACCTGTACTTCCGCCTGAAGGTCGTCCGGATCGTCCTGCCGCCGCTCAGGGAGCGACGAGAGGACATCCCGCTCCTCACGGACCACTACCTCCACCGCCTGGCCGAATCGCATGGGAAGACCGTCGCCGGCATCACGCCCGAGGCCCAGGCCGTCCTGAACGCTCACAACTGGCCCGGCAACGTGCGGGAACTCATCAACACGCTGGAAACGATGATCGTTCTGGCTCGCGGCGAGACGCTCGACGTCCACGATATTCCGGCGGAGATGCGCCCGGCGGCCGGTGAGGCGGCGGCCGAAGGCTTGACGCCCGGCATGAGCATCGAGGACGCCGAGCGAGTGCTCATCAAGCGGACCCTCGACGAGACCGGCGCGAACCGCCAGAAAACCGCCGAAATCCTCGGCATCGGAGAACGCACCCTCTATCGCAAGATCAAGCAATACGGCCTGAAATAGACGGATGATGCCTTCCTCGTGCGTCCTGTGACGA
Organism: Phycisphaerae bacterium; assembly: GCA_035529015.1. Lineage (GTDB taxonomy): Bacteria > Planctomycetota > Phycisphaerae > FEN-1346 > FEN-1346 > JAUVZF01. Next base: position 6,774 of record DATKXP010000465.1, on the reverse strand, counting down.
CCGGTTCCTGACGCCCAACGGCCGGATTGCCGATAGGATTGACGTGCGCTTCGGGCGGCTTTGTGCGTATAGGCCGCCGGAAACGCACACAGGAGAGGCGGGGAATCCGGATGATGACACGGCGGTGCACTGCGGCTGTCGCCGCCTGGTTGGCCTTTGCCGCCCTCGCGGTCGCAGCGCCGACCGGCCCCGCCGCCGACCCTGGCAAGGCGTTCGACGCACAGTACGGCAGCCGCGTGGCCGCGGCGACCGCGTCGCCGGAGGCGGCCGACGACCTGGCGCTGGCCGGCGAACTCCTGGCCGCCGCAGGTGCCCCCGGGACCGACCCGGCCCTTCTGCCGCCGCTCTGCCGCAACGCCTACGACCTGTCCTCGAAGCACACCAGAGGTTTTCGCACAGCCGTCAGGGCCATGACCCTGCTGGCGAAGACGGTGCCGGAGAAGAAGAACGCCTGCCAGGAGGAGATTCTCGACCTGTTCCAGAACCGCTACGCGAAGAGCCGTGGCGCCGAGAAGGCCAGGGCCGGCGAGGCCCTGGTCGCCACCTTGGTCCGTTTTGCCGACGGTCGGGCTGCGGCCGGCGATTTTGCCGGTGCCGGCCAACTGTATCGGCGAGCCATGCCGCTGGCGGCCAACCTCCGCAACGTGGACCGTCTTGAACTGCAGACGAGACTCAACCACGCCGTCACCCGCCAGGGCTTTCGGAGCCAGGCGCAGAAATTGAAGGCCGATCTCAAGAGCAACCCCGGCGACCAGGCCACCCGAGATGAACTCGTCCGCATCTACGTCGTGGAGTTCGACGACCCGGACACGGCGGCGAAGCAACTGAACCTGAAGGCCGACGATGTCTCCTCCAAGTACGTGTTGCTCGCCGGCATGTCGGTCGAGCGTCTGCCCGCGCGTGCGCTCGCCGAGTTGGGGCGCTGGTATCAGGACCTGGCTGCCAAGTCCAGCGCCCAGGGCCAGATGACTGCCCTCGCCCGCGCCAAGACGTATTACGAATGGTACCTCGGGACAAACGCCGCCGCGTCCCCCTCGCGCGATGACGTGGCCGCACAACTCCGGGACGTGGACAGCGTCCTCGCCAAGGTCGCCACGGTCGCGCCCAAGGTCATCGTCCTCAGCGATCCGGAATTCAACGCCCGGTACGCGAAGGACTTTCCGCGGAGCGCGAACGTGGGGGCAGGCGGCAAGGCCTTCGCGTCGAGCCATTGGGGCGGCCGGCTTCCTCAGAGCGTTTTCGGCGGCGCGCGGACGGGCGTCGTCTGGTCGCTCAACGGGCCTCAAGGGTGGTTCCTCGCCAGGTGGGAGCCGCCCGTCCGCGGTCGCTACATCCTGGTCATCGCCCGCGACGGCAAGAGGGGAACCGACGCCTGGGGCAACGCCACCATGGCCGTCAACGGCAACCGGCCCGTGCGGATCGACGAGATGAGTTCCGGCATGACCATGATCGTGGACCTCGGCCTGGTCGTACCCATCACGACGGTGCGGTTCACGATCGCCGGCACGACGTACCCGGGCCTGGCCGGTATCGAAGTGCATGCCGAGGCGCCCCCCGGCGAGGCACCGCAATCGTTGACATCTCCTGCCGCACCGGTAGAATGAGATTGGCGGAACCGCCTCGCATCCGGAGCCGTCCAATTCGCAGGAACGGGGGACTATGATGTTGCGCGCTTGGGTTCTACTGCTCTCAGGGCTGGCGGCCTCGACCCTGCCCCTCTGCGCCTTGGCCGACCAGGCAACGGAAGCGTTCGATTCCCTCTACGGCAAGGACATGAAGGCTGTCGCGGCCACGCGCGGCACGGCCGACGACCTGGCCCTGGCCGGCAGACTCCTGGAGGCGGCCGGGGAAACGACGACCCACCCGGATCTGGCCGTCGTCCTGTGCGACAACGCCTACAACCTCGCCGCCAAAGACCCGAAAGGTGCCGCGACCGCTGTCCGGGCGATGGAGGTGGCCGCCCAAAAAATGCCGGAGAAGGAACTCGCGTTCCTCGCCAAAGCCGTGACCGTCTGCCAGCGCGCCTACGACGCCGCATCGAGCACCAGCCCCACCGGCGCCGGGAATGACCTCGTCGGCGGGCTCCTGAAGTTGGGCGAGGCCCAGGCCGACGCCGGCGACATCGATGCCGCCCAGAAGACATACCGGCGCGCCCTGGCCGTGGCCGACGCCATCAAGACCACCCTCGCGGGCACCGTGCAGGAACACCTCGACGAACTGGCTGCACGCAGCAAGACACTGACCCAGATCAAAACGCTGAAGGCGACGTTGGAGACCGATCCGACCAACGCCTTGGCCCGCAGCGCGTTGGTCCGGCTGTATACGGTCGAAATGGACGATCCCGCTGAAGCCGCCAAGTACCTCGGCGACGGAGCCGATGCGACGTTCAGGAAGTACGTCCCGGCCGCCGCCAAGGGCGTCGATCTGGCGCCGGAACTCGCGTGCATGGAACTCGGCGAGTGGTACCGCGGCCTGGCCTCCGAGAGCAGCCTTGCCGCCAAGAAGACCCTGCTCAAGCGGGCCCAAGCCTACTACCAGCGTTTCCTGGAACTTCACGAGAAGGACGATGTCAGCCGGTCGCAGGCCGTCCTGGCGCTCGACAAGGTCAACGGGGCCCTGGCCGGCCCCGCGCCCGCCGTCGCGTCGGCCGGGGGCACGAAACTCCCGAACGGCACGTGGATTGACATCCTGGCGTTGATCGATCCCGCCAAGGACGCCGCCGACGCGGGGGCCCTCCCGCAGTGGAAACGGCGGGGCACGACCCTCGTTGCCACGCCGATGCAACAAGGCCGCGCGACCCTCTTCGCGCCCGTTTCGGCCAACGGCAGTTACGACCTCCAGATCAAGTTCGCCCGCACGCGGATCTACGGATCCATCTACGTGTATCTGCCGGTCGGCGCCAACTCGGTCTCGCTGCTGCTGACCAGCGGCACAAGCGGCCTCAGCTACATCAAAGAACAGAGTTCGTACTCCAACGCCACCGCGGTCTCGACCTCGTTCGTTGTGAACCGCGCCTATACCGTTGACGTGAAGGTGGCGCTCGATGAGGACCAGGCCGCGATCGCCGTCAACCTCGACGGCAAGCCGCTCATCCGCTGGAAGGGGGCTCAGGCCGACCTCTCGTCGTACATGTCGCAGCACAAGGACCGCATCGGCTTTGCCGTCTACGACGCCGGCACAACCTTCGGGGCCGCGCGATTGCGGATGCAATCGGGCACGGCAACGGCGCTAAGGCCGTAGCGGGGTCGGCAACGACCGTTGACGGCCATTGCGCCGAGCGGCTAGAATAGGGTTGTCGGTCGATTCGTCTGTTCTTCGGGAGAACGGAGGTGCTGCCATGGCCCGTCGGTTCCGTACCCTTCTGCTGGCCGGCGCGGTTCTGCTCGTCTCGTGCGCTGCGGCAAACGCCGCCCCACGAGGCACTGCGACGGGCGCCGCAAAGGCCGAAGCGCCCCCCCCCGTGCCGGTCCTCGGTCCCGACACCAGCATCGAAGTGCCGGCTTCCGACTGGCTCGAACTCCTGCCGATCGTGATCCCCGAACGAGACGGCCTGTACCAACGGAAAGACTGGTTTCGCAAGGGGGGCAACCTCGTCGCGACGCCCAGCCAAGACAATACGTCCGTCCTGACCATCCCGGTGATCCCGCGGGGCAGTTATCAGGTCGAAGTGAAGTTCATGACCGCCTCGGCCACCGGGTACGTCTACATCGCGCTGCCCTGCGGAACGAGTTCCGTCGCCCTGGCCCTGTGCGACAGGGCGTCGAAGTCCGCGTACGATGCCGCCAGACAGGACGGCACGCAGCCCCTCCAGGGCTTCAGCGGACTGGAGGCGATCGAGGGCAAGAGCGCCGACGCCAACAACACCGGCCGCCAACTCTCGTTGCAGCCCAAGGAGGTCCATACCGTCCAGGCGACGGTTGAACGCGACGACGACCGTCGCACGGTCGTCATCACCGCCACGCTCGACGGCAAGCAGATCCTCCGGTGGAGCGGGAAACAGGAGTTGCTCTTCGCGGTGTATCAGCGGCACAAGCAGCACATCGCTCTCGCCTCGCGGCACGTAACCGTTTCGTTCAGTTCCGTGCGTCTGAAAATGCTCTCAGGTGCCAAGGCCTACGCCGAACTTCCCTCGAAGCAGAGGGAACCGGTGAAGGCGGGTAAGGGCCGCATCAAGATCCGCCGCGTCGGGCCGCGCTAACCGACGCCTTCGGCTTGCGTATGGGCAGCCCCGGCCGGCGGAGCAGGCGCCACGCCTCCCGCAGCGTCGAGAGGATGTGGCTGAGGCGCACGGTGCTCTCGCCGCCCGCACGGGGCCGGTGCGTCACGGGCACCTCGTCGATCCGGTACCCGAGGACATTGGCCTTCGCCAGGACCTCGGCATCGACAAAGAACTGGTCGGAGGCGATCGTGATCTCGTTGAACACCTTCCGCCGATACAACTTGAACGCGCAGTCGCAGTCGCGAACGAACACACCGAAGATGAAACCGATGAACTGTTTGAACCCCCACGAGAAGAACTTCCGCAGCCACGGGTCGCGGCGGTCGGCACGGTAACCCGTGACGATGTCCGCTTCAGAGATGCCGTCGGTCAGCAGGCGGACCTCCTCCGGATCGAACTGGCCGTCGGAGTCCATGTAGAAGACGAGCGGCATCTGGGCACTCACAAAGCCCGACCGAAGTGCCGCCCCGTATCCCTGGTTGGGCCGGTGGTGGATGACGCGGACTTCGGGGCACTCGCCGGCCAGCGTGTCGGCAAGATGCGGCGTCGAGTCGGTCGAGCCGTCGTCCACGATGATGATCTCGAACCGCTCGCACACCTTCGCGAGCGCCCGATGCAGCGATTCGGTCACGTCGCGCAGGCACGCCTCTTCGTTGTAGGCCGGCAGGACGGCGCTGACGGCGGGCTTCGGTGCTGCCGATCGCGACTTCTTGCTCATGGGTTGCTCGATCCCTCCGCCTTGAGCGCCGGTTCCAGGAGCACCATCGGCCGGCGATGGCCCGGGGGTGTCTGGTCCACCAGGCGCCACTCCAGACCCGCGTCGGCCCACCGGCCGTCCGCGTGCGCCCGACGGTCCATCACGACCAGCCACGGGCGGCCCGTCGCGAGATCCTCCTTCAGGTATCCGACCATATCGGGCCGCGTCTCCAGGCCGATGGTCACGCGGTGCAGTATGAAGGCCAGTTCGTGGCACTCGCCCACGGCCAGGAAGACCCGCGTGCGGGGACCCCGCGCCTTGGCGTGCGCCGATGCGACCGTCGCAAACGAGGCCAGCCCGCGCGCCTGACCGAGCACCGGCACGATCGTCTCGACGAACAGCACAAACGCCACGACCGTCGTGCCGACCATCAGCGCAACCGTCGGCAGGGGCCGGTCGCGCCGAATCAGGACGACCGAGGCCGCGGCGCCGACCATCATCGGCCCTGCCAACAGCACCGCAATCCATTCACGCTCGGCGATCAACTCCGCCACGGCGGCGAACGTCGCCTGGTCGGTCCGGTTGTGGAACGCCTCAAACAGGTGCTCGCGAACCGACCCGGACAACGCGACCAGCAGGAACCCCAACGCCAGCAGGAAGGCCGCTGCGGCCACAACCGTGAACGCCGCCTCCACCCACTTGCGAAGGGCCGCGTCCTGCCGGTGAGCACCAAGGTAGTAGTCCAGGAAGTAGCCGATCAGCAGCGCCGCCCCCGGATACGCCACCAGCAGGTACTCGTCTTTGCGGAACGAGACGGCCGAGAAAAAGACGAACGACCCGACGAACCAGACGCCCGGAAAGAGCAGCCGCCCAAGATGCCGGCGCGACACGCGGCGCCACGGCTGCACGAGCGCGCCCGGCAGAAAAGCGACCCACGGGAACAGGTCGCGCGCCATCGCCGGGAAATAATACCACCAGTACGTGCTGTCCTCGAACGGCCCGGCCCCCGTCGCCCGGCCGAAGACGTGCATGCCCCAGTACACGCGGCTGAACTCGCCCGCCGTCCCGACGTGGGCCGCGATGTGCCACGGCGCCGCCACCGCCAGCAGCACGAGCGGCCCGGTGATCGGCTTGATCCGCGCGAGCGGTCTCCAGAACCCCTCCTCCCGCATCCGGACCAGCAGGTACAGTCCGACCACCAGCAGCGGCACGACCAGCGACGTGGCCTTGACCAGTGTCCCCAGGCCCGCCAGCGCCCAGAACAGCCAGTACTGCCACGCGCCGTCTGCCGCGCGGCGGGTCTCCGGATCCGCCGCGCGAGACCCGCCCGGGTGCCTGCCGGTGCCAAGGTGCGCGCGGACGAAGAACAGGAGCGACCCCGCCACGCACGCCGCCAGCATCGGGTCCAGCACACCCGACCGGCTCCACCAGAGCACCTTCGGTGTGCTCACCAGCACCAGGGCCGCGATAAAGCCCGTGCGGACCGAGACCAGCGCCTTGCCCAGGCAGTACACGATGACCACCAGCGCGACCAGGCTGACGGCGCTCGGCAGACGGACCGTCAGGTTGGTCACCTTGCCGCAGACGGCGCTCGCGCCGGCGACCGCCCAGTAGTACAGCGGCGGCTTCTGATAGTTGAGGTCCGCCGGCGCCTCGGACGAGAACTGCGGGACGAGCCAGGGGCTCGGCTTCCCGGGCGGCCACGCGTCCGAGGCGAGCATGTGCCGCGCGACGCGCGCCGTCCGGCCTTCGTGGGCCGTGAACAGGTCCCGCTCAGCCGTCCGATACAGGGCGAGTGCGGCCGAGAGAAGGATGAGCAACAGGAGGAAAACGGCTTCGCGGCCTCGTGCGCGTGCCG
>DATKXP010000464.1:0-7188 GCA_035529015.1 Phycisphaerae bacterium | reverse complement strand
TGAGGCGAAACGCCGCCATCCTCGAACGCCGAGAGTGGGAAAGCCGCATCGCCGAACACATCCAGATCGGACGCCACCGCGAAGCCTACGACCTGGCCATGGAACTCGTGGAGAAATACCCCGATTCGCCCCAGGCCGCCGAAATCCAGAGAAACCTCGCCCAACTCAAGGCCCGCGCCGGCATCGCCGATTGACCGGACTTACGTAAGTCTTGCGCTGTGGCGAGAACGGCGCCCGCTCGCTTACGCTCGCGGCTAGTTACACTCGCGCCCGACCAGCCACGTGAGAAAACTAGCCGCGCACGTAAGTAAGCGGCGCAAGCCACTTGGGCTACGAGCCCAATCAGTTGGCGCCACGGCGCTGAAACAGCCGAAACGTGCGCGGCACAGGGTCGTACCCGCCCTCGGCAAACGGATGACACCTGAGTACACGCCACACCGCCAGCACCAGGCCCCGCACGACGCCGTGCACCTTCAGCGCCTCGATCACGTACGAACTGCACGAGGGCGCGTAGCGGCAACACGGGCCGAAAAACGGGCTGACCGTCACCTGGTAGGCCCGCACCAGCAGGACCATGCCGCCGACCATCGCCCGGCCGACCAGGCCTGCCGCACCACGCGACCCGACACGCGCCTCGAACCGTTCGGCCGGCGATCCGCTCATCCGTTCCTCGCTTGGGCGGCGGCGTCTTGGGTTCGGCGCTGGGCGCGGCGAATCGCCTCGGGCACCAGCGTCCGGATCGAGGCATCGACTTCGGCGAAGGTGTACGCCTTGCCGACGGGCACGAGCACCACGTCGTAGCCGCCCGGAAACGCCGCTCGCGCCTGCCGGAACGCCTCACGCAGAAACCGCTTGATCCGGGTCCGCTGGACCGCCCCGCCGCATCGTTTACCGACGCTGAGGCCGAGGCGGGTCACGTCCAGGCCGTTGGGCCTGGCATAGGCCACGAGGCGTTTGTCGCCGGCGCGGGCGCGGCCGGCATACACGGCCCGAAACTCGGTCGTCTTCAAGAGTCTCTGGCAGCGGCGGAGCGTGGCGCGATCGCGATCACCGGTCCTCATGGCGTGTCCTCGTCGGGCGGCTCGGCGTCGGCCTCATCCTCGGGCGCCGGTGTCTGGAACCGGCGTCCCGCCTCCTGCCACGCGTCGGTCGTATCGCTCGGCCCGTGCGACATCGGCCGCAGGAGCCGTCGCCTCAGAATGCTCCAGACCAGCAGCACCAGCACCAGGCAGGCCATGACCGCGAGGAACCACGCCCACCCCTCCGACCGGGCCTCCTCCAGGGCAACGGGCACCAGGACGGTGTGGATCACGTGGACGCTCCTTCATCGGCCGGCGCGCCGCCCTGCTCGGCGCCGGCATCGGCCTCGTCATCCGCACCGCCCCCCTCCCCCGTCGGCGGCACGGCTTCCGCCAGGTCCGTAACCCCCTCGACGCAGACGTTGGCGGCCGGCCGCGGGCGACCCTCGGGCCAGAGCCGATCCCAGGCGTCGGGTCCCAGTTCGCGTTCGACGATCTCGACCAGCGTCTCGAGGTCGCGGCGGACCTGCTCGAACTGCTCGCGCAGCCGCAGCACCGCCGCCACACCCGGCAGATTGATGCCCAGGTCGCGGTGCAGCGTGACGGCGCTCCACAGGCGGCGCATGTCGATCCGCGTCAGGACGGCCTGGCCGGCGTCGTCCTCGGCGGGCGAGACCAGGCCTTCCTCGACGTACGAGCGGATCTCGGCAACCGACACGCCGAGCGTCTCGCCGGCCTGCTCGAACGAATAGGTCTGGGGCTCGTCCCGGGTCATGGCGGACTCCTCCGTTCAGGGGTTCCAGGGCGCCCCGGTTCGGGGGCTCTCGGTCTGGAGGTTGCGGAGTTCCTCGAACAGTTGCTTGCGGCGCTCGTCGAGCGTCTTGGGCGGCACAATGCGGAGAAGGCAGTACTGGTCGCCGCGCCCGTCGCCCTTGGCTCCCCCCACGCCCTGCCCCTTCAGACGCAGTCGCGTGCCGCTGGCCGTCCCGGGCGGAATGCGGACGCTGGTGCGGCCGTGGACCGTCGGCACGTCCACCGTCGCGCCGAGGGCCGCCTCCGCCACCGTCACGGGCAGGTCGATGGTGACGTTGCGTCCGTCGCGGCGGAAGAAGGGGTGCGGCAAAACGTGGATCTTCAGGTACAGGTCGCCCGCCGGCCCGTCGCCCACGCCCGGCGAGCCCCGCCCCTTCAGACGCAGACGCTGGCCGTCGCGGACGCCCGGCGGCACGCGGACGTCGAGGCGCTCGCCACGGGCCGAGCCGTCGGGCTGCGGGCGGCGGAGCGTCAGTTGCGTCCGGACGCCCCGGATCGCCTGGTCGAAGGAGATGGTGAACTCGCTCTCGATGTTCCGGCCCCGCAGGCGCGGCTCGCCCGCGCGCGGGGCGCGGCGGGTGCGGGTCTGCGGCCGCCCGCCCAGGCGGCTGAACAGTTCCTCGAAGAAGCCGGCCCCCTGCCCGGCCGACCCGGCGAAGGCCTCGAACGCCACGTCCTCGAACGGCGTGCCGGCGCCCGACCACGACCAGGTCTGCCGACCGCCAGCCGGCCCGCTCGTCTCGGCGCCCATCCGGACGCCCTCGTGGCCGAAGCGGTCGTAGGCCTGCCGCTTCGTCGCGTCGGAGAGGACCTCGTACGCCTCGCCGAGTTCCTTGAACTTGGCGTCGGCCTGCGGGTCGCCGGGGTTGAGGTCGGGGTGATACTTGCGCGCCAGGCGGCGGTAGGCGCTCTTGACCTGGTCGTCGGACGCGCCGCGCGCCACGCCGAGGACCTCGTAGTAATCGCGTTTGGCCATAGCCGTATCGCCACATCGAATCCGTCGCTGAATGGATTATAAGGTGCTTCAGGTGGCCAGGCAACGGGGTGGTGCGCGTGCGACGCGCGCCGCCCACTTAGCCCCCGGTGAACACACCGGGGGGGGCGGCGCGCGGCTACACGGCCCAAGGGCCGTGCCACCCCGCAAGGAGGGTGGCACGGCAGCGGCGAAGACGCGGCCGTGGGCCGGGGCGCGCCGAGTGCGGCTACACGGCCCAAGGGCCGTGCCACCCGGTGCGAAACAACCCCCGGTGTATTCGCCGGGGGCTAAATGGTGCCTTTCAGGCCGATGGCGTCGGCAACGTCGCGCATGCCCATGATACAGTCGGTGATGAGGTCCGAGAGTTCGACGCCGAGCCTGTCGGCGCCCTTCTGGATGATCTCGCGATTCACGCCGGCGGCGAAGCGTTTGTCCTTCCACTTCTTCCTGACGCTCTTGGCCGTCATGTCGAGGACCGATTTCGACGGCCGCACGAGCGCCGTGGCGACCACAAGGCCGGTCAACTCGTCGATGGCGAAGAGGACATTCTCGAGGTCGGTCTGCGGCTCGACGTCGGAGCAGATACCCCAGCCGTGCGAGACGGCGGCCCGGATGAGGTCCTCCGGCCAGCCGCGCTCCCGAAGAATTTCGGCCGTCTTCGTGCAGTGCTCGTCGGCGAACTGCTCGTAATCGAGGTCGTGGATGAGGCCGACGACGCCCCAGAGGTCCTCGTCCTCGCCGCGCTTGCGCGCCATGTACCGCATGACGCCCTCGACCGCCAAGGCGTGTTTGATGAGGCCCTCGTTCCGGTTGTACTCCCTGAGCAGGGCCAGGGCTTCGTCGCGTGTGGGGATGGGTGGCATGATACACCTCCTGCAATCGCAACCACGTGTCGTAAGCCTGTTGTAACCGTCGCCGGCCGGCCAAGCGCGCCGTGTTTAGCCGTCGCCGGCACCCTGGCACGGGTACGGCTCGTGCCGTGGCCGGCGGCGACGGTCGTTGCCGTCCGAGCGCCGCCGCCCATTCGCGTCGGCGTGCCGCCGACGGCTAAACGAACCGGCTGCCCGCCGTGTTTAGCCGTCGCCGGCACGGCGACGGGACCGGCCCGCGGCGTGTCAACGGCTACGAGCGCGTGTGTTGGCGCCACAAGTCGATAACGCGATCGGCCAGGGTGTCGGTATCGGCGTCGGGCGCGGCGTCGAGCCATTCGATGCCGTCGAAGCGTTTGAGCCACGTCATCTGCCGCCGGGCGAACTGGCGCGTGTGCGCAATAATGGCCGGCGCCAGTTCCTCCTCGCTCAGCCGTCCGTCCAGGAACTCGAGCGCTTCGGCGTAACCGAGGGCCTGGCGCGGTCCCTGCGCGAACCCCTCCCGCCGGCCGGCCAAGGCGCGGACTTCGTCGATAAGGCCGGCGTCGAGCATGCGGCCGACGCGCTCGGCGATGCGGCGCGCGAGGTCGCCCGAGTCGCGGCGGATGGCGACGACGAGCGGCCGGTAAGCGGCCGTGCGGCTGCCCCACTGCCCCTGAAGTTCGGAGATTGGGGTGCCGGTGAGTTCCCAGACCTCCAGGGCCCGGACGATGCGGCGGAGGTCGTTCGGATGGATGCGTTCGGCAGCCTCCGGATCGACTTCGGACAGCCGCTCGTGAAGCGCCGGCGTGCCGCGCGCCTCGGCCTCGTCGCGAAGGCGCGCACGAATAGCCTCGTCGGCCGAGGGGCCCTCGAACAGGCCCTCCAGCAGCGCCTTCAGGTACAGCGGCGTGCCGCCCGAGACGACCGGCGCGCGGCCGCGCGCCTGCACGTCGGCAATGGCCGCCTCCGCGAGTTCGAGCCACCGGGCGGTCGAGAACGTGTCGCCCGGGTCGGCCACGTCGAGAAGATGGTGCGGCACGCTGGCGCGCTGCGCGGCCGACGGCTTGGCGGTGCCGATGTCCATGCCGCGGTAGACCTTCATGGAGTCGGCCGAGAGGATTTCGCCGCCGAGCCGCGCCGCGACCTCCACTGCCAGCCGCTCCTTGCCGCCGGCCGTCTGACCGGTAATGACCAGGATGGGAACCGCCTCCGCCATGGGCTCAAGGTGCGCGGGGCCGGTGCGCAAGTCAAGCAAGTTCACCCCTTGCGGTTGCTGAACCGTGGTGGTAACGTGATGCGGCGGGAGAAGCCTGTCGAGGAAGGGGAGGACTCGTGACACAGAAAGTCATTCTCTGGACCGTTGCCACGCTGATTGCAGCGCTGGCGCTGGCGGCCGGTTGCTTCGCCCCCAGTAAGCCGCTGATCGTGATCGGCGACCCTTCATACGACTCGACCCCTGCGCCGAAGGACCGGGGCCAGGTCAGCAAGATGGACCGCCAGGCCCTTGAGAACGAGGTCCTGCGTCTTGCGGCCGAGAACACCCGCCTGCGCCAGGAGGTCGATAGCCTGAAGCGCAAGAACAAACTCATCGACCAGGAGAAGGACCGCCTCGAAGACCGCGTTGAAGACCTCGAGGACCAGGTCAAGGACCTGAGAAAACGGTAAGTCTCTCCAGGGGGGTCCTCCTCCGACAACGCAAGCCCGGTCCGCCCCCGGCGGGTCGGGCGTTTCCGTGTCAGAGACGGTTCCGGAACCTCCGGGTGGTGGCCTTCCCAGGCCACCACACTTACCGTCTTCACGGGTACCGCGGCGGCCTGGGAAGGCCGCCGCACGGGGCACCAAGGCCTTTCGCCATCAGAGGGAGATCGACATGCAAGCGAACCTGACCCGCCGCACGTTCCTGAAGGCCGTGGGCCTGGGCGCAGCCGCCATCGCCCTGCCCGCCTGCCCGAAGAAGACGCACGCCGCCGCGGCCGGCCGCCCGCCCAACGTCGTCATCATCTTCACCGACGACCAGGGGTATCAGGACGTGGGCTGTTTCGGGTCGCCGCTCATCCGGACGCCGAACCTCGACCGGATGGCGGCCGAGGGCGCCCGCTTCACCGACTTCTACGTGGCAGCCAGCGTGTGCTCACCGTCGCGGGCGGCGCTCATGACGGGGTGTTACCCGCAGCGGATCAATATGAACGTGTTCACGCGGATGGTCAAGGGCCAGGAGCAAGGCGGCGGGGTGGTCCTGTTCCAGAATTCGGCGCGCGGCCTGCATCCGAACGAGATCACCATCGCCGAGATCCTGAAGCGACGCGGCTACGCCACGGCGTGCGTCGGCAAATGGCACCTGGGACACCTGCCCGAGTTCCTGCCCATGGCCCAGGGGTTCGACTCGTACTACGGCATCCCGTACTCGAACGACATGAACATCCGCAAGGGCGACAAGTCGGGGCCGCCGCTCCTCAGGAACGGCGAGTTGATCGAGCACCCCGCCAACCAGGCGACCCTCACGAGGCGGTACACCGAGGAGGCCGTGACGTTCATCCGGGCCAGCAAGGACCGCCCGTTCTTCCTCTACCTTCCGCAGACGATGCCGCACCTGCCGCTGGCGGCTTCGGAGACGTTCAACGGCAAGAGCAAGCGGGGCCTTTACGGCGACGTCATCGAGGAGATCGACTGGAGCGTCGGAGAGATCCTCAAAACGCTGAAAGACTGCGGGGTGGACGAGCAGACGCTCGTCATCTTCACGTCCGACAACGGTCCGTGGATCCGGTTCGGCGCGCGCGGCGGCAGCGCCCTGCCCCTTCGCGACGGCAAAGGCACCATCTACGAAGGCGGCATGCGCGAGCCGTGCATCATGCGGTGGCCGGGCAAGATACCCGCGGGATCGGTCTGCAAGGAGGTCGCCACCACGATGGACCTGCTGCCGACCATCGCCGGCCTGACGGGCGGCCAGGTGCCGACCGACCGCGTCATCGACGGCGTAGACATCTGGCCGCTCATGGCGGGCAAGCCCGGCGCCACCTCGCCGCACGAGGCCTTCTACTACTACCCCAAGCAGACGACCGTGCCGATGGCCGTCCGCTGCGGAAAGTGGAAACTGCACAAGGCCGGGCCGCGCTTCAAGACCTGGCAAGACGAGAAGGGCCGATGGATCCACCGCAGGGACGACCTGCCGACCGAACTCTACGACCTCGACGCCGACGTCGCCGAGACGACCAACCTGGCCGAGAAGCACCCGGAGATCGTCAAGCGCCTCACCCAGATGATGGACCGGTTCGACGCGGATCTGAAGAAACACAGCCGCCCCATCGGCCCGCCGGGCGACCTGGCCGGTTCGCCGGCGTCGGCATAGCAGACGGCTGAGGCTGAATTGCCGGGTGGCATGGTCACGCGCCTTTGCGTGACCATGTTGCGGATTCGGTCACATGGCCACGCAAGAGGGCAGATGGACGCGGCGGGTACGGAGACCCGCCGCGCTCGACGTTTCCGGCGCTCGCCTGGCACCGCTTGGGAGTGACAACCGATGTCGAGAATC
>DATKXP010000463.1:0-15168 GCA_035529015.1 Phycisphaerae bacterium | reverse complement strand
GGAAAGACGCATCCATCCGAGAAAGGAGCGGCGCATGAGGTGGTTGGTCCTGGCGGCGATGTGTGTCTGTTCGACGGCGCTTCAGGCGGCCGAGAAGCAGGGCGAGGTCATCCGACTCTGGCCGGAGGGGTCCATCGAGATCCCTGAGAACGCGGGACCCGAGAAAACCACCGTCGCGCCCAAGGACGACGGCACGATCATCAAACTCTCGAACGTCACCGACCCCACACTCGCCGTCTACAAGCCGAAGGGAACGAACACGGGCGCGGCCGTCATCATCTGTCCCGGTGGCGGGTACGGCATCCTGGCCTACGACCTGGAGGGCACCGAGGTCGCCGAGTGGCTGAACGCCCTCGGCGCGACCGGCATCGTCCTCAAGTACCGCGTCCCTCGGCAGCGCGACGCCGCCTTCCAGGACGCACAGCGTGCCGTGAGCCTGGTCCGCAGCCGCGCGGCCGAGTGGGGCATCGACCCGAAGCGGATCGGCATCCTCGGCTTCTCGGCGGGCGGGCACCTGGCCGCACGCGTCTCGACGAACTACAAAGAGCGGGCCTACAAGCCCGTCGATGCGGCCGACCAGGCGAGTTGCCGCCCCGACTTCACCATCCTCATCTACCCGGCGTACCTCTCGAACGCCGAGGCGACGGGCCTCGACGAAGCCGGCCTGCCGGTGACGGCCGAGACGCCCACGACCTTCATCGCCGTCGCCTCGGGCGACAAGTTCACCATCGACGCCCTCTACTACATGCTGGCGCTGAAGAAGGCGAAGGTGTCGGCCGAACTGCACGTCTTCGCCCTCGGCGGCCACGGCTGCGGCCTCCGCCAGACCGACGCCACCGTCACCACCTGGCCCGGCCACTGCGCCCGCTGGCTCCGCGACCTCAAGATTCTGCCCGGCGCGATTTGACACGGCCCGCAGGCGCAGTATACTACCCTGGATGTCGGGAAAAGCCCGACACGAGGGGCCGCGCAATCACTCTCTCTTCCCGAGCGGCCCCCGTTTTTTGCGCGAGGGGAGCCCCCGATCACCATCACCCGCCATCCTGCACCCGGCGCAGATTATTCACGTTCTGAAATTATTTCTGCAATGAATGCAGTTCCCGGTCGTCTACAAAGGAAGGAGGGCCGGAAGGCGTTTCCGGCCCCCGGCCCGATGCAGACGGCCGCCAGGCTGCGTCGGGCCTCCGGCAACCGAAATCGGTACTCTGCGAGGGAGGACCTGCCATGAACGCACGCAGAATCGCTGCACTCGCCATCGGCGCGGCGCTCGCGACCCTGGCCGGCTGCACCAGTGCGAGGGGTGCGGCATGGGAAGACTACCCCGCGCCGCCGCCGGCGCTCACCGCCGCCCAGTTCACAGAAGCGGTCCCCCAGCCCGGCATCGAAGTACTGACCAGCGGGCCGGTCCACGAGGCCTTCGCCGAACCGGTGTCCATGGAACAGGGTCCAACGCTCGTCGTCCCCTACGAACTGCCCGCGCCCCTTCAGGAAGCCCCGCCCGCGCTCGAGCCGCCCGATGCCCGCGCCCTCTGGGTCCCCGGCTACTGGGCGTGGGACGACGACCGCACCAACTTCATCTGGGTCAGCGGCATCTGGCGCGTGCCCCCGCCCAACACCCGCTGGGTGCCGGGATACTGGAACCCGACCCCCGCCGGGTATCAGTGGGTGCCCGGCTTCTGGCTGGCCACGGCGGCCCAGCCCATCGAGTACCTGCCCGCCCCGCCGCCGACCCTCGAGACGGGGCCCGTCGGCGCCGTCCCCAGGCCCGACGCCATGTGGGTCCAGGGCTGCTGGATCCGTCGCGACGCCCGCTACGTCTGGCGGCCGGGATTCTGGGCCGCAGGCACGGCCGACTGGATCTGGATCCCCGCCACCTATGCCTGGACGCCGCGCGGCTACGTGTTCTGCCAGGGCTACTGGGACTACACGATCGGCGCGCGCGGCGTGCTGTTCGCGCCGGTGGCGTGCGACCTGGCCTTCTGCGCGCGGCCGACCTTCGTCTACACGCCGTCGATTTTCATCCGGCTCGAGATTCTGATCACCAGCCTCTTCTCCCGGCCGCGATACCGCCACTACTACTTCGGCGACTATTACGATTCGCGGTACGCCCGCGCGGGAATCCTCCCGTGGTTCGCGTATCGCACAGACCGTCGCTGGTACGACCCCCTCGGCGACCACATGCGACGGATCTACCTCCGCGACAATCCCCGGTGGGAGGACGACCTCCGTAGCCAGTACGACCGGCGCGTCGCAGGCCACGAATCCCGTCCGCCTCGCACGCTGGCGGCCCAGCAGGCCGACCTGCGGCAGCATCCTGAACGCGCCCGCGACGCCCTGGCAGCGCCCTTCGCCGACCTGGCATCTCGCCGGACGCCGATGCGGTCTGAAAACGTGCGCCAGGCCGACAGCCGGGTCTTCCGCACGGCAGCCCCCGACCTGCAGGCACGCAGCGACGACGTCCGGCGGCGCGACGCCGCGACGCCGCGGGTCGCCCCGGCCGTCAGGACGACCTCGCCCGCCACGTCCGCGCGACCCGACATCAGCCCGCGCGATCGGGCCGCCGAGACCCGGCCGGTCACACGCCCCGCCACACGCGCGTTCGAGGGAGATCCGCTCCGGCCGTTCGCCGCACCGCGTGTGAAGAGCGAACCTGACACTCGGCCGCTCACGGCCCCTCGACAGACGACCCCGGCCCCCGCGCCGGCTCCCCGCTTGGAGAAGCGGCCCGAGCTGCAGAAGGTCCAGACGTCCCCGGTCCGTCCGCCGACCGCCACCGCCCCCGCGCCGGCTCCCCGCGTGGAGAAACGGCCCGAACTGCAGAAGGTCCAGACGTCCCCGATCCGTCCGCCGACCGCCACCGCTCCCGCGCCGGCGGCGCGCGTGCAGACAAGGCCTGAGCCGCAGAAGGTCCAGACGCCCCCGATCCGTCCGCCGACCGCCACCGCTCCCGCGCCGGCTCCCCGCGTGGAGAAACGGCCTGAGCCGCAGAAGGTCAAGACGTCCCCGGTCCGTCCGCCGACCGCCCCCGCCCCCGCACCGGCCCCGCGTGCGCGGGCGCCGTCGGGGACGCAGCAGCGGCCCGACAGCCAGCGGCCGGCCAACCGCCGCAACAGCCCTCCGCCCCGCCAAGAGGAAGAAGAGGACTAACCGGGCCGACAGGAGTTTGGCGCGGTGGGCCATCCTGCCCACCGCGCCCAGGCGGGTGGCATGGTCATCCCGAAGGGTGACCATGGTTCAGATCATGTCGGTCGAATCACCGCACGCCGGGTGCCATGCGCGTGTGCCACGGCCGGTCTTGCCCGGCCGTGCGTTTCTCGCCGCGCCGGGTGCCATGCCTTCGCTGGCGAAAGCATGTCTTCGCGACCCCGTAGGCCGCGGCACGCCGCGGCAATCATGTCTCGTGCGCCGGCCTCCGCCTGCGCGCGAGCGGCACCAGCGCCCCTGCGGCCAGCAGAACGAGCGACGCCGGCTCCGGGGTGGGCACGGGCGCATTGCCGCCCAGCGGCGCGCCTCCCGAGAGCGTCCACGCCCGGTCAATGAGGTCGTAATCGTTCGAGTCGATCATGTTGTCGTAGGTGAAGTCGCCGACCGCCCAGCGGAAACCGCCTTCGGGCACTCGTCCCTCCCGCGTCCACAGGACCCACGCCGTGTCGATCGCATCGTAATCGTTCGAGTCCAGCACCCCATCGAGGTTCGCATCGCCGGCCCAGCAGTAATCGACGATCACCTTCTCGCCGTCGTCGATCACGCCCAAGGCCGTCAGGCCCTGTGGATCCTCTGCGGCTTCGCGAGAGACGATGCCGTCGCCATCCCAGTAGCCGCCGCCCTCGCGGTTGAAGCCGGAGCGGAGCATGGCGATGATATCGTCCAGCGGGCTCGGGCCGCCCGAATACAGGACGGCGAACTCAGCCTGGATCAGGTCCAGCGTCCCCTCGTTGGTGAACTCGCCATCAACGTAAATGTTGTTGCGCGACGTTACCAGTGTCGATCCCGCGGTGATGTGCAGGTCGTGGACGTAGAGGGCGTCGGGTGTCGGACCGTCCGTGTTGTCGCCCTGGTCCCAAAGCGACACGTAGGCCGGCGTGGCGCCGCCGATCGATAGACTCCGCATCACGAAGTTCCCCACGAAACCCTCGGCAACGGGTCCATAGTCGTGGCCGGCCACCTCCATCGCGACCCAATCGTCGCCGGTGCCCTCGAAGATGACGGCGGCCCGCTCCAGGCCGCTGACGTCCTCGGGATCGGAACCGCCGATGGACAGCGAGGTCGCGATGAGTTCCGGGCCGGTGCCGACGATGCGGATCGTGAAGTCCGACGAGGCCGTCAGCCTCGCCTCTCCGTAGAGCGCCAGTCGCTCCGAGACGGTGATCTCAGCAGGACCGGTGACGTTCATCAGGCCGGGCGGCCAGTCGTCCACGACGAGGGTCCCCACCTTGAGTGTTGCCGCACCGATCGATGCGCTCGCGCCGTCCTGAACGTTAAGATCGCCCGATCCCAGATCGACGAGGGCTCCGTCCGCCACGGTGATGCCTCGCGTCAGGTCGATCTGGTTACCCGGTCCCGCCGCGATGGTGCCGGCACAGTGGACGGGATCGTGGATTTCGCCCGTCCCGCCGATGGTCTGGCCGGCGGGCACAACCAGGTCCGTCCCCGCCACGTGCGTGATGCCGGCATTCGTGTAACTGCCGAACACCGTGGCGGGATCGATGCCTTCGGGCACAATCGCCAGGGCGTTTGAGCCGAGGCTGACCGACACGCCGCCGGCGTTCTGGAGATCGCCTTCGGCGAAATCGAGGATGAACGTCTCTTGGTCAAGCGTCCATGCCTGCCCGCCGAAGTCCATCGTGCCGGCCACCCTCAGGCCGCTGCCGATCTGAAGCGTCCCCCCCGTGAACTCGTAACGGTCCCCGGGACCGATGGATAGGTAGGACGTTGTGTTCGAGCCGCCGCTCTGCCGGAAGATCGCGGTCCCGCTCAGGCCGACGTACTCGCGATTCGCCGAGAGTTGGCCGCTACCGCTCAGTTCGTACGTTCCGGTGTTGTGGCCGACCATCAGATCCTCCGCGACCGTGTGTGTGCCCCCTGAATGCACGAAGAGCCCCGTGCCGGTGGGCGAGACGTAGGTCTTGGTGGTCTGGAGCGTTCCGTCGCTGAGTTCATACGTTCCGTTGGACGTGCTTCTGTTGCTGCCCACTCCGAGGCTGCGAAGCGTCATCGTGCCGCCGGTCTGTCTGAAGACGCCCACGGACAGGCCGACGCTGAGCGACCTGGCGTGAATCTCGCCCCCGGCCAGTTCGTAGGTGCCCGAATCATCGTAGCCCACATAGAGGGCACCCGTTTCCACGGAACTCCCGCCGGACTGCCTGAACAGCGCCGGGGCGCTCCTGGCAAGGTAGATGTCCTCGGCCAGGATGCTGCCCGTCCCGTTGAGTTCGTAGGTGCCGACGTTGATCGACAGATGATAGTGCTTCGCGGCCGCGTTGTCCGTCAGGACCTTCCCGTCGAGACCCGCGATGCCGGCGCCCAGGGGCGCCACGCCGATGTGAAGGGCGCCGCCCGACTGAAGGAAGCGCCCTGTATCCGACCCGGAGATACCCAGGTCGGTGCACGTGATCAGGCCGCCGCTCATCTCGTAGGTTGCGCTGTGATCGGTGCCCTTGCCGACGTCTATGCCCATCCCGTCGTCGGTTCTGCTGGAACTCAGGGTGCCGCCGGTCTGCCGGAACGTGGCGTCGGTCTGGTCGCCGATCGTGAGGCCGGAGACTTTGAGTTCGCCGCCGCTGATGCCGGACACCGCGTCGTTGACGGCCGCGCTGCCGCCGGATTGGGTATCGATGCAGCCCTCGCCCGAGACGATGACGCCTGCGTTCAGCGTGAGATGCTCGCCCGGCCAGGCTCTCAGCGTCCCGGCCGCTTCAACACGGTCGTCGAACTCGCCGCTTGCCGAGACGTCGTAGCCTGCGGGAATGACCAGGGGCGTGCCCGCAAAATGTGTGACGCCTTGGCCGCTGTACGTGCCGAAGGTGGCGTCGGGGTCGAAGCCCGCGGGGAACATCGCCACAGATCCGGATGCCACGTTCAGGGTGGCAGCGCCCCTGTTCAGAAAGGTTGTCTCGGTCACACGCAGCAGCGCGCCCGGCAGCGCATTGACGGTGGCGCCGGATCCCATGAAGTCGAACTCGCCGTCAACCTGCATGGGGCCGGTGAGGTTGAGGACCCCGCCGCTGAGTTCATAGCGCCCCGACGGTGTGACGAACAGCCGGCCGACCGTGGCCGTCCCGCCGGTCTGCACCATGGTGCCCGACGCGGTGAATGTGCTGCCGACGTGCAGTTCCGGCGCAAGCAGCGTGCCTGCCCTCAGGTAGTACGTGCCGGTCCCTTGGTTCCATCCGTCTTCGTAGCCTATGTGGAGCCGCTCGGCAACCGAGTGCACGGTGTCGCCGGACTGGTCGAACGAGCCGGTTCCGCTATAGCCGACATAGACGTCCGTGGATGCGAGCACACCCGTACCGCTTAGTTCGTACGTGCCCACACCTCCTGAGCGGGCCATCTGCAGGTTGCCGGCAAATGCGGCCTCCCCGCCTGACTGGCGAATAAGGCCCTCGCCGCCGTACCCGACGTAACACGACCCTGCGGAGAGCCGCCCGTCACGGAGTTCATACGTTCCCGAGGATTCGGTCCCCTGGCCCAGGTAAAGCATGCCGGCTGCCCAATAGTCGGGGTCGGTAACCAACTCGACCTCACCGCCCGTCTGAACAAACGTTGCCGTGCAGTCCTCGCCGATACGCATGACGTCGTGAACGCGAAGTTGCCCCCCGCGGATACCCGAGGTCGTATCCTGAACATGCAACCTGTAAGAGATGTCAACGGACCCGCCGGGGAAGACCTCCAGCCCCCCGTAGAGTTCGAGCCATTCGTCATACTGCGTCGAACCGGACGTGATGGTTCCGTGGCACTGGATGGGAACGTCCATGTCGCCCCATCCGACGAAGCCCCGCCCGGCGGGAACGACCAGCGGGCCCACGCCCAGGTAGGTGACCCCGTCGCTCGCGTAACTGCCCAGTTCGGCCGAGGGGTCAAAGCCGGCGGGGAACATGACGAGCGTGTTGGCGGCAGCGCTGATAGAGGCGCTCTGGGCGTTGACCAGTTCGCCCCCCGAGAAGTCCATCATCGAACCCGACCTCACGTTCAGCGTCGCGCTGGAGTCGGCAAAGTCGAACTGGCCGAGGGTGTCGAGGCGACGCCCCACGTGCAGATCACCCCCCGTCAGCGCGTATCGGCTGCCTGCCGCGATGGTCACGTAGTTGGTCGCCGCCGTGCCGCCGCTCTGTTCGAAGAGCCCCGCCACCTCGTCGCCCACGACGATGGCATGTGCCAGGACCTGCCCCGTCCCGCTCAGGCTGTACGTCCCCCGCCCGGAACTGGCGCTCCCGATCGTGAGGTCTGTCTCCACGGCGCTGGTTCCTGCGGTGTGAAGGAATGTGCCTCCACCCCGGATCCGCATCTCCTGCGCTGCAAGTTGTCCCGCGCCGCCCAGTTCGTACGTGCCGTTCGGGCCTACGCTCAGGATTTCCTGGACCGAGTGTGTACCACCGGTCTGGATGAAGTGGCCCGTACCCGGGTACCCAATGCACGAGTTCCTGGTAGAGACTTGGCCGCCGGTTAGCGCATAGGTTCCCTCGGCGCCCTCCATGGCCCCGACCGAGAGGCCGTGGCTCAGCGTGTTGGTTCCCCCCGTGTGGGTGAACAAGCCCGTGCCGTAGTAGCCCACGTGGCAGTATCGGGCCGTCAGGTCGCCGCCTTCGAGCGTATACGTCCCTTCGGCGCCCACCTCGAGGCCGAGGGAAACCTGCCATTTACATTCGATCCTGCCCCCCGTCTGCGTGAACCGGCCGGTGCCGCTGTATCCGATGAAGTGGTTGCTGGCCCAGAGTTGGCCGGAGGTTATCCCGGAAACGTCATCCTCGATGTAGATGTCGGGGTGCGCGTAATAGTAATACGGGTCGCCAACCGTTCCCCCACGGATCTCCAGACCGGCCTTCAGCGACTTCCTGGTGATGAGCGTTCCCTCGCACCGAACGTGATCCTCGAAATCCTCGTACATCTGAGCTGTGCATCCGGGCGGAACCCAGAGCGTCATGCCGGGATAGTGCATTTCGGGTGTTCCCGTGAAGGCGCGGAACGTGGCGTGCGGGTCGAAGCCCGTGGGCAGCATCAGCAGGACGTTGTCTTCGCAGTGAATCCCGAGGCGTTCGGGATTCGTGAAGCCGGCGGTGCTGTCCCTGAGGTCGGTGAAACAGCCCTCGCCCAGCGTCACGTCGCAGTTGCCCGCCGGCAGGGCGAACTCGCCCTCCAACTGAAACCGCCGGCCGACGTGCAGTTGGCCGCCCGTGAACTCGTAGCGGCCGCCAGGAGGAATATGCAGGTGGCCCACCGTGTGGGAGCCGCCCGATTGCCGGAACAGGCCCGGCCCGCTGCTGAGACGCCCGACGGCCTCATAGGCGGCGGTAAGGACAGCCGTACCGCTTAACTCGTACGACGACTCGTAGCCAATCTCAAGTTCGTGGCTGCAGGTATGCGTGCCACCCGTCTGGCGGAACGTGCCCCTGCCAATGTGGGCATCGACGGTGTTGAGAACGCCCGTGCCGCTTAGTTCGTACAGACTTTCTCCGCCGAACGCGGATGTGGACAGACCCTCGGCAACCGAGATCGTCCCGGCCGAGTGCATGAGAGTGCCGTCACCGTAGTATCCCACCCACAGATGGAGTACCGCAGCCGACCCACCGGCCATAGTGTGGGTGCCGCGCGAACCGGTGTTGTATCCGAGGCACAACGACCACGGCCTCTCGAGGGAGCCTCCCGTTTGCTCCAGGTGACCCTCGGCGTCGTAGCCCACGTAGAGGTCCAAGGCACGGGGCTCGCCCGAGGCGATCTCGGCCGTGCCGCCGTTGTCGATGTACGCCTTCACGTCTTCGTCGGGCAGGCGCGGATCCCAGTTGGCGACGTCGAACCAGTCGCCCGGCGTGGCCGGGTCGTGCTGCCAGTACGTCTTGTCGACCGCCAGAGCCGCAGGTGCGGCCGCGAGGAAGAGAGCGCAGGAAGTGAGAATCAGAGAACGGATGCGGCGGAAAGCGGCCTGTCGTCTGGCTGCCACCGGGTTGGTCCCCCTTTAGAGGGCCCCGCCTCCTCGCCCACGGCCTGCAGCCGATGGGCGATGCGGTCCTGGCGGAACCCCTTGTCCCGGTCCTGACCGGATAGTATACCACATTCCTGACGTAAAGCCAAATCCTTCGGCGCTTTCGGCCGCAGGCCCGCCGACCGCCGGCTGCACGCCGCAAGCCCCGAGGCGGGTCTCCTGAGCCGCCGCGCCCCGGCGACCAGGGTGACGTAGGGGCGAGGCATGCCTCGCCCAGTGCCGGGTGCCATGCTTTCGCTCGCGAAAGCATGCGCTGAGCGAGGCGGGTGGCATGGTCAGCCCGAAGGGTGACCATGGTTCAGATCATGTCGGTCGAATCACCGCGCGCCGGTCGGGTGCCACTGCGCGTGTGCCACGGCCGGTCTTGCCCGGCCGTGCGTTTCTCGCCGCGCCGGGTGCCATGCTTTCGCTCGCGAAAGCATGCGCTGAGCGAGGCGGGTGGCATGGTCATCCCGAAGGGTGACCATGGTTCAGATCATGTCTCTTGGCTCACCGCGCGCGACCCGCCGGGTGCCATGCTTTCGCGCGCCATCGAGCCGGGAGCGGAAGCTCCCGGTCACATTCCCCACCGCGGCCCCACCAACAGCGCGTAGCGTGGGTGCTCTGCACCCACGCGGGCCGGGTGGCATGGTCAGCCCGAAGGGTGGCGGGTGGCATGGTCAGCCCGAAGGGTGACCATGGTTCAGATCATGTCTCTTGGCTCACCGCGCGCGACCCGCCGGGTGCCATGCTTTCGCGCGCCATCGAGCCGGGAGCGGAAGCTCCCGGTCACCTTCCCCACCGCGGCCCCACCAACAGCGCGTAGGGTGGGTGCTCCGCACCCACGCGCTTCTTCGCGTGTGCCACCCTGGCGCCCTGGCACGGGTACGGCCCCGGCACAGAAGGTTTGACAAGCCTTGCCGCCAGGGGTAACATCTACCCTTGCACACACGCTTTTCGCGCGCCAGGCACCTGGCGCCACGAAGCGGCCGTTAAGGCAGGTCTTAGTTCGACATGGGAGGCAGGCCATGGCTAAGCGAAAAAGCGTCCAAAAAAAACGCGCCAGGCGTGCGGCACTGTCCACCCGTCTGCACGTCGATGTGAAAATGAATATTCTTCACACAATCGCGGATGCTATTTATTCGACTGCCGCAGGCAAGATCCGCGAAGCTGTGGCCAACTCCAGGGACAAGGGCGCAACGTGGGTGGCCATTGCCCTGGACCAGACTAACAGGCGCCTTTCGATCTTCGACAACGGTTCCGGCATTACCCAGGAGCGGTTTCAGGAGATCTTCGACAGCATCGGCTACGGAGGGCTGCGGGACTCGCCAGGCCCCACGATGTCGTACTTCGGCTTGGGGCTTATGTCCATCTTTCAACTCGGTAACCGAGTGCAAGTTTACACCCGCGCTCGGGGCCAGCGTAAACTGCTTCTTCTGGAAGTTCAGGCTGAGGCCATCTTCGACAAGGCAAACAAGGAGAAGAGCATCACTGAACTCAGCAAGTTCATGGGGCCGCTCAAGACTGTGTCTGAGTCTGCTAGGGAGCAGGCCTCTCTGGGAGCCCTGAACGAGATGCTTTCCGAGGGCAGGCCCGTCGCGATGCCCGAGAGCTTCACAGAGATAATCATCGAGGACATAAGCCAGGATGTCGTTGAAGAAATTGGCAGTCCAGACTTCCGTCTGGAGCTGGCCCAGGTTCTCCCGCTGCGTGCACAGGACAATGAGCCCTTTCTCAAGAGGTTTTCCGGCAGCAAGGCTAAACAGATCGCTTGCCTACTTAATAACCACGAGTACTGCAAGAGGATCGACGTATACTTCGGCGCTCAGGAGGAACTCAAGGAAGGACAGCCGTTGCCACAGCTCTGGAAGTACTTCCCAAGGTTCAGCCGTGGCCTGAGATTCACGGACGACAACGTCCGTGTCGGCACTCAGGCTGGCTTCGCGTATTACGTCGTTCACACGAACGGCGACGACCTTCAGGGCAATCAGAAAGAGCAAGAAGATCGGGAAACCGGCTTCTGGATCCGGAACCAGAACTTCTTGGTCAAGAGTGCCGACTTCCTCGACCGGCCTGGCCCCGGCCGACGGCCCAAGGGCAGTATTCACAAGCCCTTACGCAACTGGGTGTTCGGGGAAGTCTTCCACGCGGACATGAACCCGTTTCTCAGGGTGGGGCGCAACGAGTTTCTCTGGGATAACCCTGAGTTCAAGAAGTTTCGGGACGCCTTTCTAGAGCACGTGTCTGGCCCCGTCAACAAGGCCATCCGGGACGTGTATGATAAGGGCAAGCCCGTCGTGGATGACTTTATTGCGCCCTTCGCGAAGATTGCGGATAATGATGGCCCGATCGTCAGGGCCGAAACCAAGCTACGACTTATCCTTGGAGAGAAGAAGTCAGAACGCGAGTTCTGGCGCGAGGCCAAGGACCAACTTGCCAAGCACCGAATGCGCGACATCGAAGATGCCAACACCAGGATCGACAGGCTTCTAGCGAAGAGACGAAAGCCCCTCATAATCGCCGAGGACGAGAACGTCGTTGTGAGCATCGACCCGTCACTCGCTGAGACCCCGGGAACGCACGAAGTCAGGCCGGATGCTTCATCAGAACGTGTCATCGTGAATGTCTCGCCGGCCTTGTTTAGGCCGCGGGATGTACGTTTTCTTGGTGAAACCTTCGAGGTCGTATTCGTTGCGAAACGGGATACCGAAGCCGCGGTTAGCATCAACTTCGACAGCCACTGCATCTACGTGAACCCTTTTAACGGGGATCTTAGCCGATTCAGTGTCTCGATACTGGACGTGTACATCGCTCTTGAAGTGGCGGACGCCATATCGAGGAACCAGGGCCAGCTCAAGCGCAACTTCCTGAGGCTGCTGGGCACTGCCCCGCCGGAAACCAAGAAATACGTCACCCCACTGGGGGATGATCTCCGGCGGACAGCGGCCTACGGAGCGTAGGAGCGCCTCATGTCGGCACGACGAGTTGAAGAAGACCCCGTAGATGCACTCATTGTGTTTGCAGACATCGTGGGGTCCTCGAATTACAGCGCCGTCCTTGGCTACGACGATTACGCGAGGCGCCTGCTGGAGTTCCAGGACACATTTCGCGCGCTTGGGCGTCGATACTTTCCCGAGGTGACTGATAAGGCAACACAGTTTAGCCACGTCGAAGCCAGGGGTGATGAGGGGGTCGTCTTCGTTACGCCACTGCCAAGGAGCAGGCCTGCCAATCAGCCAGCTCTTGTGTTCCGTGCAATCGAGTTCTTGTTTCACCTGAAGGGGCGTCTCGAGTTGAGAGGCCGTGACGCACCTCGAGGCTTCGAGATCGGCGCGGGAATCCACTGGGGACCCGTGATACACATCATCTCTTCAGAAGGCAACAGGTCCTTTATCAGTGAGATCGAGGGATTCGCCATAAACTATGCCAAGCGCGTGGAATCATGCTCGCGAGAGGGGCGCTACTCCAGGATTTTCCTCTCGCCGGAAGCGGTGAAATCCCTGGAGTTCGAACCCGTCGTGCTCTCTCCCATGCGAACCGCCATGAGAGGTATCGAGGACAGAGTTGATCTGTTCGAGGTCCGAAGCGGGCTTTTCGAGAAGATGGATTTGCGGGACGATGATGAGGAGCTCCTGCAAGAGGCAGGGCACCTCGCAGAGAATCCAACTGAGATCGATGCGCCATGGGTCAAGGCCTTCGTCGTCTCTGCCCTTGAGGCGGCAATCAAGACGACGGCGGTGAAGGCCGAGCAGGAACTTCTGCGGAAGCGACAGGCGGGGCTGGCTTGGCACAGTCCCAAAGAAGATGACCCCATCTTGCTTTACCTGCGGAGCCTTGAGTGTCGTGAATCGGGCCAGCACACCAGGGAACTCCGTTACTTGCGCAGCATCCTTCAAGAGCATCCTGACTTCCTGCATGCTAGACTGCGATTGATCAAGACTTGCTGGGTACTGGCTAAGAGCAAGGCCGAGCCTGAGGACAAGCTGTTTGCGCGGGATATGGCTAGGGAGTTCCTCGATCACTATGGGGATTTCCTGAAGCCACAGGAGAAGAAGGACTTCAGGCGTCTGTTGCGGGACTTGGGGCCGAGAAAACGGCCCAGGCGATGACGCGAGTCACGAGGCCGGCTTGCGTTTCAGCGTCTTGTCATATTCATAGATTGCGTAGAGCCGATCTATAAACTGCCTTGGCGTCTTGCCGTAGATTGAATGGAACGATTTCCTACTTTCTGTGACCATGCCCCTCCGGTAATAATACAGAAGCGTGAGCTTCATAGCCCGAAGAAGGGCCGAGTTCCAGTGTGGCCCGGGAAACTTGGTCTTGCTTGCGGTGGGCCTGCGGTACTCCATGGGGAAAGCCAGCACCCCGTTTCGGTTAAGCAGGTCCAAGCGATGGTACAGGTCCTCTGGTGTGTCATCGAAGTTATAGAGGACGTAGACACGGATTTCCGCAGCCGAGTGCTTCTTTGCCAGCTCTGTGGCTCTAAGAATCTGCTTCTCCATTGCCACACTATCGAATGCGAAGCGGATTGGCCGAATACGTATTGAACTCAACTCCTTCCCCACGGCCCTATCATAGAGACGCGCGTCAAGCCCTTGGTTGAAGTCAACGATCTTGCCCAACTTCCGAATCTGGTCGCAGTCTTGCGCGAAGTTCGGCGACGCGAGCCAATTGTTGTCCCAGAAAACGATTCTGGGAAACTCCGGATTGATGTCGCGTCGCCAGTTCTCGCGTACGTGAAAGGTGGGCTCATGTGTCTCCACACAGCAGAAACGACACTTGCGCGGGCAGCCCCTAGATGCAAATGTTATCGACGCATCGATCTTCCGGCCGAACGCAAGCGAGTAGTCCGGGGAGCAATCTTCTGCGCCTTTGATCAGGCCCACACGCGGACGAATGCCTGTCCCTCTCTCCACGTCGTCGGGCAAGAGGGAGGCCGCAATTCCCCCAATCTGTATCCTTGCGCTCGGAAAGCGCGCAGCATAGAAGTTTGCCACTCTCACCACCTTCTGCAGGTCCCAGGTGAAGAGCGACGTCACGTACACTCGATCCGGCTGCCTCAGCCCTTTAGGAACCTCGTCGCCGATGGTGCCCAACACCCTGCAGCCCTTGTAGCGCTTTTTGAGCCAAGTCGAAATCTTCATCAGACCCAGCGGCGGGTAGGGAGTCTTTGCGACAGGCTCCACTAAAAGGAATTGAGGCGCTCTGACTACCACGGACACACCGTCCCCCGTCCGGCCATGCACAGCCGTGTGCGCCGGACCTTCTCATACATAGGGCTCAGGCCTCGTCTTGTCAAGCGGCCTTCCGGGAGTGCTGGACAGAATCCGCCTCTCCCTGCCCTGAACCGGATTTTCGGCCAGGTCGTGGGTCACGTTGGCCTGGTCTTGTTGAAACACGAGCGCAAGCGCCTGTCACCGTCACGGACCCGTCATTTGTCATTTGGCATTTGCCGTTGCCCAGATCCATGCCGTTCTTGACGCCCTTGCGGCTTCGCGTGAGGCCCCCCTTGCAGTTCGCTGTTTGCCGCCTGCCCAACTCCCCGCCGTTCTTTGCGTTCTCCGCGTCCTTTGCGGTTCCCCCCCACACCCCCGTTTTTGTTAGAACTCTAACAACTTTCCCCGCTCTATCCGAGACGTAAGTCTTTGTCGCACAAGGCCTTACACAGATTGCCCGTTTTCGGCCTGACATATTGCGTTCGGGCCATACCTCAGATCCGGTCTTGCGCGGCCCCTCGGCCGTTTTCGCCCTTTTTGATAGCGCCAGGGCCGTTTTTCGCCTTCGGATTTTGTTAGAGTTCTAACAATCTGCCGTGCCTCCAGCCTCCGGTCTCCGGCCTCCAGCCTCGTCTCTCCCCGCCTTTTGTATACTTTAGCACCTATTGACCCCGCTCCACGTAGGTTAAAAAAGGGGTAAAAAGGACGAAGAACGGACCAAGTTTGAGCAAAAAGCGATCAGAAACCGATCAAAACGGAGCGCTTTTTGCCTTGCCT
>DATKXP010000462.1:0-7610 GCA_035529015.1 Phycisphaerae bacterium | reverse complement strand
GACGCCGCCTGCCGCGGTGGGCGTGCCGCTCATGGCGCCGTCCAGTTCAACCGAACACAGGACCTGCTTCTCCTTGCCGGCCGCCAGGATCCAGAAATCCTTCCGCCGCGTGCCGACGTACACCTTGCCGTCGGCCACGAGTGTCGAGGCCCACATCTCGCCCTTCGTCTCGTGGGTCCAGTACGATTTGCCGGTTTCGGCATCGACGCAGTGGACGGTGCGGCCGCAGTCGGACACGTACACGAGGCCGCCCGCGATCGACGGCGTCGAGCTGCAGTGCTGGTTCAGCGGGTACGACCAGACCTCGCCCGTTTGGGTGATGTCGCCGGAGCCGGAGGCGTCGATGCACTTCAGGTACGCCTCGGTCTTACCCCACCAGATGTCGCCGCCCGCCGTCACGTAGACGCGGCCGTTGTGGAAGACCGGCGTGCCCTTGATGTTGCTGGGGCCCTCCTTGCGGTTTCTCACGTACTCGTGCACGTCCTGCTTGGGCGCGGTCGGGTCGCAATCGAACCACCAGACCTTCTTCAGGAGCGCGAGCGCCTCGGGCGGCCGCGCGGTATCAAGGGCTTCGAAGGCGTACACGACGCCGTCACCTCCGCCGAAGAAGACGAGCCGCCGGCCGGCCACCTCGCCCAGCGCAGGCGACGACCACGTGCTGTGGAAGATCTTCCAGCCGATGCGCTCGTCGTCGCGGGCGACGAAGCGGCCGGTCGTCTTCTCGAGCACGATCAGGCTGGGCGCATCGGGACGCCGGATGTGCCGGTGCGTGTTGTCCACGCCCGTGCTCGTGTTCAGGTACAGGTACGGCCCGTCGATGAGGATTGAGGCGTGGGCGGCGTCGTGCGGGTAACTGCCCGCTTCGGCGTGGGTGTCGAACCGCCAGAGGATGTCGGCGTCGGTCTTGCCGACCGGCATCGGCGGCCCGCCGTCGGCCATGAAGCGGCCCTCATCTTTGTAGGGCCCGTCGTTGCCGTCGGCCTGGCCCGCGAGGTCGAGGCAGAGGACCTCGCCCCGGTTGCTGACAACGTAGACGCGCTTCCCCTCAACCGTGGCCGGCGAACAGAGGCCCATACGGGGCCAGTCCTTGTACCGGTCGCCGTGGATCTTCGGAACGACCAGTTGCCAGCAGAACGCGCCGTCGGCCTCGTTAAAGCACATGAGGACGCCGCGGTCGCCCTCGTGCTTGGGATCGCGCGGCACGTCGTTGTTCGTGCCGACGAGCACCTTGCCGCCCGCGACGACAGGCGTCGCGTGCGTGTTGGTGCCCAGGCGGACCGACCACTTGACGTTCTTGCCTGTGGCCGGGTCGAACGTCTCGGCCAGGCCCGTCTCGGAGGACACCATGTTCCGCGAGTGGCGCTCGCCCCACTGGGGCTGGTCGGCGGCCAGGGCGGTGCCGGACCAAGTCAGAACGCCCAGCACAGCCCACGCGGCCCATCGTCGAGACGACTGCTTCGTTGCCAACGTCGCACTCCTCTTCTGCCAGCGGCACCGCCCCCATCTTGCGTTTCCGTCGGGGGATTGAACAGCAGACCCGCTCCGAAGTAGCGTTCGAGATGTTCGCGCCGTTCGCGCCGTTCGAGCCGTTCGAGCCGTCCGCGCCGTTCGAGCCGTCCGAGCCGGGTGGCACGGCAGCCCGAAGGGCGGCCGTGTTCGACACGAGGTGCCCACGGCCGCCCTTCGGGCTGCCGTGCCACCCGCGCTAAACACGCGCAACCGTGGCCATGCCACCCTCCTGCCACCGCGCACCTTTACCGCCCATCGTCTCGCCCCCTCCGGCAAGACGGCCACAACGCAAATGGCTGAATGTCGCCTTTCCCCTTCACGATAGAGACGGGTGCGCGTACACTCAGAACGTGGGCCCCACCAGTTACGGGCGTGAAGACGCGAGGCGAACGTTGGCTCAACGGGAGGAATGCTGATGACACAGGCTAACCACCTGCGTGGCGGGTGTGGGTGCGGGTGCAACCGCCGAGGTTTTCTTGCCGGCTCGGCGCTGGCCGCCGGGACCCTCGCCCTCGGACCGCTGGGCGTTCTGACCGGCGCCGAAACGTCGAAGCCCTCTCGGCGGAAGGAGCCGGCCCGCGTGCGGGCGGCGTTCGTCTATCCACCCTCCAAGACCTTCGCCGACAACCCGAACGGCTGGTGGAGTTGGCCTGGCAACCAGTTCGACGCCGAGGGCCGCCAGAAGCAGTACACGGCCGCCTTGGGCGACATGGAAAAACGCCTCGACGTGAAGATCGACGTGGACGAGGCGCCGGTGGCCAACTCCAAGGACGCCGAACGCCTGGCCGGCGAGGTTCAGTCGCAGAAGCCCGACGGCCTGTTGCTGGTCATGTTCTACAACCGCAGCCTGCCCATGGTGGACCTGATTCTGAAGGCTGCGGAAAAGGTCGGCGTCCCGGTCATTCTCTACATCGGGCTTGGCGTCAAGCACGGGACCATCACCCAGTATCGCCGGGCGGGGGTGTACTTCATCCAGTCGCTGGACAATCTCGAGGCGATCGAGTCAGGCCTGCGAATGATCGCCGCCAAAAAACATCTGGCCCAAAGCGTGCTGCTGAGCATCACCGAAGCGAAGGAGGAGCGGGAGACGACCGAGGGTTTTCTCGGCATCCGTGTCCGCGTGATTCCGTACCGCCGGTACGCCGAGGCCTTCCGCGGCGCGACGATCGAGAAGGCGGCCCGGCGGTGGATCGCCCGTTTCACAGACGGGGCCAGGGAAGTGCGGGGCCTGGAGCAGAAGGCCCTGGAGAATGCCGTCCGGGCCCACCTCGGCCTCAAGGCGCTCCTGGCCGAGGAAGAGGCCGACGCCCTGACGATGAAGTGCCTTCGCCGTGGCATGGAAAAGCCGTGCCTCAGTTTCGCCGCCCTCAACAATAACCTCATTCCGGCCACCTGCGAGAACGATCTCAACGCCGCCTACACCCAGATGCTCGGGCAACGGCTGATCGGCCGGCCGGGGTTCCAGCACAATCCCGCCTACGAGACCGAGAAGAACCACTACTTCGGCTCGCACTGCACCTGCGCGACCAGGCTCGATGGGCCTGAGAGCCCCGACCGGCCGTTCCTGCTGCGCCGGTTCCTCCATAGCAACGAGGGCAGTTGCGCTATCCAGGTTTTCTGGAAAGGCGGCGAACCGGTCACGATGGCCCACTACTATCCGGGCCAACCGCCGACGCTCGACGTGTACGCCGGGCGGGTGGTCACATCGCACGAGATGCCGCCGGTCGGCGGGTGCGCCACGAACGTGGAGGTCGAGATCCTCGACCGCGCCGACGCGTGCCTGGTGAAGGGGCACCACAATCTGCTCTTCTGCGGCAACGTCGCCCGGCAGTTCCGCCTGTTCGCCGTCCTGTACGGGATGAAACTGGCCGACACCGGCTACACCGGTCCCTGGCCCGGTTGATCGGCAGGCGGCCTCGCCACGGGAGTGCCGGGTGGCATGGCAGCCCGAAGGGCGGCCGTGTTCGACACGAGGTGCCCACGGCCGCCCTTCGGGCTGCCGTGCCACCCGCGCTAAACACGTGCAAGCGTGGCCATGCCACCCTCCTGCCGCCGCGCAACTACTTCGCCGGCACAATCCGCACGCGGTTCTTACCCTTGACGAGCGGAATCTGCTCGAGCGTCAGCAGGTCGTATTCGTCGGCCGCCGCCGTGCCCTTCCCGAGGGCCTTCTGCGTCCCGGAGTCGGTGACCGTGTAGGCGAAGCGTTTGCCCTTGGGCGTGCGAAACGCCTGGAGGCGTCGGGGGGTCAGGTCCACGCGGCACGTATCCTTGGGCGCCGAGTCCTTGAGGATGACCGTCATCTCCCAGCGGCCGGCTTCATCGACGATGGTGTCGGTCTCCCACCACAGGTGCGCGTTGCAGGCCCCGACGGCGTCGCCGTCGTACGGATCGACCGTGACGTGGTCGGGGTTCCTGCCGGCCTTCTTGGCCTCGTCGCGGAGGCGTTTGCGCTCCGCCTCAACTTCCATCTTCGGGCGGAGCGTCGCGGTCCCGATATGATCATCGAGGGTGCCGTTCGTGAAGGCGGGCAGCGACTGGTCGGTGCGGACATCGAGATCCACGTTCGCGCCGATGAGCGTCCGCGTGCCGTGCCCGCCGACGCCCCAGTTGTAGATGTGCGGCCGGCGGGTCTCCTGGAGGGCCCGGGCGAAGGCGTGGGCCTGCGGCCATCCGATGCCGCCGTCGTTCTTGCCGTTCGAGGCGATGACCAGGCCCGTCTCCTCCTTGACGTGCGTGCGCAGCCACCAGACGTCACTGAACCAGTCCCACGGCGAGGTCTTGCGGTCGTGGACCATACGGACGGCTGCATCCGGCGGGCCGTACGACTGCTCGTAGGAGTTCCTGAACTGCGGGCTCATGGCCGGCACGTGGATGCCCACCCACGCGTTGCACCAGGCGATGCGGTCGCCGTACCGGACGGCAAACATGGGCGCGCCCGCTCCGCCCATCGAGTTGCCGGCCGCAAACACGCGGGTCATGTCCAACTTCCGCCAGTGGTTACGGACGCTCTCGGGCGCCTCCTTCCACTGCGTCGCGGCCCAGTCGAGAAAGGCGAACGTCCGTATCATCGAGAACGGGTACACGCAGTCATCGCCCCACGTCTTCGACGTGCCGCGCCGCGCGTGGTAGCCCGTCCACCAATCGTACGGGATCTGGTTCGATGCGATGAGCACCGCCCCGCGATGGGCGTTGTACCACCAGCCGTAGCCGCCGTTCAGGCTGCCTCCCCAGCAGTGAAGGTGCAGGCCGACGGGGGCCGGCTCGACGCGGAACGCCCGCTGATGCGGTTCGCTAACGGGCTTCTCGGGCCGCGGCGCATCGCCCATCGCCACGAGGTAATCGATCGGGTTCGATGGCGTGGAACTGCGGGGAAACGCCTCCCACCGCGTGTAGATGAGCCGCGTGAGCGGGCCCTGACGGTAATGCCATGTCTCGGGCTGCTCGATCCATTGGAGGACGGGGACGCCGGGGCCGACGGTCTCCTCGACCGCCTCGGCCGTCGTGTTGGCCGGGCCGAGGGCGTCGAAATCCTCCTCGCCCGAGTCGGCCACCGTCACGGCATAGTACGCCCTGCCCTGGCGGCGCGGGTTGTGGGCCCAGATACCGGTGCCCCACGGCACGGGTTCGCCCAGGTCGGTGACGCGATACCTGATGGGTGGTTCCCCGTTCGTCTTGTCCTGATGGTAGGTGGCGTTCCAGCACGTCAGTGGGCCGCACTCGCCCACGAGACGAGCCTTGGCAATCGTCTTCGGGGTGATCGTCTCGGGCCCGCGCCAGATGCGGAAGCGCAGGCCCGGCCGCTCCTTCAGAGAAGTGTCGCGGAACGCTTTGACGTCGGCGCCGGTCTTGAAGTCGGGAAACGCCTTCACGCGCGGCTCGGTGAAGGTGATGAGCGACTGGCCGCCGCGGTGCGCCACCTTCAGATTCGTCACCTTCGGAATCGCCGCCGCCTTCGGTCTGCCCTCAAGGTACGAGACTTCCAGACGCTCGACGCCGGCGAGGGTCACCTCGACCTTCAGGCGCAGGGGCTCCCCCGCCCCGGCGGCCGCGCGGACGGCGCCGAGGGCGTCGAGGCTCCGGTAGCACGGCGGGACGAACCGCAGTCTCTTCTCGGGGTGGCCGTCGGGATAGACGGTCGTCGGCTCCAGCGGCGCGTTCGTGTGCGGCGGCAGATCCTTGAGCAGAAGGTCGGCGCGAAAGATCGTGGCGCCCTTCGGCAGACCCGACAGGTTCACCGTCAGGACCTTCGTTTTCGCGTCGATGGTCAGCGTCTTGGGAAACGTTCCCTTCGCGTCGGCCGTGAAGGTGGCCGTGCAGGCGGCACCGGCAAGCGACGAGGCCCACACCACGCACAGGGCCGCCAGGAGGATGACCGGGAATCTCTTGCGCATCGTGCCGCGCTCCTTTCGCTGCTTCGTCCCTGTCGGCAACGCGGGTGGCATGGCCACGCTTGCGTGGCCATGGGCCCCAAACGCGCTACCAGCATCATGGCCACCCAACATCGGGTGGCCATGCCACCCGGCCGTTGGCTACTTTGTCTCCATGAGCAGGCCGTACGTTTCGGGCATGCGGTCGCGGGGACCGATGGAGCCCCAGTGGCCGACCCAGCGGAGGCGCTCGCGCGTCTCGAGGTCCACCTCGGCCCAGAAGACACCGCTCTTGCCCGCGTTGGCGGCCAGGATGCGGCCGAGCGGATCGATGACCATGCTCTGGCCGTCGTAGACGCTCGGCACGAGGTACAGGCCGTTGTCGCGAGCGCGGACGCGGAAGGTCGTCTCGCCGTCCACGCGGCCGTCCTCGTCGGGCAGCGTGTTGCCCCAGGTCGGGGCGAAGAGGATTTCCGCTCCCCGCAGGGCGAACGCCTCGGTCGCCTCCGGGAAGAACCAGTCGTAGCAGATCATGACGGCCACGCGGCCGAAGTCGGTCTTGAAAACGGGGTACTTGTCGCCCGGCGTGATGCCCTTCTTCCATTCCTCGCGCGGCAGGTGAATCTTGCGGTACGTGCCTGCGAGGCGTCCTTCGCGGTCGATGAGGACGGCCGTGTTGTAGACGCGGCCGCCGTCGCGTTCCGTCAGGCCGGCGACGACCCAGAGTTTGTTCCTGCGTGCCGCCTCGCCGAGGCGTTCGGTGTCGGGGCCGGGGATCGGCCTGGCGAGGTCTTCGAGTTTGGCGCCGGTGCCGATCGTCGTGATGGCCTCGCACAGGCAGACGATGTCGAGTCCGAGTTTGCCGGCGGCGTCGATCTGGGCGCACCAGAGGTCGAGGTTTTTCTCGGGCGTCGAGTTCTTCGGCCGCAGGTACACGGTCCCGATCTTGACCTTGCGCGGCTTCGGCGGCTCGGTCGGCCGCAGGCTCACGCGCTTCCAGAGGACCGACCCGGCGCCGGGCCACTTGACTTCGAGCGTCAGATGCGCGCCGTCGGCCTCGTCGGGGGCGATGAAGACGTCGCTGAAGGTGGCGGCGCCGCCTTCGAGAACGGGCCCGCGGACGAGCCAGCCGGCGGGATGAAGTGGCTTCTTCCCTTTGAGCCATCCCAGCCGCACCATGACGGAGCGGCGCGGCGAGGCGATGGCCGTGAGGTCGCACACGGCCTCCACGGCGTAGGCCTTGCCGCCCTCGATGCCGTCGATTTGCTGCCGCACACCGCCGACGCCGTAAGGCTCGGTGGGCGATGAGACGAGCAGTCCGCCGTCGCTCCAGCGAACCGTGCACGCAGCACGTTCCCAGGCGGGCTTCCAGACGGTCCAGTGCCGGATGGTCTCGCCCTCACCGAGGGCGAAGGCGGGGTTGCGGACCAGGTTCTCCGGGGTCTCGGCGCCTTCGGCACCGACCGCGAAGGCAAGAACGCCCAGGACGGCGCCGATGCCGAGTCCGACGTAGGCGAGCATGGTTGGCTCCTTCGTTCTCTGCCGGGGCACGCCCCGGCCTACATCAACCTCCGGCTGGTGGCCTTCCCAGGCCACCAGCAATCTGCGCCGCCGGGCGTCCGCGGCGGCCTGGGAAGGCCGCCGCGCGGTGAGTGTTTCCCCTGCCGGGGCACGCCCCGGCCTACATCAACGTCCGGCTGGTGGCCTTCCCAGGCCACCAGCAATCTGCGC
>DATKXP010000461.1:0-9785 GCA_035529015.1 Phycisphaerae bacterium | reverse complement strand
TTCCATTCCCGCCATCCCCAGCGGCGGATGGGCACCTTCCAGAGAAGGACGCCGTTGAACGCGTCGCGCGCCACGAGGAACCACTTGTCGGGAAGGCTGTGTTGACCTACCAGGCTGATGGGCGCCTCGTCCACGACGGCGAAGAGACGGCCGCGAGCCGTCACGAGCGTGCTGACGCTCGAATCGGTCTCATGCGACCTCAGCCACAGGGGCCCGGAGATCCATTGGTAGTGCTTCGGCGGGCCGACAACGCGATCCCGGGCGACGGGGTTGCCGTCGGACCCGTGGAGGTAGTGGGTCCACTCATCGATGTCCGGCGGCCAGGGCTTCCTGGCGCGGACCCACGTGCCGCCTGCCTCGACGACGGAGACATCCTCGGCTCCCAACGACCGAAGTCTGGCCGAGAGACCCTTCGCCCACGTGGTTGCATCAGAAGCGCCCGAGGCTCCGCCGAAATACGCCGTGCCAAGCGGCGCCAGAACCCGCAGCACGTCTTCCGGAGAGCAACCGTCCTTGAGCATCGCAGGGCAGGAATCGACCACCACGATGTTGATGAGGTTCTCGGTGTAGGGGAGCCTCCCTTCCTCCAGCACGCCCACCGACACGGTGCCGTACATGCCGCGGGAGCGAATCGCCTCGCGCATCGTGTTGCAGCGCTGCGGCTGCGTGCACAGACAGTGGACCACGAACCGGCCCTGCCTGGCTAACGCGAGCGCGAGGTCGGCATCCTTGCTGCCGATGACGGCGCAGAGGCCGCCCGGCGCGCCGCTTGCACGGACCATGCGTGCGGCCGTCTCGAGCGCGGCAGAGACCGGCGCGGCCGCGTCTTCGGCCCGGGCTGCCGACGGCCCCGCGCACGCGAGTGCCGCCGCGAACAAGGTACACACCGAACGCCGGATGGATGTCGTTGCACTCATGGCATCTCCGCTATCTCGCACAGGGCGCAGGCAGCCTGGTCGCGGACCGGCCAGGATTGGCCGCCGCGCTACCACTCGCCCGGATCGGAGGGAAGTTGACAAAGTAGTACTAGGCGATCTCCGGGTACTTCCACGGTGCGCGGTACTCGCGGCGCAAGAGTTTGCTGGCCTCGGGGTCGCCGAGGATAGTCTGCTTCTGGCCATCCCACCGGATGCTGCGGCCGAGTTTCAGCGAGAGCATCCCCAGGAGGCTCATGTTGGTGGAACGGTGGCCGATCTCGATGTCGCATGCCGGGCGGGCGCCGGTCTGGATGCACTTAAGGAAGTCGGCCCACAGTTCGGGGATGTTCTGGTCGTCGGGTTTGTGCAGTTGCGGATCGACGTGGACGGGTGCCTGGCCTCGGCCGGAGGGGTAGAACGTCCAGCCGTCCAGCCACCCGAGGTGCAGCGTTCCCTCGGTGCCGTAGAAGTAGCACCCGATGTTGTGCTTCTCGGCGTTGTTGGCGCCGTACTGCCGGTGTTCCCATTCGGCCGTGAACGACTCGAACTCAAACTGCACGGTCTGGGTATCCGGTGCGTCGGTGTTGTCCTGCTTGATGTGCCTGCCGCCCGTAGAGGAGATCGTCCGGGGGTACTTCTCCTCGGTCCACCAGAGGATCTGGTCCATCCAGTGAATGCCCCAGTCGCCTAACGTGCCGTTGGCATAGTCGAGGAAGCCTCGGAAACCCTTGGGGTGCATGCGGCGGTTGAACGGGCGCAGCGGCGCGGGGCCGCACCAGAAATCCCAGTCCAGGCCCTTGGGTGGCTCCGAGTCGGGCGTCGGTTGTCCCGGACCGCCACCGTAATGCACGAAGGCCCGGACCATGCCGATCTTGCCGAGTTTGCCCGCCTTCAGGAACTCCATCGCCGAGATGTTGTGCGGCGAGACGCGCCGGTGCGTCCCGACCTGCACGACCCGGTCGGCATCGCGAGCGGCCTTGACCATGGCGCGGCCCTCGTACACGGTGTGGCCGATCGGTTTCTCGACGTACACGTGGGCGCCGGCCTTGACCGCCGCGATCATGACCAGCGGGTGCCAGTGGTCGGGCGTGGCCACGATGACGACCTCGGGCTTCTCCTTCTCGAGCAGTTCGCGGTAGTCCTTGTACTTGTGGGGAGCGTCGCCCGTCCGTTTCCTGATGTCGGCAGCGGCGGCGTCCAGGTGATTCGGATCCACGTCGCACAGGGCGACCACCTGGGATTGACCGGCCTCGACGGCGGTGTGGAGGATATTCATGCCCCACCACCCGCTGCCCACGAGGGCGGTTCGGTACGTCTTGCCGCTCTTCCCGGCTCCGAGACTCGCGCAGCCGCTCATGGCCACACCGGCGGCGGTCGCCGCCCTCAGAAAGTTTCGACGCGTCGTGCTCATAGTACTCCTCCCTGACCTGAATGGTCCGCTGCCTCCGGCTCATTCGCGATGCGCGCTCCCGGCGCGCGACACAAGTATACGATCCGGCGGTGTTCTGCACCACCCCTTCGCGGCACTCCGCGCCAGGCGGCAGACCGCTGAGCGGACGACTAAGCGGACTTACGTAAGTCTTGCGCGGTGGGTCTCCGTACCCACCGCGCTTGCGACCGCCATGTCGCGGCGGGTACGGAGACCCGCCGCGCATCGACCGCAAAGAACTTACATGACCCCGCTTAGGCGGCAGCCTCGCCGACCTGTGGCGCCCGCAGCCAACCGACAGAGGCTTGACCCGCCGTCTCAATCAGGCCGAGCGTCTCGTCAATCTGCTTCGCGCTCACGAACCCGATGGTGAAGCAATCGACGCAGCCCAGCCCGAGGACGTACCGCAGGGCCTGGAGCCGCTTCCCGGGTCCGTCGTATCCGGTCTCGCCGAAGACCTTCATGCCGATGACGCCACGCCCCTTGGCGTGCATCTTTTTGAGTTCGGCGGACACCTTATCGGGCTCCCCGTCCATCTGGACGCCGAAGGGATTGATCCGGGCGAGTTGAATGTCGCACCAGTCACAACCGACCGCTGCCGCCAGCGGCGCAAAGCCGTGGCACGAGATGCCGACGGCCTTGACGTGCCCGCGCTCCTTCGCCTTCAGGAGTTCGTCCATCACCGGCCGCATGTCCGTGGGCCAACTCTCTTTGGTCATGCAGTGCATGAGGAGCGAGTCGATGGTGTCCACCCCCAGTTCGCGGCGGAAGCGGTTGATGTCGGCCTTGGCCACCTCGGGATGACGCGCAGGGGTCTTCGTCTGAATGAAGTACCGCTCGCGCGGAACGCCCTTCAGCGCCAGGCGGACAAACAGATGCGTCTGGTACCTGTCGGCCGTGTCGATGTACCGGATGCCGCGGTCCAGCGCGTGGCGAACCATCTTCGTGAACTCGGCCTGGCCGATGGCCAACTGCTCGCTGCCGCCGCGCGTCCCCGTGCCGATGCCAAGGAGCGTGGGCTTGAGGCCGCTCTTGCCGAGCGTCACGAGGTCCGTTCCCTTCGTGACCTTCGGCACGGCGCCGGCA
Source organism: Phycisphaerae bacterium (assembly GCA_035529015.1). Classification (GTDB taxonomy): domain Bacteria; phylum Planctomycetota; class Phycisphaerae; order FEN-1346; family FEN-1346; genus JAUVZF01. Next base: position 6,353 of record DATKXP010000461.1, on the reverse strand, counting down.
AACAAGGTCTGCGGGGCCGCGAAGGCGGCCGTACCCGTGGCGATTGCCCCGGCCAGGAAACCTCGACGTGTGATCTTCGGCATCATAACCTCCCTTTGCCTTGACGGCCCGATGAACGATCACAATCCCAGACGGTCCCGAGCAAACGCCAGGGACCTCCGGACGTTGGCCTCCTCCAACTCCAACTGCTTCTCAAGCGGCATTCCGCTCACCTGCACGAAGGGCTCCGGCGACGCCTTGGCGCGGACCATCTGAAGCGCGCGGGCCAGGTCACGGGCCGGTACGTCGGCCATCGCCGCCCAGTACGTCGGCGTCAGGCACGGGACCTTGAGCGCGTCGCGCGTGTGTATCTCGATGCTGAACCGGACCTGGGGCCTCGCCTCTCGCAGGACGCGGACCATCTCGGCAAGGTCAAGCACCCCGTCGCCCAGCGGCACGTCGGCCGCCAGGAACCCGTCCTCGCATTCGCGAAACCGCTGGTCTTTCAGGTGCACCGCCCGTGCCCAGGGGGCGTACGCCCGGACGACCTCCATCGGGTCCTCGAGCAGGACGATGCTGTTGGCCGTGTCCACGCACATGCCGACGTACTCGCTGCTGATGTGCCTAAGGACCGCCAGCCGCTCGCCCGCGCGCTGATCCTTGTGGTTCTCGATGGCAAGGTGCACCTTGTGCCGCGCCGCAACGGGCTCAGCCAACTCGAGCGACTTCCGTCCCCGCTCGACCGCCTGGCGGAACGCGTCAGCCGAGTCGAACTGCTCGTACCGCCGACCGGGCATCATGACGGTGCGAACGACGCTCGCGCCGGCCGCCTTCGCCGTCCGAACGGTCGCCTCGAACCGGGCGACGTCCTTCTCCTCGCGCGGCAGGCCAGCCGTGCCCTCAACGTACATCCCATAGGCCTCGGCCCGTTTTCGGAGCCGCGCAGTGTAGGACTCATCCCGCACGCCGATGCCGATCTGAATGCCGCCCGCGCCCAGCCGGTGACAGTGTTCGAGAAACGCCGGCGGATCCGTAATGGCGCCGGCATTGCCGCGCAATCGCTCGACCTTCGGGCGGATCATGTAGGAGTGGATACAGACGCCCACGGCCGTGGTCTTGGGTGCCGGCGCACCGCGCGCCGCCGCCGTAAGCAAGGCGGCCGAGACACCACCGCCGACCGACACGAGCATCTCCCTGCGGTTCATGTGCCGCCGTCCTCCGGACATGACGTCACACGTTGGCGCACCCGAGTAAGCCCGTCGGGGCATCGCCGGGTACTTGCAGTTCCGGACCCGCTAGAGCATAATCGGACATCCCTGTGGAGTCCAACGTGAAAGACGGCGACTTCCGCTGGTCCTGCGAAGGAGGTCCCATGACCGTGCTCTCGCGGACGGCGAAACTGGCGGTTGCGTTGGGCTTCCTCGCTGTCTGTGCTGCGCCTTCGAGGGCGTGGCACGCCGCCGCGTCAAAGGAGTCGATCGTCCGCGACTGGATGCTCCAGGATTACATGAGCGTTCCGCTGCCGCAAGTCTTGGAGGCCGAGAAGGAGCGGTGGCGGCAGAAGCATCTGCAGGCGCCGGAGTCCGTGCTCGACGCCCCCGTCCTTGAGAAACTGACGTGCTTCGTGAGCGACACCGACTCGGTTGTCGAACGGCGGATGATCGACCGCGTGCTGGCTGAACTGGGCGATGGCGGGGAAGCGATGCGTGCCGAGGCGGCCGCCCTTGCGCGCGCGGCTCCGCCCGGGAGCGATCCGCGCTGGCTGGATCTGTACCTTCGGGCGTGCGAACGTCGCCGCGCGATGCGCCTGCAGCCGCTGCTGGCACGGTGGCGTCGCTTCGTCTTTACCCAGCACCGCTTCAACCGCGGGAGTTGGAAGTACACCGAGGGCCTTTCGGACTCGCCCGGCAGCCGGGGCGGCTTTCTGCCCGGCTCGTCACTCAATGTCCTGGAACTGGGTGATGGGGGCGGAACGGGCGACCCAGCGGCGGGGGGCGAGGCTGGCGTTTACGGCAAGGTCCGGACGCTCATCGACGATCCCAAGGGCTTCCTTCGCGACCCGGACGTGTCCTACGACGGCGGGCGCGTTCTGTTCGCCTGGAAGAAATCCATGGACGACGACGACCTGCACCTCTACGAGATGGACGCCGCCACGCAGGAGGTGCGCCAACTGACGCACGGCCTGGGCTTTGCCGACTACGAGGGCGTCTATCTGCCGGGCGGCGGCATCCTGTTCAACTCGACGCGGTGCTTCCAGACCGTGCCCTGCAACGTGAATCCGGTTAGCAACTTCTACCTGATGGACGGCCGCGGACGCTTCATGCGGCGCGTCGGATTCGACCAGGTCCATACGATCTTCCCGACGGTCACCGACGACGGCCGCGTCCTGTACACGCGTTGGGAGTACGTCGATCGCGGGCAGATCTATCCGCAACCGCTGTTCCACATGAACCCCGACGGCACGGAGCAGCGCGAGTGCTACGGTGCGACGTCATGGTTCCCGACGAACATCGTGCACGCGCGCAAAGTGCCCGGCAGCACGAAGATCGTGGCGATCGTGACAGGTCACCATCGCCCGGCCGCGGGCAAACTCGGCATCATCGATCCCGCCAAAGGGCGCCAGGAGGCCAGCGGCGTGCAACTCGTTGCCCCGATACGTCGCACCGAGCCCGTCCGCAAGGACAAGTACGGCGAGGGCGGCAACCAGTTCCAGCATCCCTATCCGCTGGACGAGCACCGGTTCCTGGCCACCCTTGCGCTGCCGACGCCGGACGGCGACCTCGGCCGCTTCAACATCTACTTCGCCTGCGCAGACGGGCGGCGCGAACTGCTCGTCGAGGGCCGGGAACCCGGCGCGGGCATCGGCTGCAAGCAGATCGTCCCGCTGGCTCCGCGCCCGCATCCGCACCGGCGGCCGGACCTGCCGGACTACCGCCAGACGACCGGCACGGTGTACCTGCAGGATGTTTACGAAGGTCCGGGCCTGAAGGACATCCCACGCGGGACGATCAAACGCCTTCGCGTCGTGGCCGTCGAGTACCAGGCCGCGTCCATCGGCAGGCTCGACCACCGGGGCAAGGGGGGCGCGAGCACCGTCTGGACGCCGGTGGCGGTCGGGCACGGGTCATGGGACGTGAAGGTCGTGCTCGGCAGCGCCCGGGTCCACGACGACGGCTCGGCGTTGTTCGAGGTGCCGGCCCGCACGCCGATCTATTTCCAGGCCCTCGACTCACGGGACCGGGCCGTGCAGACCATGCGGAGTTGGACGGTGCTGATGCCCGGCGAGAAGCAGTCGTGCGTCGGCTGCCACGAGCCGGCCAGCGCTGCCCCGCTCGCCGGCCGCCGCGTCTCAACGGCGCTGGCGGCCGCTCCACAGAAACTCAAGCCCTTCTACGGCCCGCCGCGCGGATTCAGTTTCGACAACGAGGTCCAGCCGATCCTGGACCGCCATTGCATCCGCTGCCACACCGGGGCGAAGGACAAGCCGTTCAGCCTTTCCGGAGAAGGGGTCGAGGTGGCCAAGACCAAGCGCAGGTTCAGCCGGGCCTACCTGGCGCTGACGCACACGCGGGGGACCGACGGCGACTGGAACCACCCGGTCGTGAACTGGATCGACAGCATGTCGGAGCCGTCGATGCTGCCGCCACGCCACCGGGGCGCCGCCACGAGCAAGTTACTGACCATGCTCGAGAAGCGCCACAACGACGTGAATCTCTCGCGCGAAGAGATGGCCAGGATCGCGTGCTGGATCGACCTGCTGGTGCCGTACTGCGGCGAATTCCGCGAGCACCACGCCTGGTCGGCCGCCGAACTGGCCCGTTACGACCGCTTCCTCGCCAAACGCCGGGCCATGGAGGCAACCGAACGGGCCAACATCGGGGCGTGGATCGAGACACGCGAGACCGCTTCCACCCGTCGCATGAAGGAGGTCCCATGAGCATGCTCTTGCGAATCGCGAACGTGGCTACTGCATTGGCGATGCTCGTCGCGGCGACGGCTGTTGCCGAAGGCGCTGCCGCGTCGCCGTCGGTGGTCAAGTCGGCTTTCGGACGGATGCCCGACGGCACGGCCGTCGATCGCTACACGCTCACGAACTCGCACGGCCTGCAGGCCGAGGTCATGACCTACGGCGCGACGCTGACCGCCGTGAAGGTCCCCGACCGCCAGGGACGCCTCGCCAACGTGACGCTCTATCTGGACACGTTTGAGGATTACCTGCGCGGCCATCCGCTGTTCGGCTCGGTTGTGGGCCGCTACGCCAACCGAATCGCCGGCGCGGCGTTCACCCTTGACGGCGTTGAGTATGCGCTGACGCCCAACGCTGGCAAGAACCACATCCACGGCGGCAGGGTGGGCTTCCAGAAGCTCGTCTGGGATGCCCGGCCCGTCCGGGAGTCCGACAGCGTCGGCGTTGAACTCAACCACACCAGCCCCGACGGCCACGAAGGATACCCCGGCACGCTTGCCGTCAAGGTCACGTACACCCTGACCGAGGCGAACGAACTCAGGATGGCGTACGAGGCGCGGACCGATAAGCCCACCCTCGTCAACCTTACCAACCACGCCTACTGGAACCTCGCGGGCGCAGGTTCCGGCGACGTCCTCGGGCACGTCCTCACGCTGAACGCCGACCGGTACCTGCCGGCCGACAAACAGAAGATCCCGCTCGGTCAACTGAAGAGCGTCAAGGGCACGCCGATGGACTTCACCGAGCCCAAGACCATCGGCTCCCGCATCGACCAGGTCGAAGACCGCAATTACGACCACTGCTACGTCTTGAACAAGAAGGACGGCGAGCGGCTGTCGCTTGCCGCTCGCGTGGTCGAGCCTACGAGCGGACGCGTCATGGAGGTCCACACGACCCAGCCGGGCGTCCAGGTGTACACGGCCAAACACCTGAGCAACCGGTTCAAGGCCGGCGGCAAGGAATACGGGCCGTACCACGGCGTCTGCCTGGAAACGCAGCACTTTCCCGACTCGCCGAACCGACCCGCGTTTCCTTCGACGGTCCTGCGGCCGGGAGAGACCTACCGCCAGGTGACGATCCACACGTTCGGGGTACTCGAGCAGCGATGACTTGGCCGGGGGCAGACGGCCGCAACGCCAAGAACCAACGCCACACTCGCGGTTCTCATCCCCGTCTCCTTATGCATCTCCGGCCACACGAGAAGCCTGATCCAATGCCACGCCCGAGGTAAGGAACATTGCCACGGCTCGACGGTAGCCGCTCGCTCGTGGCGTCCGCTGATTGCGACGCTTGTGGAGACGCCTGCCGGGTTATAGAGTAAGCCGCCATGCAGCCGGGCTGTTTCCGGTGTCTGAAAGGGCGAACTCGTTTGCGGAGGAGGCATCATGGGGATGCCAGGAGCAAGACACCTCGGCGGGCGCGGGTACCTGCGGCGCGGTCTTTGGGCGGTGATTGTCTTTGCCGCGGCACCAGGTCGCCTGCTACCGCCTGTCGGCCGGCGGCGCGGCCAAGGTGTGGGACCTTCCCGCCGACAGGTATCACTATCCCGTGCACTCGGCGGGCAACGGCTCGATTGTCGGACTCGAGGAGTGCCACGTCGCTTTCGCGAACGGCGGGCGGGCCGATACGAGCGGCAAGCGGCCGTACCTGGTCGTCGTCGAACTCGCCACGGGTAAGGTTGTCCAGGAGGTGTGCGGTGGCGAGGGAGCGACGGTGCCGGTCGACTGGGGCGCGCCGACCTTCGTCGCCGCCGACGACCTGCTGGTGGCCATGCGCGACAACTGGCACTGCAAGACCGACTTCTACACCTTCCGCCTTGCGGGCGCGCGGGTCACCCCGTTCGGCGGCACCTTTGCTCTTCCGCATTGGCCCACGACCAGTTATGAGATACCGATGGTGTACCCGGTTGTGGACGGGCGCCTGTTCATCCGCGGCGCCTTGGGCATCTACTGTTACGACCTGCGGCAGCCTGGCCCGGTCACGCCCTGAACCTGCAACGCCACAAAGGCATTTTGCGCGGTGGGTCGGGTGACCTGCCGCTGGCTCGGACCCTCCCACTGCAATAGAAAAGGCCGCTCCGAGAGGAGCGGCCTTTTTCTACTGCCAATCGTCGCCGGGGTCGTGCGGACCCCCGGGAAGTCCTACCGGCTGCGGCGTTTGCGAACGATCGCGACAGCCGCACCCAACCCAAGCAGCAGCATCGTGGCCGGCTCAGGCGTCGGGACCGGAAGGCCGAGGCTCGAGCCGAGCCCACCGGTCTGCTGCTTGAAGGCGTTGTCGATCTTGTCGTAGTCGTTGGAGTCCACCACGCCGTCGTAGGTGACGTCGCCGACGCTCCAGCGCCAACCACCCGCAGGTGCCGTGTTGATCGGATCCAGCGGGTCGTATGCGGCGAAGGTGTTGTCGA
>DATKXP010000460.1:0-9653 GCA_035529015.1 Phycisphaerae bacterium | reverse complement strand
CTTCGGCGAGCCCCGCGCCGACGCCTTGTCGATGCTCGGCCCACCCGGATACCCAAGACCCAGAATGCTGGCCACTTTGTCGAAGGCTTCGCCCGCCGCGTCATCGGTCGTGGCGCCCAGGAGCGTCTGCGAGCGAGGCCCCTCGCACGCGTAAAGGCTCGTGTGTCCGCCCGAAACGATCAGCCCGACGCACGGGAACGGCAACGCCTCCCGCTCCAGACACGCCGCGTAGATGTGGCTCTCGACGTGATCGATGCCGACCAGCGGCCGGTCGTGCAGCCAGGCCAGCGTCTTGGCGGCCGTCACACCCAGCAGGAGCGATCCGATCAGCCCAGGCCGATGGACGACCGCAACCGCATCGATCTCCCCGACGCCCACCGCGGCCACGTCGAGCGCCTCGCCGACCACCGGCACGAGCGCTTCCAGGTGCGCCCGCGAGGCAATCTCCGGAACCACACCGCCATACTTGCGGTGCAGATCCATCTGCGACGCGACGACGCTGGAAAGAACGCGGCGGCCGTCTTCCACGACCGCCGCACACGTTTCGTCACACGACGTTTCGATGCCCAGGATCTTCATGCCATGGCGCTGCCGGTAAGGCTACGCGGCTTTCTTCAGGTACTTCTCGATGACCTCCATACTCCGAATGACGTCGAGGGCCCGCTGGAGCTGCCGGTCCACGACCGGCTTGGCCGGACTCGTTCCCGGCTCTGTCTCGAGCGCCGCGCCGGGAACCGCCGGCTCGTCGCCCTTCTTCTCACTCTCCGGTTTGGGCAACGGGGACGGCGACTCGGGCTTCGCCGCGCCGCTCTCATCCTTTTTCGGCTCCTCGGTCTTGGACGAATCGTCCTTCGGCTCCACCTCGCCGTTGTTGCGGATCACCTCGGCTTCCTGGCGGGCCCGGATGATGCCGACGTATTCCTCCGGCGTCATCGGCACAGCGATGTCCGGAACCACTCCCCATTCACCGTCGTCGGTCATGTCATCCTCGCGGTGGATGCTGCGGCCGCTCGGCATGTAGTACTTGCTGGTCGTCAGTTTCAGGGCGCTTTCCTCGCCCCGGAGCGGAATGACGTTCTGGACGCTTCCCTTGCCGAAGGTCCGCTCGCCGACGATGATCGCCCGGTGATGGTCCTGAAGCGCGCCGGAAACGATCTCGCTGGCGCTGGCGCTGAACTGGTTGACGAGCACGACCATGGGGAAGTAGGGAAGCGTGCCGTCCTTGGTCGCCGTGGCCTCCCAGTAGGGGGTCGTGCGGCCCTTGGTCTTGACGATGACGCCCTCGGGCAGGAACAGGTCGGCCATTTCGACGGCGGTCTTGAGGATGCCGCCGGGGTCGAACCGCAGATCCAGGATGAGCGCCTTCATCCCCTCCTTTTCGAGGGTGTCGAGCGCCTTGCGAAGATCGGCCACCGAGTTCTCCACGAAACTGGTGACCCGGACGTACCCGATTTTCTTCTCCTCGTCCAGCATGTACACCCACTCCTGGTCCTCGCCGCGGCGGGCGCCCTTGACGGTGTGGACTTCGATCATGGCGCGCGTGATGGTGATCTCCTCCACCCCGCCCGTCATGTGGCGGACCTTCATCGTGACCTTGGTTCCCGGATCGCCGGTCAGGATCTTGACGGCCTCGTCGAGCCGGATCCCGTCGGTGCTCTTGCCGTCGATCTCCCCGATCATGTCGCCGGCCTGCACCCCCGCCCGGTAAGCGGGCGTGTCCTCCAGCGGGCTGATGACCGTGAGCAGGCCCCGGCGCATCCCGATCTGAATGCCGATGCCGCCGAACTTGCCCCGCGTGGACTTCGTAAACTCCGACAGTTCGTCCTTGGGGATGTAGTTCGAGAACGGGTCGAGACCACGAAGCATGCCGTCGATGGCGTCGCGGAACAGTTGCTTCGTCTCCACCTCGTGCACGTACTGCTTCTGCACGAGACGGAGGATCTCGACGAACCGGTCCGCCTCGTCGAACAGTTCCTTGTCCTTCGCGTCCGGCTGGCCCGCCGCCCCAAACGCCCAGACCCCCAATCCGGCCGTCACCACAAGCAGAACCATGCCCAATAGCGCCCTGCGACTCATTCGGTCTCTCCTCGTCACCAGAGACGACAGCAATCCTCCGACACAGCATTGTACCCGCCGGCCGCCGCTTTGCAAGCCCCTCGCCCGCTGACTCATCCCCGGTTTGTGCCGGGCCGTCCGTGCCGTCAGGCACGATTGGACTGTAGCCACGGGCCGCCAGCCCGTGGTGGCGTGGATGGCCGAGAGGCCAGAGCCCCGCAGGGGCGACTGAGGGCCGTCCCGCGCGCAGCGCATTTGCAGCGTGCAGGTTGCCCGGGGCGCCCTCACCTGTCATAACTCGCCAAGAACCCGGCTCGAAAGGCCGGAAGGGCCGAGGCGCGCAAGCCTTAGAGAAAGCGACCACTTGCGCAGGCAAGTCACGACCTGTCATGGTGGGCGAGGAGGGAGTCGAACCCTCATGGGCCGATGGCCCAGGGGATTTTAAGTCCCCAGCGTCTGCCGTTCCGCCACTCGCCCAACCTCTTGTGCCACAAGGGTTTACGCCTTTTTAGCCAAACGCCGAAACCTCACTTGGGCAGGTATTCGGCTGCGCGCGCCCCCGAATCAGGCCGTTTTCACCCCCGCAATCCGGTCCATCGCCGCCCGGTACACAAGGGAAATATCCCCGCTGTAGTGCTTCTCCACGACGCCCACCGTTGACCAGCCGCCCAGGTCCTTGACCACGTGCCGATCCACGCCCGCCCGCTGCGCCAGCGTGCTGAACGAGCGCCGCAGGTCATGCAGCGTGCAGTGCGCTACCCCTGCCCTCTCGACCAACCCCGCAAACCAGTGCGTCAGCCAGTCGGCCTTGAAAGGCTGACCATCGGGCCACGTGAACGCATACGGCGTCACCGGCACGATCCTGCCGCCGTCAATGCGGCTCGGCACCTGCGTGGCCAGTTCCGTGAGCGTGGCGTGCACGTCCGGGTGCATGGGCAGGCTGCGGTTCCGGCGGGACTTGGTCAATTCCGCGGCGTCTGTCACGTTGACCACGTGCAGAACCCGCCGCTCAAGGTCCACAGCCGCCCACCGCAGGTTGGCAAGTTCCTTCCGCCGCAGCCCCTGCCGGTACGCCACCACCAGCAGCGCCCGCAGGGAGGGATTCTCGCACGCCTCAAGCAACTTGGCAAACTCGTTTTCCTCAACCACGCGCACCTGCTTCTCAGGCTCAGGAAGCATCAGACCCCGCCACCGCAGAAGGGGGTTCGCCCTCAGCAGCCCCGCGTCCACTGCATAGGAGAGCGCGGCCCGAACCTGCCGCAAGTCTTTGTTGACCGTCGCCGGCGACAGGCCCTTGGCCAGCCGCTTGGCCCGAAAGTCCATCACGGCGGCACGGTCGATGCTGCTGATCAGCATGGCCCCGCACAGGTCCTCAAGGGCGTGCAGGCTGTCCCTGGTCTTGCTCACCGTCGAGACGCTGCGGCCCGCCATGAGGGAGTCGAGCCGGTCGGCCAGTTCCGAGACGGTCGTCTCAGGCAGTTTCCCGGCCAACCCGTCACGCAGTTCCTGCTTCACCTGGTCACGCCGCGCTCGGGCATAGGCCAAGTCCCGGCCGCACGGTTCAGACGCCCACTTGCCACTTCGCGGGTCAATCCATCGCAGACGGTAACTCGTGCCACGTTTGCCCTTGCGCCGGATGATCCAAACGGCCGTCGGGTTTCGTTTCCCTGCCATGGCTCACGCTCCCTTTCTGCGCCGGACCTTCCGCAGTTCCACGCCGAGGTACTTGCACAGCCGGTCGAGTGACGCCGTGGAGAGGCCGCGCTCATGGCGCAGGAATCTGCTCAGCGCCGTATGGGAGACGCCCGTCTCCCGGCCGATCTGCGCAAGGCTCTCGCCACGCTCCCGAATGAAGCGCCGCAACTGCTCACTCAGGTTCTCTCTCTTGCCCTTGGCCATGCTCGCCCTTGTGCTGATTGACACAGGCATTATACACCCTACTCGGCTGTGTGTCAAATGGCACAGCAGTTTTTTTCTCAGTCGCGCTCGGGGGATACACGGCTCGCCTGAATCAGCGCGTCCAGGTCGCTCCGGCGGAAACCGTGGACGCCGCGCGCCAGCCGCACGTAAGCCACTTTTCGCGTCCGCATCAACCACCGCAGCGATCCCTTCGGGTTCGGCCGGTCCGTCAGGCCCAGCGCCTCAATCGCTTCGCTCTCCGAGAGCAACCGCTCAAACGTCGTCACACGACCTGCCACGTCACCACCTCCTTCATGGTCAGCCCCCTACTCTGTGGTACTTCTTCTCCGCGCTGACGCTGACAAAACCCCGCCTGACGTCCAGAAACGAGGGTTATGTCATCAGTCAGTATTGTCAGCGCCTCGTTTCGCAAGGCTGAAGCAGCGGCTCGGGCGACCACCTTGTGGTCCAGGCTCCACGGTTTCCCAGCGGCCCAGCCCCGCCTCCACCAGCGCATCGAGAGCGGCCCCGGCATCCTCGGCTTGCGGATACGCCCGCGAAGCCCGCATCAGTTCACGGACCGATATTGCCCCGCCGCGCCGCTCGATCAACTCTATCAGTTCACGGTGCTCGCGCTCGGTCGCGTCTTCGTGCAAGAGTCCGTAAACACGCCGCGCTTCGTTCCCGAACCACCGGACAAGCCGAACGCCGGCTTCGATACTCGCCGCGTCGAGGATGAAGGGGTCAAGCCCCGGTCCGCCGTCGGCCACGCGGACACAGTGCACAATTAGCGCCAGCCGGGCGGCATACGCCTCGAGTTTTGACCAGGCTGCCGCGAGAGTGCCAACAAGTTCCCTCTGCTCGGCCCCGTGCTCGTTATAGAATGCCTTGAACGCCTCTTTGGCCTCGGGGCCAAGGTTGATAATGGCCGGCACCCAGCCACCGCCCTCCTCGACCTCTTGCGGCGCAAGGTCATAAAGCCGCTCGAATACTCGCCCCACGACCTCCACCAGATCCGGGCAGACCTCCGCTTCAGACCATTGGCGAATGGGCCTCGGCGGAAGTGCGAACAAGAGCCGCGCGGCCAGTCCATCGTCCTCGTGCTCCTCCCCGAGCGCCCGCCGCAGCACGCCGGGTTGAATCCCGCCGGTCAGACACACCGCCGCGCGCGGGACATAGATCGTTCGGCGGTCCCCGGTCTTACGGTCGATGATTAGTGACCGCGCGTAGTGCATCCTGAGCCAAGCGGGCGCGTCACCACCGCGGCGCTGGGCGTATCGGTCGAACGCGCCAAACCATTGCGCCAGTTCGTCGCGGGTCACCAGCAGGCCGCGGGGGTTGTCGGCCAGGAGAACCACCAGGGCCTCCACGGTCAGATCGTCCGCCCACAAGCGGTCGCAAACCGGCTGCTTGGGTTCCTCCGGGGGCGCCCCCTTACCTCCGGCCCGCTTCCACGTGGTTACGGCGACTTCATGCTGCTGCCGTTCCATCCGCCAAGCCTCAACCGCAACGGCATGGCGTGCGAGCGCAGCACGCTGCCGCCGCTTCGCAGTCTGCTTCCCTGAACCGTCCGATGGGAACAGGTCGCGCTTCGCGATGTTGAGCGCTCCACAAATGGCGTCAAGGGAGCACCCTGCGAAGCAGTGAAGGAGTACCCGTCCGTCGTCACCTTCTGCGACCGATAGGCTGGCCTTGCGATCCTCGTGCGCAGGACACCGGGCATGCCAGCCTTGACCGTTCCGCTTGGCGTCGGGTAGTCTCGACAGCACGAGTTCAAGAGGTGCCATGCTGCGCCCCCTTCTGCCGGTCGATGTACGCAACCAAATCGCGCACGTCGTACAGCACGCGCCTGCCGATCCGCACGCAGGGGATTTCGCCGGTCTTCGTGCGTTCCCAAAGCGTTCGCTCGGAAACGCTCAGTGCTCTGGCACCCTCGCGGGCGCTCAGAAGCAATCGGGGCGTCTGCGTTGTCTGGTCAGTCATCGTTCTGCCTCCCCGCTTCGGCCCCGCTCTGCAATCGTGCGGCTCACCGCCTCGATGTCGAAGCGCAGGACCTTGCGCGAGAAGCGGATCACAGGGATTCGCCCGCTTCTCGCCCAAGCCTTGACCGTTTCCGGCCTGACCTTCAACCTCACTGCCAGTTCTTCCGCCGTCAGTAGTTCCTGCACCGCACTTCCTCCAGGCTTGATTGACCGCTCCTCCCTCCTTCTGACGGCGCATATTCACCCGGACGCGCGCATATCGCGCGCATACTCATGCACAGCAAGGAGTTACGTTGCGCATACGGAGAACAGGGATTGAGGAGAAAGCCCCGGAGATGCTGGGGCGTGAGTCTGCTATGCGGTTACGTCAGTTCCAGTCGTCGATAGAGTCGGCGTCGCGCTTGGCGCGCTGTCTAGGCGTGTGGTGGTCCTGTCGCGGCCCCATGTCCAGCACGTCAGGGTCCACGAGCTGCACTGTGTCGGGGGCACTGAACTCTTCGGGAGAGGGCATCGAGTTGCCCGCCTCCCGCCATTGCCGCACCTCCTTACACCATTTTGCCACGTCTCCCTGCACAATGGTGGTTCGCCTTTTGGCGTCGATGATGCCCTTCTCGCAGAGTTCTCTGAATTGCGCCAGTAGGCTCTCGGCGACCTCCTTCTGAGTGATGCCGGATTTCTTGTACATGGAGTAGGCTACGAAAGCGATTTTCGACGGTTCCTTCAAGGCCACCTTCGGCTCAGGCTGCGTGCCCTTTCCCTCCTTATCACGCTGCGCTTCAGACGTCTCGTCCTGACGCGCCTCCTGTAAAACCGCTCTGACCACTTCGATGATGTTCTTAACGGTCATAGCGGATTGTGGCCGTTCCTTGTCTGAACGGGCTTCCTGGTCCAACCTGTTCGCCCAACGGTCAAGTTCGTCGGGGAACGACACATTGCCGGGAAGATGCTTTTGCGTCAGGTCCCGAACCCAGTTCCAGTATCCGCCCAGGTCGCCGCCCCGGTCGTGGTCGGCCGCCGCGGTCTTGAGTTTCTCGAAAACGTTACCGACGATGCGCACCCCTTCGCTGGAGCCGAACTGCCCCTCCGCCCACGTGATGAGGCTCAGGTTCTTGACGGCCAGCAGCAGGGCTTTCCTGGCCGCGTCACGCTCTTCTTCGGGCACGTCTTCCGGCTTCCGCCCTGGAGGGCCTGCCTTGCGGCCCCACTCCCGAAAAGCCTTCACGATCTGCCGCAGTATCCGAGCGTCCTTTGCCTTATCCGCGCCGCGCCGCCGCGTGTCGCCCGGACCGTGCGCCGCAAGCGCCACCTTTACCTCTTCGAGAAATCCCTTGAGCGCGTCCAGCCGTTCGGCGTCCCCTTTCTTTACCGGGATGCACCAAAAACAGGCACAGGTTGACGCCCACCAGGCTTGATCTTTGTCCTTGGCAACCGCATCACCGAAATCGAGGATTTTGTGGCTGTACGGCAGGCATAGGTCGTGCAGCGTGGCCAAGAGGGCGAACTTGGCGGCCATCGAGGGATTCGGTCCCGGCCACAGCCGCGTTGTTTCGGACAATTCGCACAAGAAGGCACGGGCTTCAACGGCCTCGGACGGGAACCAACCCTCCACCCTGTTCCGGTCGCGGGGGTCGAGAATGATGCTGAGCCATTGCCAGTCTTTTCCCGGCGCGCGCTCGGGGTCCGTCAGTCGGGGCTTCGCCTTCTCAGCCTCGACAGCCTTCCGCTCGTCGGCTATGGCCTCAGCCCATGCCCACAAGGTCCGCTTGGCCTGCCGTTTCATCGCCTGCTGCTGCCGCCACCACTCGGCGGCTTCCGGCATGAACGGCTCGGTCTGCCTCCGGAACTCGCGCAGGTCGTCGGGCTGCGCCACAAGGCGGTGCACGGCGAGAGCGATCTCGCGGGCGAGGTCGCATGGGGAATCGTTCTTTGACATGCTCCACCTGCCTTTCCCCCCGGGCCGGCCCGGAGCAACGACGAAAAGGCAGGTGGCCGAAAACGTCTCGCCCGGACCGTTTCAGCGGCTGCGCGGCCGCTTACCCGTTCAGCGTTTCTTCCTCGCCCGTCGCATGCGCCAGACGCTCAAGTTCCTCGTCCGACATATCACGCATGGCCGCCGTCAGGTCAACCGCAGCCTCCACCTTGACCTCGGCGGGCAGAATCTTGGCGATCAGCGTCGCAAACGCCCTGGGGTGCTCAGCAGCAAGGGCCTCGATGTAGGTCCGCTTATCATCTTTGGAGATTGCCGAAAGGCAAATCTCTACAATCTGCTCGCGGAGCATCACCGCCTTGTGCCAGTGTCCACGGTTCAAGCCGCGCCGATTGATACGACCATCACCGGCCGTGAACGGACGCCCGAGGCCCCGCCCCAGTCGGTTTTTGGCCTGCTTTCGCTGCATTTGGGCTGCTTTCATGTGTTCTGACCCTCCAGCCTTTGACGAACCGCGCGGGCGCTTCAGTCGCCGCGTGCAACTTGCCCGAGTCTGACTACCATCGTTCAATCGTCGCCGTCGCCGCCAGGACCGCGCTGGTGGCGTCCAGGCGGGGGCTGGGCTTCGTGCGCCGTCTGCGTCGCTCCTGCCTGGTCCTGGGGCCTCTGGCGCGTCTCTGGCGCTCGGTCCAAAGTCACCCAACGGCCGACAGCCCGGCGCCGGTGCCCCTGCGCTCAGTTTCGCCATGCGGTCGGCCATCAGGTTGCCCAGGTCCACGTTCACGTGCAGGGCGTTAGGCTTCTCCGGCCCGTCCGGGCGCCCGGCATCCGGGGCTGTGCCTGCGTGAAGCGGGTGCGGCCTGTTTTGGTGCGCTGACGACAGACCCGGCTGCGGGGCCGGGCACAGGGGTAGACGGGTCAGGCACGTTCGGAGGGACCGAGCGGCTTGGCCCATTTTCTTTGGGACCGCATGGCACGTAGGAGAGACGACAATGAAGCACTGGAACACGAGGAACTTGGCTGTGGCGTTGGCAACTATCCTGCTTTCTTGCTGCGCTTCAATCGGTCGGACGGAGGCGGCCGTTCTGCTTTACGAGGGTTTCGAAGATTACCCTACTGGGGCGCCTCCGTCTCCGCCTTGGGATGTCACTCTGCCGCCAGAAGGCGTGACCATGAATGTGGTCGACACTTTCTCTTGTGGGGGGGGAACAGAGCCTCCGCGTCTACGACACAACAGACCATCAGGGATACCTTTGCCGGAACCTCTCTTCTCCTACTAATTCCGTGACGCTCGAGTACTGCATGAAGACCGACGACACGACTGCCGAGGGGGCTCTTGTCGAGTTGCAGGGGGATGGCACGCCGTCTTTCGGCGCCGTCGCGTTTGGAAACGCGGCCGGCGCCGCGCCGCGTCGGCTGCCCCGGGGCGTCGGCCTGCAGGGGCAATAGAAAAGGCCGCTCTTTTCAGACCGGCCTTGTTCCACTGTCCGTTTTTGCCGGGGACGTACCGATCCCCGGGACGTCCTACCGGCTGCGACGCCTGCGAGCCAGAGAGGCCGCCGCGCCCAGGCCGAGCAGCAACAGGCTGGCCGGCTCAGGCGTCGGGACAGGAAGGCCCAGGTTCGAGCCGAGCGCACCGCTCTGTTGCGTGAAGGCGTTGTCGATCTTGTCGTAGTCGTTGGAGTCCACCACGCCGTCGTAGGTGACGTCGCCGACGCTCCAGCGCCAACCACCCGCAGGTGCCGTGTTGATCGGATCCAGCGGGTCGTATGCGGCGAAGGTGTTGTCGA
>DATKXP010000459.1:0-3243 GCA_035529015.1 Phycisphaerae bacterium | reverse complement strand
ACCTCCCTCTGCCAGTTGTGGACGCCGACCGTTTTCGTGCGGACATCGTCGGGCGTGATGACGGTCGGCTCGGCACCGGTTTCCGAGAGCGCCTGACAGACGGCCAGTTGCGCCGGCGCGTGCGCCTCGATGCGTCCCCTGCACTTGGGCGGCAGGTAAACCGCCGCCGCCACCCCGCCGAAGACGCCCGCACGCGAGCCCAGCGGCCCGCTCGTCAACTCGTCTTTGCCCAGAAAAGCGCGCACCGAGCCGGAGAGGATCACGATCGTCCATTCGCAGGACTTCGTGTCGAAGGTCCACGTCTTGCCGGCGGCCAGATTCGCGAGGCCGAACCCGAGGACCTCCAGCGGCTTCTTCGCCACCGGCACCACCTGCCGGTAACCGGACGTCGGCATACACGATTTGCTGAGCAGTTTGGCCACGATGGTCTCCCTTCGTCACCCGTTGCCCATGCGGCGGCCGGCGTCATGCGCTATCCAGAAGCGGCGCCACTTGGGTGGCATGGTCATCCCGAAGGGTGACCATGGTTCAGCCGATCAAACGATGGCGCCGCAAGCGTTACGACATCCTCGGCCATGCGCACTATCTGACCTTCTCCTGTTGGCGAAACCCGTCGCTGCTGGAGCCGTAGCGCCGGGGCGGGGTCGGAACATGGTCACCCTTCGGGATGACCATGCCACCCGCCGGACGTCGGCATGCACGACTTGAGGAGTAGTTTCGCCACGATGGTCTCCCTTCGTTGCGTGTTGTCCCCGCGACCAGCGGACGACCCCGCATTCTAGCGCTGCGACGCTTTGTTGCAAGCGGCTTTGTCGCGGCCGCTTAGCGTGACGCCTTTTTCAGAAACGCTTCCAAGTGCCGGCCGATGTGCTTCTCGAGCACCTCGGCGTACAGGTCCTCGTGTGTGTTCACGGCTTCGAGCAGCCGGCCGCGGAACCGCCGGCCGTCGTCGGCCGTCAGGACCGACCCGTACGTCACGTGCAGCACCTGGCGTCCGTCGAACTGGTCCAGCAGCGTCGATAGCGCGTCGTCGGCCAGGTCCTGCGGCGCGGGGACCATGGCCAGATCGGCCGAGACGTGGTACGTCGCCTTGTCGGTCTCGTACCGCTCGCGGGCGAAGGCGAGGATCTCGCGGAACAGCCCCGGCTCCCGCACCGCCAGCACCCGCAGGGCCTCCAGGTAACTCGTCCCGGCGGTCTTGACGTGCACCCGGTGGCCGCCGTGTTTGGCCGCCATCGCGTAGACGCTGAACTTGTCGCTCCCCGAGTGCAGGCTGATCTTATAGTCGCCGAACTCACGCGCGACGGCCAAGTGATCCACGAACGTCCGCTCCAGTTGGGCCAGGTCGCCGATGTAATCGACCCCTTTCTCGAAGCGGCCGACGAACCGCGGCGCCAGGCTGACCCACTCGACGCCCAGGCGCGCGAGTTCGCTCGCCACCCAGTAGTGCTCGGCCGCCGACGTCGGCGTCTCGGTCTCATCGACCGAGACCTCCAGTTCGAACGTCCCCTCGCCGAGTTTCGCAACGAGGTGCCGATACAGGGCCGCCGTGTGCGCGACCGCCCGGCCGTACTTGACGGAGGCCCGGTGAAGGGCAGCCAGGTCGAGGGCAACCGTCGTCCCGCTCTCCAGCGCAACCTGCTTCCCGACGTACTGCGCGACGGTATCGGCCGCCGTTGCCTCAAGCGTGTCCCACGGCAGGACCTCGAACGCCTCGGCCAGCGCGCCGGCGTCCGCCGCGTCGGCTCCGTCATCCACATGGTCGCCGGGGTCGATCGTATAGAAGGTGAACCCGGCGTCGGCGCAGCGGTCGATGTCGTCGGCCGTCTTCAGGTGGTCGGCGTCGGACCCGAACCCCGTCCTGAACCCCGTCTGAAAGACGCCCCAGGTGGCGTCGTTCATCACGTCCGCAGGCGAGCGGCGGGTCCGCGTCATCTCGCGGATCGACTGCTGGGCGAGCACCGGGACGTAGCCCGTCCCACGGACGGCCCGGACGTGCCCCGGCGTCGCCAGGCCGAGGCGGTCGCCCAACCCGATCGACGGCCGCCCGGCTATCGGCTGAGGCGCCGTCCAGGGCAGGGCTTTGCGCAGGGCGGCCGCGTTGACGCTGTCCGCGGGGGCTTCGAGGAGCCGCACCTTGCCGAACGGAAGCGTCTTTCGGCGGCACTCGCCCTGAAACACGAACGAGACTCGCAGACCGCCAACCGGTTCCTGCGGGTGGGCAAGAAGGATGAACTTCTCCAGTCCCCGCCGCGCCAGCGCAAGCACGCCTCCGCCTTCGGCCGCGACCGAATCGGCGTACACCTCGGCGCCTGTGGCCTGGGAGAGGGCCTGGGCGAGTTGCGCGGCCGCCTTGCCCTCGGCCGGCCCTGAGAACCCGCCGACGGTGTTCTTCCAGAAAGTCTCCATCCGCCCGCTCCTTATTGTCGATTAGAGGAACAATCCTATACCGAACGGGCGGCGTGCCCAAGGAGATTCCGGCATAGCGGGCCGGCGCTTTTTTCGGGCAGTTTTCCGGCGTGTTGGGGCAACAAGGGGGTGATCCGGGATGCAGCGCGTTTCTGCGCTTCGGACGTAACCCCTTTTGAATGAGGCACTTAGCATGCGCTTGGCGTGCTGCGCTTGGTGGGGGGGCGCTCGGACTTGACTTGCCTGTGTCTTCAGGCATGCTGTCTGATGGACCCAGGCTCCGTACCGACGGCCGAGAAAGCGACGCCTGAAGGCTAGGGGTAGACTATGGTCCGGGCCAGATCGGCGTTCACGCTTGTCGAAATCCTCATCGTCGTCATCCTCCTCGGGATCCTTGCCGCCATCGTGGTCCCGAGCATGACCGACGTAACCACCATCTCGCGCGAGACCAACCTCAAGGAGAACCTCTCGAAGATCCGCGCCCAACTCGAGGTCTACCGGAACCAGCACAACGGGCTGCCGACGGCCGCCGACTTCCCCGATCAGATGACCAAGTACACCAACGCCGCCGGGCAGGTCAACGGCACCCGAACGGACGAATTCCGCTTCGGACGCTACCTGGAACAGATGCCTCCGAACCCCATCAGCACCAGCCGCGCCATCCGCGCTGCGGCCGCCGCCGGCGACCGTTTCCCTCCCGGCGATGCCGACGGAGGATGGTGGTACAACGAGACCACCGGCGCCTTCTATGCCGACCTCCTCGACCAGCATGTTGACCGCGAGGGGGACCGGTACAACCGGTACTGATCCTGCAACGCCACTTCCCGCGGGGCG
>DATKXP010000458.1:0-30366 GCA_035529015.1 Phycisphaerae bacterium | reverse complement strand
TGGATCGAGCAGTTGGCCGACGGCGGCATCCTCGTTACGCCGGTGGGCGGGTGGGGATCGCAGATTCTCGTGGAACTGTCGAAACGGGGCGAGGACCTCGCGCGCCGCGAGTTCTGCCCGTGCCGCTTCGTGCCGCTCGTCGGACCGGACTCGAAAGGAGAGGCAGATGGCTGAGATGACCCGCCGTTCGTTCCTTGCGTCGGTGGCGTCGGCCGCGCTGGCCGGCCCCGCCTGCGCCGCCCGCGCCGGGCGGCCTGAAGGTGCGGCGCCGCACGACCGGCCTAACGTGATCCTGGCCATGACCGACGACCAGGGCTGGGGCGACACCGGCTACAACGGCCACAAGGTCTTGAAGACTCCTGCCCTCGATGCGATGGCGCGTGCGGGCCTGCGCTTCAACCGGTTCTATTCCGGGGCGCCGGTGTGTTCGCCGACGCGCGGCAGCGCGGTCACCGGACGGCACCCGTACCGGTACGGCATCACGTTCGCCAACGTCGGACACATGCGGCCGGAGGAGGTGACGTTGGCCGAGGCGCTCAAGACGCAGGGCTACGCGACCGGCCACTTCGGCAAGTGGCATCTGGGAACGCTGACGAAGACCGAGACGGAATCGAACCGCGGGGGACCGAAAGGCGTGGCCCACTATTCGCCGCCGTGGGACAACGGATTCGACGTCTGTTTCTCGACCGAGGCCAAAGTCCCAACGTGGAACCCCATGCTCAGCCCCGGCTCCGACCAGCCGTACGGCACCTCCTACTGGACCGGCCCCGGAAAGAAAGTAACCGACAACCTGGAGGGAGACGATTCGCGCATCGTCATGGACCGGGCCATCCCCTTCATCCGCGAGGTAGCCAAGAGTCGGAAACCGTTCCTGGCGGTTATCTGGTTCCACACCCCTCACGAGCCGGTCCTGGCCGGGCCGACCCACCTTGCCATGTACCAGGGCGTCGCGAGCGAAAAGGAGCGGCATTACTACGGGTGCCTGACGGCCATGGACGAGCAGGTGGCCCGCCTGCGGAAGGAACTGCGCGACCTCGGCATCGCCGAGAACACGATGCTCTGGTTCTGTGCCGACAACGGTCCCGAACACAAGGCGGGGCCCGGTTCGACGGGCGGCCTCCGTGGCCGCAAGCGGAGCCTCTTCGAGGGCGGTGTCCGCGTGCCGGGCCTCCTGGAATGGCCTGCCCGCATCAAGGCGCCGCGCACGACCGAGGTGCCGTGCTCGACGGCCGACTACTTCCCCACCGTCCTCGACGTCCTGGGTTTCAGGATGACGGGCCAACCCGAGCCGCTCGACGGCGTCAGCCTGCTGCCGCTGATCGAGGGGAAGATGAGCGAGCGGCCGAAGCCCATCGGTTTCGAGTCGGGGGGCCAGGTTGCCCTGATCGACAACCGCTACAAACTCATCACCCAGGGCAAAGGCAAGACCTGGATGCTGTTCGACCTGGCCGCCGACCGGTCCGAGACGAAGGACCTCGCCGCCGAGAAGCCCGAGATCGTCGAGAAGATGAAGGCGACGCTGGACGCCTGGCGCGCCTCGTGCAAGGACAGCCTCGCGGGGAAAGACTACCGCACGTCCTGAAGGCTGCGGCGGGAATCAGGGGACCATCGGCACATCCAGCGCCGGCAAGGCCAGGAGGTCCACGAGTCCGTCACCGTCCGCGGGCAGGTCCTCAGCGAGGGGCCGGTCCGGTGCTCGGGTGGCAAGGTGCCCGGCGGCCGTGGTGCGTGCGCTCGTCGGCGGCACTTCAGCCGCCGGCGTCTGCGGCGGCTGACGCGCCGGGCGCAGGCCGGCCAGCACAGGATCGGTCTCTGAGCCGGCGAGGTCGGCACGTTCGGCCACCGGGCCTCCGGGTTGGATCGACAACTCCGCCGGCGCCCACACCTCGACCGGCGCCGATCCGGGCTGTTGCGCCGTTGATGATATCGCCAGGAGTGGCAGCGGCGCCGGCGCGCCTGCGGCCATGCCCTGGCCTCCGGCCGTCGGAAGCGCTCCCAGACCCGCCCCCGCCGCCATGTAGCGAGACGTGAAACCGCTGATGTCCCAGGGGTTCACGTCGCCGTCAGGCTCCTCCTCGCCCGGACCGTAACCCCGGAAATCGGCGTCCAGGTTACCCGCCAGATACTTCTGCGTAAAGCCCGTGATGTCCCAGGGGTTTACGTCGCCGTCCGGCTCGTCGTCGCCCGGGCCATAGCCCCGCATGTCGGCCCGCAGGCTGCCGAGGTAGAAGACGGCCCCTTCGCCCTGAAACCCGTTGCCGGTCGGCAGGTCGAGCGCGGCATCGCGGATGTACCCGAGGCCACTGGAATCGGCTGCCGGCTCGCCGTCGAGCGCGTGACCGTGCGCGTCGGTAATCGTCTCGGGGAGCGTGATTCTCACCCAGGTGTCCACCATTGTCTGCCATGCGTCGGCGAAGGTGATGATGATCTCGTCGTTCGTCTCGCCGCGGGCGACACTTGCCGGAACGACCGGCACGGCGGCGATTTCGTTGCCCAGGGCGTCGAACTCGACCTTCTCGGCCGCAACGTCGCCCGGCACGAACGTCACGTCTTCGCTGAAGGTGACCTTGACCGTTTGGACGCCCAGACCGCTCGGATCGATCTCGCCGACGCCGCGCTCCGGACGGTCGGGGTTGGGGTTCAGCGTCACGCCGGTCACAACGGGCAGTTCGTTATCGGCGATCGTGACCGTTGCCTGGGTGGTCCCCAAGAGGTAAGCGGCGTCGGCGGTCAGCCTGAGCGTCACGGTTTCGTCGGGCTCGTCGTCTGGGTCGTCCACGGGGGTAATGCAGATGGTTGCGGACGCGGCGCCCGCGGGCAGTTCGATCTGCCCCGGTATCGCCTCGACGCAATCGGCATCGGCCGCGGTGCCGCTGACCGTGTAATGGACCGTGAGGGCCCCGTCGGTGTTGCCGACACGGCTGACGGTGAACACGCCGGGGTCGTTGCCTTGTTCGGCCGCGTTTGGGTCCCTGGCCTGGATGCTGACCGTAACGTTTGAGTCGCCGACGTACGGGGACAGATAGACGCCGGCGATGGGCAGCCTGTTGAAGGCGGCATCGAGAGGGGTCTGCCATCCGACGGCCAGGTTATCGCCGCCGCCGCCCTCTTTCTGCAGGGCCTCGATGTAATAGCGGCGTCCGGCCTCCAGGTGAATCGGTGCGGACTGCTGCTGGGGATACCGCGTCCAGTCCCGCGAACTGGTCCAACTCGGCACGGAGGCGATGAGGACTTTGTTGGCCGGGTCCCTGTCGGCGGAGAGGAACAGTCGGCTGTTGTCGTCGCTGGAGATCCAGAAGACGTAGTCACCGGATACGGGCGGGTGAACGTAGCCGTGCATCCGCGTCCCGTAGTCGCTCGCCCAGTTGACAGGCGCCTCGAAGGACGTGGGCTGGCTGGTGCCGGACGGGTTGTCCGGGAAGTTGGCGCTGGCGGTCAGGTTCGAGATGGAGGTCCCACCGATGCCAAGCCAGTACTCCCGCAGGATGTAGCCCGCCCCGTGCGGCGAGTACACGAACGAGACCTGCAGGTCCGGCGGCATGGGGTTGTCGGCGAGGGTCTGAACGTTGTTGACGGTGAGTGTGTAGGCCTGCTCGGCCTGGAGCGGGGAGGTGGTCAGGATGACCGTGACGCCGTCCGCCGCGAGGGTGGCCGCCAGGACCGTCGCGCCGCCGAAAACGTAGTTCACCGCCTGTTGGGCCGAGGCGAAGTCCAGCGGCTCGGAGAACTCGACTTCGACCAGGTTGTCCTCCGGCGTCGTGAGGGAGACGATGCCCGGGATGGTGAGAACCACGTCGCCCGACAGGTCGCTCTCGTAGCCGTCGCGGTTGACGGCCGACACCTCGTACGTATACGGCATGGCGGGCAGGACGTTCGAGTCGGTGTAAGCCGTGTCCGCCGTGGTGTCGAAGGCCTCGCCGTTGCGGTAGATGCGGTAGTGGTCCACCCAGGTCTGCAGGTCGTTGGACGAATTCCAGGTCAATTCGATTCGGACGCCGGGCAGGACGGCGATGTGGCCGTCGAACCCGGCCGGGACGGTGGGCGGGGTGGTATCGAGGTAATCGTTTTCGGCGCCGGGCGTTCCGCCGGATGCGCCCGACGCCCAGTTGCCGGCGTCGTTTCCGTAGGCGTCGGCGTCGAGCCGGCTGAGCGAGAAGCCGGTTCCGTCGGGCTCGACGGGCCACGAGGCGCCGTCCTTGTAGCGGACGTAGTCGCTGGAGTAGTACGGGATGTAGCCGGTCGGCTCCGGGTCGGCGGCGGCATACAGCCTGACCTTCTCTCCGCCGTTGGCGAGATTCCCCGAGTACTCGCCGGCGATGGTCATGCCCGACGTGTCGTAGCGCGAGGCAAAGGCCTGCCGATTCTTCACGATGACGACGTACTGGCCCGGCGTCATCACGTCGAGGTCCGACCCGGTCGTCTCGAAAGCGCCGGGCGTGTCGTTATCGACGATGATCTGCTCGCCGCCCTTGACGAACATGATCCGGTCGGCGATGGTCCAGCGGTCGGGGTCGTCGGTGCCGCGCGCCAGCGTCACCCCGGCCCAACCGGGATCGAAGGTGAACGTGCCCAGGGACACCCATCCTGCGGGGTCCACGTTCTGGTTGACGGGGACCGGCGTCGTGCCGCCCGCGTGGGAGATCTGGTACGTTGCGTCCGGGTCGAGGTCGCGCGGGTTGCCTTCTCCGTCCGTGAGCCCCCACGTGGCCAGGACCCCGTACTCACCGCCGGCCAGATTGGCCCGCCACGTGGCGGTGGCGCCGGCCTGGAGGGTCCAGAGTTCGCTGCCGAAACTGTCGGCGTCGTACCATCCGAAGGTGAAGCCTATGCCCTCGCCGAGGAGGTACTCGGCGAGGTCGACCGGCGCGAGCGAGCGGTTATAGAGTTCGACGAACTCGAAGTCGTCCTGGTCATACGGACTCCCCTGCCCCGGTTCGAGGGGGTGATACATGATCTCGCTGATGACAAGCGGGCCAATCAAAGGCGGGGCGTTCTCATCCTCGTAGGTGGGGTCGGTGACGAGCGTGACGTCCGTGCCGCCGGTGCTCTTGGTATAGAGTCCGAAACTGGTCTCCCTCGGCGAGGCGCCGAAGTCCACGTGCTCGCGATAGCCCCCCGGCTGGCCGTCGGCGTTGGAGGACAGGTACACGTGGTCGCCGAACTCGCTGAGGGCAAAGGCGGCGCCGAAATCGTCCTTCTGCGTGAAGACCTTGCACGTTCCGGCGCGGATCGTCGTGGGCGTGGTGATCTGCCACTTGTCGAGTTGGCCGCCGTCGTCGCTCAAAAACCAGCCGGTGATGTCGATGTCCGAGGCGGTGGTGTTCTTCAGTTCAATCCAGTCGCCGGAGAGGGCATCGGTGTGGGCCAGCACTTCGTTGATGATGACGGACCCTGGCACGAGCCCCTCGGCGTCGGCGCCGGGCGTGCCGCCGGCGGCGGCGCTGGCGCGCCAGCCTTCCTCCTGGTTCCACAGCGCGAGATCGCCTTCGACGTCGAGAATCGTGAGGGAGAACCCCTGCCCGTCGGTCTGCGGGTACCAGCCATCGTCGTACTCGAAGTCCTGGACGACGTTCCCCAGGGGATCCTCGATGCGAATCGTCTCGCCACCGTTGGCGATGGACCCGGCGTACTCGCCGGCGATCTCGGCGACGCCCGCACCATAGCGGGTCTCGAAGGCGGCCTGGTTCTTCACGGCCACCACGAAACGGCCCGGGCCGACCGTGATGTCCGGAAAGGTGAACTCAATGCCGTCGGCGAACCGGACGTTCCTGAGGGTGAGCGGCTCGGCGCCGATGTTGGTCAGTTCGACGAATTCGAAGTCATCGTTCTCCTCAAAGCCTGCGGCGTCTTCCTGCGGCGTCGGCGGGGCGGGGTTGTACATGATCTCGCTGATCCGCAGCGACGGCGCCACGTCGAGATAGTAGTCGGCCTCGTTCAGGGCGCTCCACCCGCCCGGGCTCAGGACGCGCGACTTGACGGGGCAACTCTCGTTGAGCGTGATCGCACCCCGATAGATCCTGGCGGTCGGCGACACGGCGCCGCCCGCCTGGCGCGGGTCGGTGCCGTCGAGCGTGTAATAGATGGTCCCTGTGGGGGCATCGATGGTCAGAACGTCTCCGCGCACAATCACGCCGCCGTGCTGGCCGGAGCCGTTGATGCTGAACGACGGTGCCACGACGTCGGGGTACAGTCCGGCGTCCTTGTACTGCTGCAGGACGATGGCCGGTCGCTGAGGGAAGAACGTGTCGCGGAGCCAGTCGATTCGTGGGACCCAGTCATCGTCACGGGTCCTTACACCGGCGTTGTCATCATAGCCGTCGCCCCAACGTGCCGACTCGCCGACGATGGCGCGATCGATCTCAGCCGCCATCTCATCGAGCAGGGCGACGTTCGCGGCCGCGGTCAGTTGGCCGTCGTTGAACATGAGGCGGTGAACGTGATCGGCAAAGACCTGGCGGAACGCCTCGACCTGTCGCAGTTGCTGGTAGATACGCCCGAGGTTGGAGCCGAACTGCTCGACGCGGTTGCCGTTGAGGTCGCGAAGACAGCCCTCGGCATCCCAACTGTGGAACCGCCACTTCCCGTCGCCTGACTCGCGGTTGTAACTTGCCCACCAGTTGTTCTGTGGCCAGTCCCAGTTGGCTCCGAACTGGTTGATGATCAGGTAGTCGGCGAAGTTGGGGATATCCAGGACCTGTTCGATGGCGGAGTAGTTGGCGACCGGATTGTCGATAAGGCCCAGCAGGTGGTTCCAGGCTTCGGCTTCGCCCTCTTTGCGGCCCTCGATGCTGTAGATGTCGTAGTCTTCCTTGTCGCCTCCGAGGTAACTTGCGGCGAAGGCATCGTCGGGACGCTCCACGGGGTTGTACAGTCCCCAGTACAGGCCGTTGACGTAGAGGTGAACGAAGTTCCCGTGGGGCGCGTAGCCGCCCGCCGCGAGTTCCTGCTCGGCGGCCCAGCGGTCCTGCAGATACGTGGCCCGGCTGTTGTTCGGCCAGACGTCGTTGAAGCCCGCCCGCAGGGTGATGGTGTCGAACTCGTCCACGGCGTCGTCGCCGAACACGGGGTAGCACAGTTTGGTCGGGCCGTACTGGCCCTTGAACAGAAGCCGGAACGAGTGTTTCTTGTTGCTCTCGCGGCGGCTGGCACCGCCGACGATGCGCAGGCCGGCGTTGACCTGGAACGCGGTCGTGCCGTCGGGGTTGATCCATTCGACGGACGCCGGCCGTTCCCAGTCGATCCCGCTCGACTGCGGATTCGCGTAGATGCCGTTCGAGCCGAACAGATCCGCGAGGTCGGCCACGATCGAGACGGTCGGGATGGCCCGCAGGTCATCCTCGATCGTGCCGCTGTACCGCGCGTCGTTGACGACATCCGGATCCATGCCGTAGTTGGCCGCGGTCGCGTTCCAGGACGTGGGAAAGTCTGCCGGGTTGCCCGGCTGATGAAGCACGTGGTCCAGAAAGATGTAGGTCTGCGTATCGACGTTCGCCGACAGGTAACCAGGCTTGCACGCCATGGCGCGGAGCGTCGTGGTGGTCGTGATGGGGATGGGGCCCTGATACGCGTTGCCCGTGGTCGGAGTGGGCTCGCTGCCGTCGAGGGTGTAACGGATCTCGGCGCCCGGCGTGTCGGTGGCGACGGCCACCTCGAACGGCGCGTCGTAGAACCCGCGGTCAACGCTGAACCGGGTGTCTTCAACCATCCCGAGCGCGCCCGGAATGTTCTCGGCGCCCGGCGTCGGCGTGATGAAATACTGCTCCTGGATACTGATATCGCGCTGGGCATGGAGTTTCGGAGCGATCAGGAAGAGACCGTCCCCCACGGCGTCGTTCATGGCGTGGACCGTCAGCACGTTCTCGCCGCTCTGAAGCAGGTGCAGACGGTCGGCCAGATCGACCCCTTCGTACCGGACGGCCTCCTCGATGGGCCGGTCCCCGAGCGCCGTCGAGTTCCACGGCGCAGGCGCCGGCGCGTTGCCCGAGGCCACCTCGACGCCGTTCAGGTACGCCACGTACCCGTCTTCGTAGGCCACCCGGAGGAACAGGTCCGAGAACTCGAGCGGGTCGATGACCGTGAACGGAATCCGAACGTACGCCGACGCGCCCACGCCGAGCATGTCGGCCTCGATGTCGGTCTCAAGCAGGCCGGCGGTGCTGGTTGTCGCGACCATCTCAAGGTCGAACGAGATGTCGCTGCTGGTGCGGGCATTCTGGTGGATTTCGACCGCCAGGACGTTCTCGCCGTCGATGAGCAGGTCGGTCGCGTCGTTGACGAACTCGGCGTACTCAAAGTACCTGGATTCATCCGCGTGGCTCACGTACGTGGTGGCCAGCGTCTGGTAATCCACCTCGCCGCCGGGCATGAGGTCGCGGAAGAGTTCCTGCCCGTTCAGGTAGACGACCGCGCCGTCGTCGCGCATCAGGTTGACCGTCACCTCGCTGATCTGCCAGGCGTTCTCGACGGTGAACCTGTGCCGAAAGTACGTCGTGACGTACTTGTTGGCGGCGTCACCGCCGTAACTGACGACCGTGGCCTCGCCGCCGTCGCCGTACCCGAGTTCGGACGCGCCGCTCGCCCACGAGGAGTCGTCGAACCCCGAGTAGCGCCAGCCCGCCCCCTGGTCCGACCCGTCGTCCAGATACCGCCACTCGGACCCCTTCGAGACCAGCGTGGCCTGGCCGCCCGGAACACCCAGGCCGAACCCGAACCCCGTCGCACCCACGTTCCAGGCGCTGTCGTCGTAGCCGTTCTGGATCCACTCCAGGCCCAGGGAGCCGTCTTGCGGAACCAGGTAGGTGGCGGCGTCGCCCTTCGTGACCAGATCGTCGTGCATCATCACGTCGTAGAGCACGCCGTAGGAGACGTCTTCGAGTTGGTCCGGGAAGTCGTACTCACTGACGATGTCCTCGGCGCCGCCGCCAGGCTTCACCAGCGCCAGGTAGTCGCCGTCCTTGCTCAGGCCGAAGTTCGTATGCAGGTCGCCCTGGGGGTCTCGCTGATCCAGATCCGACGCGAAGACGACCAGGTAGCCGCCCGGTTGGAGCGTGCAGGCGGGGAACGTCCACTGGTCCAGGTCCTCCGGGTCGTCGGTCAGGTGCCAGCCGTCCAGGTCGATGGCAGCCGGCGTGGGGTTGTAGATCTCGATCCAGTCCCAGTCCGAACCCGGATCGGCCGGGTACCACGGCACGCTGTTGTCGGCCAGGAACTCGGTGATCAGCGGTGTGGCGTCGAGCAGCAGACGGGGTTCAAGCGGCTCCATCGCCGCCGTCGGCCCGGGCGCAAGCGACAGCCGACGGACGCGCTTCGCCTTTCGCACGAAACCTGCCATCCGAACTCCTGCACGGGCCGCGGAATGACGTGCCGTTGAGTTTGCGCCGGAACTGGACGTAGTGGCGCACACCCTTCCCTTGGGCTGAACGCCCGGGTCCCCCCTAATACTATACGGGCAAAACCGGATTTTCCAAACCAGAACCTGAGGTCCTTTGGGCGTTGAAATGCCTTCTTACAGGACGCTACGAACCCTTTTCGCCCGAAGCCCCTGAGACGTGGGCGGGTGCGGCGCCCGCGGGATGCCCTTTAGCCTCGCCCAGCAAGGCAAAGGCGTGCATCAGTTTGGCGCCGCGGAAGGTGAAGTCCGGAAACGGGTCGCCCGCGACGGTCTTGCCAGGTCCGCCGGCGTACGCCTTCGGCAGCGGGCACGTGTCGTCCATGAACCGGACGTACGCCAGCCGGGCCTGCTGCTCGGCCGCTTTCAGGTACGCCTCGTCCCCGTACCTCTTGTGCCACTGAAGGCGGCGGAGGATCGCCCAGGCGTGCGGCTGGGGCGTGTCGGCATCGGAAAGGTCCTCGACTTCGGCGGGCGGTCTCTCTCGCGTGTCGCGCCCGCCCTGAAGGTCATCGCGGTCGCCCGTCGCCACGTACATCTCCATGTTTTTCAAAGCCTGCTTGAGTTTCCCCTCGCCCAGGTGCAGCCTGGCCAGTTCCTCAAATCTGGCAGCCAGGCCGGGATCCGCGTCGCGCATCACGACCGACAGTTCGGCCGCATGGTGAGCCAGGCGAATCGACTGGCCCGGCGCCTCCTTGCCGGGGTCCTTGCCCTTCAGGTCCGCTTCGAACGTGAACGGCACGAAGCCGTACTTCTTCGTTCGCGCGATCTGCACGTCCAGGACCTTGTTGAGGATGCGCCCCATCTGTCCCTTGACGTCGGCGTTGCGCGCACCCAGGTAGGCCGCAACCCAGAGACGCAGGTGGGCGCCCTGATGGGCGGGGAACCCGGCCGTGCTGCCCTCGCGCGTGTCCCCGCCCGTATAGTCGCCGTGCCGGCAGTAGACGGCCCTCTCCTTGTCC
Organism: Phycisphaerae bacterium; assembly: GCA_035529015.1. Classification (GTDB taxonomy): domain Bacteria; phylum Planctomycetota; class Phycisphaerae; order FEN-1346; family FEN-1346; genus JAUVZF01. Next base: position 20,016 of record DATKXP010000458.1, on the reverse strand, counting down.
CAGTAGTGGGCGTTCCAGACGCCCAGGGCGTACCGCTCCAAGTACGTGGGACCGCCGGCTTCGGGCGCCGGGAGGGCCGCAAGGAAATCCAGGAACGGCACGTGGTCCTTGATCTCGTGGTAGCAGGCGGCGTACAGATGCTTGCTCGGGCCGTCGAAGTAGGTCGGGCACTCGTGCTCGAAGTCCCAGCCCAGGTGCTCGCCCCACGGGTACAGGTCGGCCGGGCCCATCGTCCGGGTGAACCACCACAAGAGCGCCTTCTCGGCTTCCCGCTTGTACCTGGCGTTGCCCGTGATGCGGCTGAGATCGATCAGCATCGTGTACAGGTCCTGGTCCTCGTACACGTCGCAGCCGAAGACGGTAACCTTGTGCGGCCCCTCTCCGCCCAGGCCGCCGGGGTAGTTGAGGCACCGGTTGAAGTCGTACTTGCGGAAGGGCGTCTTCATGTTGCTGACGTCGTACGGCGTCGGCCGGTCGAAGTACGGCTCCGGGCCGATTCGCGGCTCCTTCTCCCGCGTCAGCAGCACGGCCAACAAGGGACTGTGCACCTTGCCGTACCGGTCGCGGCCGTAACGGAGCATACAGTCCGCAAAGTCCACGGCCACCTTCAGAAAACCGAGATTCCCCAGCCGCTGCGCCTCGTTGGCGGCAAGTTCCTGGCGGGTGGGAATGCGCGGGACGCCGGCGATGCCGGCGCCGCCCTTCCTGGAGTCGGCGGCTACGAACGTCGGCGCCGCTGCGTCCTCGATCCGATACACGCACCAGTCCACCGTGCCGACCGTCGTCAGGTCCATCGTCTCGGCAGGGCGGTACGACGTTGACACCATGTCGGCCGGAGCCGGATCGGCGCAGACGAGCGCCGCCCATGCGGTCGCGAAACAGGCCGCCACGATCGCCAAGCGTTGCATCATCGCCAGACCCTTTCGCGAGACCCCGATCCCGCCGCACCATTCTACGCAGAAGTCCGGCCCGCCGGCGTCTGCTTTTTCTGCCTCGCCACCTCTCGCCCACCCTGCGGAGGCAAGCGCATCCGCAGACCGCGCTGGACCGCGGCGCCCGTCCCGGCTACACTGGGCACCCCATCCCGCAGGCCTGTGGGTGACGTCGGAGTATCGGAGGGATGCCCGCCGATGAGAGTTGATCGCCTCCTGTGCTTCGCATGCGGCGTGACGCTGGCCCTGTCGTCGGCTTCGGCGGCCGAGCCCGGCGACGGGTACGTGCCCTTGGGCAAGGTGCGTCTGCGGCATGCGACCGAGATCCGGGCGTCGAACTGGTCCGTCGGCGCCGAGACGATGGACCGCGACTACACCGTTTACCGGAACTGGCGGGCGCACCTCGGACCGCTAGGCGTCAAGAAGGCGCGGATCCAGTCCGGTTGGGCCAAGACCGAACGCACGAAGGGCGTGTACGACTGGGCCTGGCTCGACGAGATCATCCCCGACATGACCGCCCAGGGCGTCGAGCCGTGGGTCTGCCTGTGCTACGGAAACCCCATCTACCCCGGCGGCGGGGGCACCGGGCTCGGTGGCGGACTACCTTCGTCGCCGGAGGCGCTCAAAGCCTGGGACGCCTTCGTGACCGCCTTCGTCCACCGCTACGCGAAACACGTCACCGAGTGGGAGGTCTGGAATGAGCCGCGCGGCGGCGTCAAGGCCGCCGGCGAGTACGCAGCGATCCTGGTGCGCACGGCCGAGGTCATTCGCCGCCTTCAGCCCAGGGCGAAGATCCTCTGCATGGCCGGCGGGGCCTTCGACGTCGCATTCGTCGAGTCGGTCCTGGCGTACCTTCGCGAGCGCGGCAAGTTGCACCTGGTGGACGAGGTCACGTACCACCCCTATGCCGCGAACCCCGACAGCGTCTACGGACGGGTCGAGCAACTGCGCAAGACGATCGCGACCTTCAGCGACCGGATCGGCGTTCGCCAGGGCGAGAACGGTGCGCCGTCGCAGCGAGGGTCCTTCGGCGCCCTGAGCAACCACGACTGGACCGAAACCAGCCAGGCGAAGTGGGCCCTGCGACGGCTGCTGGGCGACCTCGGGCGCGACATCCCGTCGTCGTACTTCGCCATCTGCGACATGGCTTACCGCATCCGGCCGAAGGGGGGCGACTCCGACGCCCGCGACGAACCGGATACGACCCGCCCCAAGATCAACTACAAGGGCCTCCTGGCGATCAACCCCGACAAGACCGTCCACCACGCCAAGGAAGCGTACCGCGCCATGCAGCACCTGACGGCCATCTTCGACGACCGGCTTGAACGAATCGCGGACTACCCCGTGCGACACGATTCCGCGACCTCGCTGTCGGTCTTTGCCTACGCGCGAGACGACGGCGCACAGGTCGTGGCGATTTGGGCCGATGGCGCCAGGCCGGCCAACCGCAACGCGACCACGCGCGTCACCTTCACGTTCCCCAGGGGACGCTTCGCCGAGCCCGTCTACGTGGACGTGCGGACGGGGAACGTCTACGCGATCCCGGCGTCGGCATGGTCGCGCGACGGGCCGGCCTGCACGTTCCGCGCCGTGCCCGTGTACGATTCGCCGGTCCTGATCGCGGATCGGCAGGCGATTGCCCTGGACGCCGCATCCGCCGGCAAGCCGGACCTCGACAGCCGCTTCTTCCACTGCGAATACGACGGCGACCTTGCACCCGAGCAGAAGAAGCGCGACGACAGCCGCACGTACGACAACCTCGTCTTCTACGGCGGGTCGTGACGGACGGTGCACCTCAAGGAAGTGGCCACCTGCCCGTGCGGCGGGTGGCATTCGGCTGCAGGCGCGGCGGGAGGCGCGCCGCGCAGAGAGCACTGGCGGACAAGCCGCCAGTGGCACCCGGCGGGTGGGGACTTGCTCCCACCTTCACTTACGGCTTGGCTTCGACCTTCAGGCCGTCGAGGGCGGCGCCGTCGGGGCTGCGGATGCGGCAGGCGAAGCCCCAGCCGCCGCTGTGGTTGATGACGCGGATGAGGAGGTCATTCGCGCCCTTCTTGAGCGTGGCCTTCACAAGGTCCTGCCGGGGTGATATGCCGCGGTCGGTATTGTTGGCGTGGACGACCTTGCCGTTGAGCCAGACCTTGATGGAATCGTCGCTTCCCAGTTCCAGGCGCACGTCCTGGTCGGCGGGCGAGACGACCGAGGTGCGCATGTAGGCCGCGCGGTCCTCGCCGCCGCCCACCGCCGCATCCAGGGTGATATCCCAGGATCCGATACCTCGGGTCAGGGGCTTCCACGTCACGCCCGTCGCGCCGCTCCTTTCGGGCGGAAAGGCCACGTCGAACAGTTGGCTGGCCTCTTTCCCCTTCTCCTCGTAGGGGCCGGCGACGAGCCACTGGAGGATGTAGCCCTCGTACTGGTCCATCTCGTTGATGACTTCCTGCGCTTTGGCGCGGACGCGCGGGTCCTTGACCGAGGCGACGACCTTCTTCACGGCGGCCCGCGCGCGGGTGGGGTCGCTCTGGCGAAGCCTGTCGGCAATCTGGACGGCCGCCGCACCCGCCTCCGTCTGCAGCCGCTCGTCGGTCAGATACCGTTCGACCAGCGTCAAGGCGTCGGCCGAGTCGGCGCCACCCAGGCCGCCGAGGACGAGTTTCTTGTCGTCGGGACGCTCGGCCAGTTGCATGGCCCGCACGTACATGGCCGTCGGATTCTTCGTCTGGGCCGCCAGGCGGACGTAACCCCGCAGCGCCAGCACCTTGTGAGCCGGCTTGGCCGCCGTCCGGGCGAGTTGGAGCAGCGTCTCGGCGGCGGCCGGGTCGGGCCACTCCGAGAGCGTCCGGACGGCCGCATCCTGGACGGCCTCGTTCGGGTCTTTCACCGCCGCTGAGAGGGCCTTGAACGCCTTCGGCGTGGCGGCCTTTCCGAGGAGCCGCAGGAGGACGGCCTTCGCATCGCTCGGCGCGCCCGCAAGGGCGGCGAGTACGGGCGCGGCCCGTCTGTCGGGGTCCTCGACACGCCGCAGGGCCGAGGCGACGGCCTCCTCGGCGGCCGCCCGGTCGCCGGGATCCTTTGGCTTGACGGCAAGGGCGACGAGCGCGTCGAGGCGTGCTTCATCAGCGACCGCACCCAGGGCGAGGATCGCCTCGCGGCGGACCGACGGCTCGTCGTCGCGCGCGATCTTCAGGAGGTCGGCGGCGGCCTCGCGCGCGCGGCGTCCGGCCAGGGCCCGGATCAGTTCGATGCGCACCTGCGGGTCGCCCGAACCGGCGGCGCGGAGGATCGCGCGGTTGATCGCATCGCCCGGCAGGCGAACCAGACTGGCCTGGGCCACTTTCTGCTCGGTGCCGCCGGCCGTGGCAGCCGCCTGGGCAAGGAGACCGATGGACGAGGCATCGCCCAGCACCCCCAGCGCCTCCAGGGCCGCCACGCGCACCGCCTCGCTCTCACTCCTCGTGACCGTGACGATGGCCGGGGCGGCCGTCGGGTCGCCGCGCGCAGCCAGGGCCCGCACCAGGAGTTCCTGCGTGTCGGGCGGCAGCGACGGGAGCAGGTCCACGAACATCCTGGTGGCCTGGGTCCCTGTGAGGATTCGCGCGAAGGCGATGGCGCTGGTCTGCATCTGGCGGTCGGGGCTCTTGATGGCCTGGGCGAGGAGCGGCGCGGCTGCGGCCTCACGGGCGGCGACGAGGCCGCGCAGGGCGCCGATCCGCACGTGCCTGGGCATCGTCGGCGCGTAGAAGGTCTCGTAGATTCGTGCCGCCTCGGCCTTCCGGCCGGCAACAAGGAGGTGGTCGGCGCAAACGAGGAGGGCGTCGTCGATGCACCGGCGGAGCGGTTCGGTCGCCCTGGGCCGTGCCGCCTCAAGGACCGTCACAACGCCCGAGCCTCCGATCCGGCCGAGCGCCCCCGCCGCCGCCTCCGCCACGGCACGATCCACCGAGGTAAGGAGTCGCGCCAGGTCGGGCACGGCCTTCTCGCAGCGCCGGTCGCCGAGCGTGTTGATGATCCCGACCTGGACCTTGCCCGACGTCTTGGCAAGGGCACCGTGCAAGGCCTGCACGGCGGCCGGGTCCTCGATGCGGCCGAGGGCATAGCGGGCCATGTGCGAGAGGCGGGGGTCGGTCAGCAGGGCTGAAAGTTGGGGCACCGAGCGGGCCGTCCCGATGGTGCGGAGTTGGCGGCAGATGAAGGTCTTGGCGTCGATCGTGGCCGTTGAACCGAGAACACCCAGGAGCCGCTGCTCGACGGCATCTCGCGCCTTCGGATCCTTGGCCACGGCCATGACCAAGTCTTCGACGCGTGCGAGCGGGCCGGCGTCTTTGCCGTGCTCGAAGGCAGCCACGTCCTTCAGGTCCTTGTCGAGTTGTGCCATCTGATCGGCGTCGGCGGCCAGCGCGGTCGGCGCGAAGGTCAGGGTCAAGGCAAGCAAGGCAGTTGCGTGCAGACGCCTCATCGATTCTTCCTTTCGCTGGTGGAAGGCCTTCTCACGTTCCCCGGCTGACTGCGCGGCGGCCTGGGAAGGCCGCCGCGCGGGGCTTGCGTTATCGGCCGCGGTGGGTGCGGAGACCCACCGCGCCAAGGCCGCGTTGGACCGCCTACAGGCGCCACGGTTCACGTTTCGGACGGTCGAGCCACCGGTTGGCCTCGGCGTCGCCGACGATCTCTTCCTTGACGGGGTCCCACTTCAGCGGCCGCTTGAGCCAGTAGGCGATGTTGCCCAGGTGCGCGTGTGTGGCGGTGCGGTGGCCGATCTCGATGTCGCGGAACGGCCGCTCGCGCGTGCGGACGCAATGGAGGAAGTCGCCGAAGATGCCCCCGCGTCCCTTGTAGTTGGGGATGTGGATGTCGGGCGGCGTCTGCTTCGAGCGATCGCGTGCGGGGATCTCTCCCTCGGTGCCCTTGAACGAGAGGATGCCGCCCCACCCGCCGCCGTGGTAGATGCGGACGCCGTTCGCGAAGACGTAGGTCAGGCGTTCGACGTCCTTGCCGTCGGGCGGGATGATCTCGACGGGGCCGGTCTTGTGCAACTGGAGGCAGAACAGGGCGCCGCCGAAGCCGTGGCATCCCCAATCAGTCATGCCGCCGCCCGAGTAGTCGCGGAAGGGACGGAATCCCCCGCGAATCAGTTGCGGATGGAACGGCCGCCAGGGCGCGGGCCCGAGCCACTGGTCCCAATTGACGTCGGGCGGCGTCTCGACGGGCGGCAGGTAGCACTCGCCTGACGGGCCGCCGACGTTGACCCAGCACTCCTTGGGCTCGCCGATGGCGCCGCCCCAGACCATCCGGTGGAACCAGTTGTAGTCTCCCCAGACGCGCTGGCTGCCGCCCGAGAAGACGCGGCCGTAGCGGCGGGCGGTCTCGGTCATGATGCGGCCTTCGCGGACCGTGAGCGTCTCGGGTTTCTCGCAGTAGACGTCCTTGCCGCTCTTCATCGCCTCGCACGCGATGATGGCGTGCCAGTGGTCGGGCGTCCCGATGAGGACGGCGTCGATGTCCTTGCGGCCGATGACGTCGCGGAAGTCGGCGTAGGTCTCGCAGTCGGTGTTGCCGTACCGTTTGTCCACCATGCCCTTGCCCATGTCGCGGTGCGTGCCGACGACGTCGCAGACGGCCCGCACGCGGACCTGCTGGTGGCCCATGAAGCCTCCCATGTCGCCGCGGCCCTGCCCGCCCATGCCGATGCAGCCCATGGTGATCTGGTCGTTGGCGCCGAAGACCTCGGAGCCGACGACGGCGGGCGCGGCAAACGCGGCGGCGGTCATCCCTTTGAGAAAGGCGCGTCTCGTCACGGCTCGGCGTTTCGACATGACCACATCTCCTTTACGGAAGGATTCCAATGGCGAGGACGGCCGCCGGACACAGTCTGCATCAGGCCGCCCCGGCGGCGCCGCTATCTCAAACGCGCCGTGCGGCGGGTGGTTTCGGAGGGAATCCGGTCGCCGGTTCCGCGTGTTGCTTCCCACGGGGAAACCTGTTATAGAACGTATGGAGCGTGCGCGCCGCGCGGCAGGTTTGGAGACCCGCCGCGCTACAGCAGGCCCTGGTTCGAAGGAAGATCCCGCGTGAACGAGAGAATCGCGGAACTCGAAGCGCGGCTCGACCGTTTCGACCGGGCCGAGCGCGACCAGGCGCTGGACGACCTGGTGCGCCTTGTCCGTGGCGGCGCCATCCGGCTGCCCGACCCCGAGCCGAAGGTCAACCTCCACGCCCACTCGTTCTACTCGTACAACGCGATGGGCTACTCGCCGACGCACATCGTATGGCGCGCCCGGCGGGAGGGGCTCAGGGCCGTCGGCCTCATCGATTTCGACGTCTTCGACGGCATCGACGAGTTCTTCCGGGCGGGGGAACTCCTCGGCATTCCCACCGTCGCCGGCATGGAGACGCGGGCCTACGTCCCCCAGTTCGCCACCCGCGAGATCAACTCACCCGGCGAGCCCGGCATCACCTACCACATGGTCACGGGGATGACGCGGTCGGCCATCGACGATTCGGCGGCGTGCGAGTTCGCCACGATGCTCCGCGCCGGCGCCCGCCACCGTAACGAATCGGTCGTCGAACGGGTGAACGCTTACCTGGACCCCGTCGCGCTCGACTATGAGGCCGACGTCCTGCCGCTTTCGCCGTCCGCGACGCCGACCGAGCGGCACCTGTGCGTCGCGTACGAAACGAAGGCCGGGGCCGTGTATCCCCAGCGCGACGACCGCGTCCGTTTCTGGTCGGATCGGCTGAGCACGCCACCGGACGAGGTGGCCGAACTGCTCGACGACAGCCGCAAACTCCAGGCCCTCATCCGGGCCAAGACGATGAAGCGCGGCGGCGTGGGCTATCAGAAGCCCACGCCCGAGAGTTTTCCGCTCGCCAGCGACGTCAACCGTTTCGCGCTGGCGGTCGGCGGCATCCCCACCGCCACCTGGCTCGACGGAACCAGCGAGGGCGAGAAGAACATCGACGAACTGCTCGACCTGCACATGGCGGCCGGGGCGGCGGCCCTCAACATCATCCCCGACCGTAACTGGAACGTCAGCGACCCCGATACGAGGGACCTGAAGGTCAAGAACCTCTACCGGATCGTCGAGTTGGCGGGGTCGCGCGACTTGCCGCTGGTCATCGGCACCGAGATGAACGCCCCGGGCCTGAAGTTCGTGGACGACTTCGACGCCCCCGAACTCGCACCCGTCATCAACTCATTCCTGCGTGGTGCGGCCGTCCTGGTGGGCCACACGGCGGCCGTCCTCGACGGCGAAGGGGGCTACCTCGGCGACCGAGCACGCGACCGGTTCAAGACGGTGGCCGAGAAGAACGAGCACTTCGCCCGCCGTGGTGAATCGTGGCGGCAGTAACGGGTCTTCGCAATCGGGAAGCCATGAGGATCAACGGGACCATGAAACGGTGTGGGCCGGCCGTAGCGTTCGGCGTTTATCTCGCCGTCATCGGCGTTGCGGCGCCGACGAAAGCACCTGCCGCCGCTCCCGCACCGGCACCGCCCGCGGGCCCGGCCGAGAAGCACGTCGTGCTGACGACCGAGGATCTCGACCGCTACGTGGACCAGTTCAACGGCTACGACGAGGAGCATATCGTCAACCACGTCCCGAACGCCGCGGCCAAGGCGTTCCTGCGGAAGAACGTCCCGTTGCTCGACTGCCCGGACGCCGACCTCGAGGAGATCTACTACTTCCGCTGGTGGACGTACCGCAAGCACGTCAAGCAGACGCCGGACGGGTTCGTGATCACCGAATTCCTGCCCCAAGTCACCTGGTCGGGCAAGCACAACACGATCAGTTGCCCGGCGGGGCACCACTTCTACGAAGGCCGGTGGCTGCACGACCCGACGTTCCTGGACGATTACGCCGTTTTCTGGTTCCGCAAGGGCGGCCAGCCGCGCCGCTACAGTTTCTGGGCCGCCGACGCGCTGTACGCCCGGCACCTTGTCCGGCCCGACAAAGCGCTCATCACCTCTCTTCTGGATGACCTGGTGGCCAACTACCGGGCATGGGAGACGTCGCGCCTGGGGCCGGAGGGACTCTTCTGGCAAATCGACGACCGCGACGGCATGGAAGTCTCCATCGGCGGCAGCGGGTATCGCGCGACGATCAACTCTTACATGTACGGCGATGCCGTGGCGATCGCCAGGATCGCCCAGATGGCCGGCCGCACCGATCTCGTCAAGGAGTACGAGGCCAAGGCTGCCAGGATCAAGCACCTCGTCCAGACCCGCCTCTGGGACCCGAAGGCCGAATTCTTCAAGGTCCTGCCGCGAGACAAGGGGGGCAAGGTGGCCGAAACGCCGGCCGACGTCCGCGAACTCCACGGCTACACGCCGTGGTACGTCGGTCTGCCCGACCCGGCCCAGGCCGTCGCGTGGCGGCAACTGATGGACCCGAAGGGTTTCTACGCGCCTTTCGGCCCCACGACGGCCGAGCAGCGGCACCCGCGCTTTGCCGTCTCCTACAAAGGCCACGAGTGCCAGTGGAACGGGCCCAGTTGGCCGTACGCCACCAGCGTAACGCTGACGGCCCTGGCGAACCTCCTGAACGGCCCGCCGCAGGACCACATCGGCGCGAAGGACTACTTCGACCTCTTGAAGATCTACGCGAAGTCGCACCGCCTCCGGCGCGACGACGGCCGCATCGTGCCCTGGATCGACGAGAACCTGAACCCGCACACCGGCGACTGGATCTCACGCACGCGCTTAAAGACCTGGAAGAACGGGACGTGGGACCGCGGCAAGGGCGGCCGCGAGCGCGGCAAAGACTACAACCACTCCACGTTCTGCGATCTGGTCATCACGGGCCTCGTGGGCCTGCGCCCGCGGGACGATAACCGGGTCGAGGTGAACCCGCTCGTGCCGCCGGAAACCTGGGACTGGTTCTGCCTCGACGCCGTGGCCTACCACGGCCGCGCCCTCACGATCCTCTGGGACAAGACGGGCACCAGGTACGCCAAGGGGAGCGGGCTGCGTGTGTTCTGCGACGGCCGCCCGATCGCCCACGCGCCGCGTCTGGAGCGCGTGAGGGGCACCCTGCCATAAGTTCCGCCGCCCCTAATCCTACAACGCTACTTCGCCTTTTTGTCCGCCTGGTGGCCTTCCCAGGCCACCAGGAACAGGCATGAACTGCACTCGCGGCGGCCTGGGAAGGCCGCCGCGCGGAACGTAGCGTAGTAGTATTAAGCGCTGGCGTCTTCGATCACGATGATCTCGTGGATGTCGAGTTCTGGAAGGGTTAGTTGCACGGCGCCGTCGGCGAACCGGAAGGGCAGGTGTCGCGTCCCGGGCTGAAGGATGACCCGCTCCGGCCGCTTCGCCGTCCGGATACGGACGTCGAGCGGCCCGGTGCGCGGAACCCGGTCGAAGACGGCGACGGTCGGATCGGCGTGCGGTCCGGCGGTGTTCACCAGGTTCACCACCAGTTGGCCGTCGATGCGGGTAACGGTCACGTCCACCGCGTCCGACCCCTCCAGGCATACGATAGGCGCCGGGAACAACTCCCGCACCAGCGCCGCCAGAAAATCGCGGGCCACGCTCGTGGACGCATGGTTGAATCGTTCGCCCAGATTCAGGTACGTCGCCGCAATCCTGCCTTCGCCATACTCGGCGATGGAGGCCGCCGGCCGCGACGGACCGGCCACGTTGTTCTCGGCGAACAGACGGCCGACCGTCTGGACGCCGTCCCTGAGCGAGGCCCGCCGCGACACGGTTTTCATGGCGGCCAGATTCCCGCCGAATTCCAGCCACTGGTCGCTTGTCTCGGCCCGCCTCCTGAACACCGCACCGAGCGGTTTGGCAAACATGGCAGCCGCGCCGGGGCCGATCAGCAGCAGATTCCCACCGCGCTCCACGTAGGCCAGCAACTCCTCCTTGAACTCCTTCTCCAGGTACTCCCACTCGGGCACGATGATGATGGGGTAGGAGTCCATGCGGCCGGCGAGGTGGTGTTCCATCGTGATCTCAACCGAATAATGCAGCCCGAGGAGGCACGTCAGGATGCCTTTCATCGCGTCGAGTTGCCCGCTCCACGGCCTGAACAGGTCCGGCCCCATCCGGTAATACGCCGCACCAGAATACAGGAGGGCCACCTGCGGCACAGGCTCGGCACGGTGGCTGAATGGTTGGCGCTCGCGGCAAAACCGGGCGACCTCGGCCATGACGTCCATCTGCCAGTCGTAGATCGATCCATCGCGTTTCTGCTTGAAGTAGACCTGGAACCCGCCACCCAGCGTCAGCACGACGGCCGCCTCCTGCTGCAGTTGGGCCACCGACTTGGTGCTGTGGCACGTCTCGCCCGGCTTCCACCTGAAACTCCACGCCATGAGGTCCCACGGCACCCCCTGGCCGGCCAGGCATCGGGCCTCCAGGCGGGCCGAGTTCACGCTGTCGTTCGGCGAGAAGTCGCCGGAGAGAAAATCCACGTCCGCCGACACCGGCTCCGGCATGAACGACGAGAACGCCCAGTTGCTCGCAACCTGAAAACGGGGGTCGTGGGCGTGCATCTCGTCCACGTAGTGGCGGAGGTACTCGCGGAACCCCTCGCGGCAGAACCTGGCGAAGGCGAGCCACCGTTTGTCGGTCGTTTTGCGCGGAACGGCCCGCGTGTGCGCCGCGCGGTGGAACGCTTCGAGGACCTGCGGGCCGTAGTCCGGCTCGAGCGACCAGCACTCGCCGTCCACCCACGCGCCGTCCACGTCGTACTTGTCGGCGAGTTCCTTAAGTTGCGGCAGAAGCAGGTCGTCCACGTACGGGCCGAAGACGGAGGTGTTCTTCTTGTCGCACCGGCGGTTCGGCCCGACGCGGGCCCAACTGCGATGGTGCCGAACCGCCTCGTGATCCTGCACGCCGGAGTAGTGCATGTACAGGGCCACGCCGCGCGCCGCCGTCACGTCGCGCCAGATCCGCAACGGGTCGCGCACGAAGCCGGGCACCGGGTGGCCGACCTTCGTCGGATACGACGAGAAGCCCGGGTGCCCCTTGCAGTCGCATTGAATGTAATCCGGCTGAACGCGCTTGATGATGCTGCGGACCATCTCGCGCGTGACGTTCTTGCCGACGCGTTTGCAGTCGGGGCCTGCGTGAAAATCGAAGTGGATGCCCAGGAAACTCTCGGACCGTTTTAGTCGCCTCCGCCGTCGCCTTGAACCCATGTCTTGGTGTTCCTCCCCCCCCGCACGGTCGGCCGCGCACGCTCTTCTCACCCTGGAGCCGGAGCCGCTCGGCCCAAGCGCCCTACAGCACGCGCATCATACGTGCACGCAGAGGATACGTCCACAGAATGTCGGGGCGTCGCGAGCCGTAGCAGAGCCGCGACCGCCAGGGAGCGGCCGCTTCCTTGCGGGCGCGGCTCGGATAGATGCGCACGGGCCCGGCTCACGGGCACGGCTCACGGGCGCGGCTCAGATGGCTGCGCACGCACTCCTCCCCCAACGCAGGCGTTACAAAGCGGCCCATTTTTCGCTTGACCTGTCGGGCAACCGGGGTAGAAACGCATCATCATTGTGGCGACCGAGCACGGTCGCGGTTGGGAGGGCTGTCGTGGCGAAACCCGCCCAACCTGATCGGACACCCTCATCTCTTACGCGAAAGGAACGGATATGGCCAACGGGAAATTGCCAGGTTACCTTGCATCTGCCGTGCCGAATCCCGCCGCAAATCGCACTCCGTGGTACAAGAACACCGCGCAGACGTATGCGGGGATCATGCTCTGGTTCGTCTTCTGGCACGAGATCCCGATGGGAAGCGGCCTTGGCGCAGGTGGGCACAGCGCGTCCGCCGGCGGTACGCTGGCCCAGGGATTGGGCGTGGCGTTTCTCGGCCTGATCCTGGCGGCCCTGATCTGCCACTTCCTCTTCTACATGGTGCCCGGCATGCTGGGGATGAAAACGGGGCTGCCCCTTTACATCGTGGGGACCTCCACCTATGGCGCCACCGGGGGGTTCCTGATGCCCGGCTTCCTGATGGGCCTGCTTCAGTTCGGCTGGCTCGCGGTGAACGCCTTCTTCGCGGGCATTCTGCTGTGCGCGCCGTTCGGGTACGGGTTCCCCTCGGTTCCGCATGCCATCGTGGCGGCGGCGTGGGTCATCCTGGGCGCCTTCATGGGCCTGAAGGGCATCAAGTACGTGGCGCGCGTGGCTACGTTCCTGCCTTTGCTTCCGTTGGCCATTCTCGCCATTCTGCTCGTTTCAACGATCGGCGGCCTCGGCAACTTCGAGCCCAAGATGGTCATTGATGCGGGGCAGAAGGTCGTCGTGGATGGCCAGACAGCAGGCGCGCCCCTCGGGGCATGGGCGATCATCGTGCTGCTGTGCACGTACGTCGTCGGCTTCTTCGCGACGGCCGGCGCGGCGGGCACTGACTTCGGGATGAACAACCGCAACGCCAAGGACGTGCACCTCGGCGGGCTGGTTGGGATCGCCCTGGCCACGGTTGTCGCAGGCGGGCTGGCCCTGCTGGTCGTCGCGGGGGCCTACGGCGCCGGGAAGGCAGGCGATGGCGGGGTGATGCAGACCACGGGCCTGATGGGCGACATCATGGGCACGCATACCATCATGGGCATACCCACGGCTTCCATCTTCTGGTATCTCCTGGCCATTGCGGCGTTCCCGCCGGCGTGCTTCTCGTCGTTCATCGCGGCCAACAGTTTCAAGACCACGCTGCCCAAGGTGAATCCCTGGATCTCGGTCGGGGCCGGGGCGCTTGTCGCCATCATCCTGGCGGTCACCGGTTGGGCCGGCAACGCGATCGGCATGTTCCAGATCATCGGCGCCTCGTTCGGCCCCGTGTGCGGCGCCATGATGGCCGACTACCTGCTGGCGGGCCGCAAGTGGGCCGGGCCACGGGCCGGGTTCAACCCCGCCGGCTGGATTTCGTGGATCATCGGCTTCGCCGTCGGAGCAGCGGACTTCATCCCCGGCCTCGCCGGGAAGGTCCCCTGCCCGCCTGTGGCCGCCTTCATCGTCGGCTTCATCCTCTACGTGATCCTGGCAAAGATCGGCCTCCAGTCGAGGACCCTCCAGATGCCCGGGTCGGAAGCACCGCAGCAAGCGTAAGCGACCGTTCGGGCGTCGCAGGTGCAGACTGAGATCGGGTCATGGCCCGTCGAAAAAAGGGCGGGCCGTGACCTGTTTCTGCGCGATACTTGCCACCGGCCGCGCGGTTCAGTACCATAGCGGCCGGGGCGAGCGGCACCGCTCCCGCCATGGTTGGCCTCAAGCATGATTGGGGAGAAACGATGAACCGAAAGAGCCACGTTACCCGTCGCAGGTTCCTCAAGAGCGCCGTCGGGGCCGCGCTGGTCGGCCCGTACGTCATCACGTCCGACGCCCTCGGCCGCGACGTCCGTCCCTCACCGAGCAACCGGGTCGGTATGGGCGGCATCGGCGTCGGCGGGCGCGGCGGCGGGCACATGCAGGCCCAGGCCCAGTTCCCCGACGTCCAGATCCTGGCCGTCTCCGACGTGGACAAGAGCCGCCGCCTCAAGAACAAGCAGTCCATTGAGGGGCACTACTCCAAAGTCCTCGGCACAACCTACGCCGGCTGCGACGACTACGCCGACTTCCGCGAGTTGCTCGACCGGCCCGACATCGACGCCGTCGTCCTCGGCACGCCCGACCACTGGCACGCCCTCGGAACCGTCTTTGCCGCAAAGGCAGGCAAGGACATCTACTGTGAGAAGCCGATGGCCTCGATCATCGGCGACGGCCGCGCCGCCGCCGACGCCGTCAAACGCTACGGCCGCGTCTTCCAGACCGGCAGCCAGGAACGCTCGCGCGACAACTGCCGGTTCGCCTGCGAACTCGTCCAGAACGGACGCCTCGGCAAAATCCACACCATCCGGACCTTCCTGCCCACGGGCGACAAGCACTCCGGCGCCACCGGCCCGGTGCCCGTTCCCGACGGATTCGATTACGACATGTGGCTGGGTCCCGCCCCGTACGAGCCGTACCACCCGCGGCGGTGTCACGGCTCGTTCCGGTGGGTCCAGGACTACTCCGACGGCGAACTCACGGACCGCGGCGCCCACGTCAACGACATTGCGCTGTTGGCAGCGGGCCCGTTCCTCAAAGGGCCGGCCACCATCGAGGGCCGCGGCACGTTCATCAATGACCCGCTCTGGGACACCCCGTACGCGTACCACATCGAGTTTGCGTACGCGAACGGCGTCCGGTTCATCGTAGACAGCGGCAACGCGCCGGGCGACACCATATGCAGCATCACGCGCGCCCACCGCGGCATTTTGTTCGAGGGCGACCGCGGGCGGTTGTTTGTGGCGATCCACGGCGGGGCGTTGGCGGCTGACCCGCCGTCGCTCCTGCAGGAGAGGATCGGCCCGAACGAGATTCACTTCGGCCGCTCGCGCGACCACCGCCGCAACTGGGTCGAGGCCATCAAGACGCGCGGCGAGACCGTCGCGCCGGCCGAGGACGGACACCGGACCGCCACCTTCTGCCACTTGACGCTCATTGCGTGTCGGCTCCAGAGGAAACTGAAGTGGGACTTCGAGACCGAGCAGTTCATCGGCGACGACGAAGCCAACAGCATGGTCCACCGTCCCCCGAAGAGCCCGTGGGTGCTTTAGCCGAGGCCGGCACTACGCGAGACGAGGCGATGTCCCAATCCACACGTATCACGCGCCGCACGTTCCTTAAGGGCACGGCTGCAGCCCTCGCGGGGCCGTACGTGGTCGCCTGCTCGGCCCTTGGAGCCGACCGCCCTGCCCCGTCGCAGCGTATCAACGTGGCCGTCGTCGGCGTGGGCGGCCAGGGCGGCGGGCACGTGCGAGGGCTCCTGCAGGACCGCGACGTGCACGTCCTCGGCATCTGCGACGTGGACCGCGACCACCGCTACCGCGCACGCGACTGGGTCAACGGCCACTACGCCAAATCGGCACCGGGCGGCACGTACGAGGGATGCCTGGAGTTCACCGACTTCCGCGACGCCATCCACCGCGACGACGTGGACGCCGTCCTCGTCGCCGCGCCCGACCACTGGCACGGCCTCATCAGCACGTGGGCCATGAAGGCCGGAAAAGACGTCTACTGCGAGAAGCCGATGGCCTCGACCATCGGCGACGGCCGCGCCAGCGCCGATGCCGCCGCACGCTATGGACGGGTCTTCCAGACCGGCAGCCAGGAACGCTCAGGCCAGGCCCGCTACGCCTGCGAACTCGTCCGGAACGGTCGCATCGGCCGGCTTCACACCATCCGGACGTTCCTGCCGATGGAGGCCCACTGCCTGGCGCCGCAGGGCGACGCATCGCCCCAACCGGTGCCGGATGGCTTCGACTACGACAGGTGGCTCGGCCCCGCGCCGTGGGAACCGTACACGCCCAAACGGTGCCACTTCAACTTCCGGTGGATCCTCGACTACTCGGACGGCGAACTGACGGACCGCGGCGCCCACGTCAACGACATCGCCCTATGGGGGGCCGGGCCACTGCTGAAAGGGCCCGTCGAGATCGTCGCCACCGAGGGCAGGTTCCGCAACGACACGCTGTGGGACGTTCCGATCCACTTCCACATCGAATACACGTACGCGGGGGGCCTGAAGATCATCTGTGAATCGAGCGGCCAGCGCGGCATCCGTTTCGAGGGCACCGAGGGCTGGATCTTCGTGGCCATCCACGGGGGGCGCCTGACCGCCGACCCGCCGTCGGTCCTGAAGTCCGTTATCGGGCCGAACGAGATCCACCTGCACCAGAGCCGCGGCAATCATCGGCGGGACTGGATCAGCGCGATTCTCGACCGGGGCGAGACCGTCGCGCCGGCCGAGGACGGTCACCGGACGGCCAGTTTCTGCCACCTCGGGATCATCGCCCTCCTGACGGAACGAAAACTGATCTGGGATCTCCAGAAGGAGCGATTCATCAACGACGACGAGGCCAGCGCCATGGTCAATCGCCCCATGCGGAGTCCCTGGGTATTGTAATTGGCCGCCGGGCTCGCCCGCGCGGGCCGTGCGAATGATTGCAGCAGCAGCCTCGACCGACTAGAATGACGCCGCTTTGAGGCGGACCTCAATAGAACGCGGGTGTGCCTGACGCCCGCCGCACCTGTAACCGATGGAAGGAGCCCACCATGGGGTGCTGCAGAAGGTTGATCGCCGCTTGCGTTGCCGCGTGCATCGTGTCGGTTGCCGCCCTGCCGGCCGGCGCCGGCGAACCGTCGCTCGGGCAGGACTTGAAGGAACTGCCCAAGTACACGTTCGGCCAGAGCCGCGAGCATCTCACGCGCATTGCCGACGCCGTCCGTGACGCCAAGGGCGCCGAACGCGCGCGGCTGCGGACACAGTTGGCGGCGGTTCTGGGATCGAACGCGACACCCGACGCCAAGCGGTTCGTGTGCCGGCAACTCAGCATCGTCGGCACGGCCCAAGAGGTCCCCGCCCTGGCCGCCCTGCTGCTGGACAAGGAACTCTCGGACATCGCACGGTACGCCCTCGAACGCACGCCCGACGAGGCTGCGCTGAAGGCCATGCGCGACGCGCTGCCGAAGGCCGAACCCGGCGTCAGAATCGGCATCATCAACTCTCTCGGCATCCGCGAGGACAAGGCTGTCGTCGGCGCGCTCATCCCTCTGCTCAAGGGCAGCGACGTGCCGATCGCGATTGCCGCCGCCGGCGCCCTCGGCAAGATCGGCGGCGCCGAAGCCGTCAAGGCCCTGGCGGACGCGCGCGGCAGCGCCGATGACAAACTCAAATCCGTCGCCGCCGACGCGTATCTCCTGTGCGCCGACCGGCTGCTTGCCGAGAAGAAGACGGCCGAGGCCGCCTCCATCTACCAGGACATGTTCAAACCCACCGAGGCGAAGCACGTGCAGATGGCGGCCCTGCGCGGCATCGTGGCGTCGGGCGGTGAGAAAACGCTGCCCCTGCTCACCGAACTCCTGACCGGGAACGACACCGAGATGCAGGCCGCCGCCCTGCGGTTCGTCCGCGAGGTCTCCGGCCCTGAGACGACGAAGGCCCTGACGGGCTTGTTGCCGAAACTGCCCGCCGCCACCCAGGCCATGCTGCTCGACGACCTGGCCACGCGCGGCGACGCGTCGGCCCTGCCGGCCGTGATGACCGCCGCCAAGAGCAACGACGAGGCCGTCAAGGAGGCCGCCGTCAAGGCCATGGGCAAAGTCGGCGACGCCTCGACCCTGCCGCTGCTCACGTCGTTGGCCTCGGGCGGCGGGCCGCTGGCCGACCAGGCCCGGGCCAGCCTCGACATCCTGCCCGGCGCCAACGTCAACGATGCCATGATCGGTCTGGCCGAGCAGGGCAACACGGACGTCCGCAAGGAGGTTATCCGCAGTCTCGGCGTCCGCCGCGTCGGCAAGGCGGTGCCCGTGCTGCTCAAGACCGCCGGCGACGCCGACAGCGGCATCCGAGTCGAATCCGTCAAAGCCCTCGAAATCGTGGCCGACGAGAAGTGTGCGCCGGCCATGGTCAGCCTGGTCGTCAAGGCCAAGGATGATGGGGACCTGGCCGCAGCCGAGAAGGCCCTCGGCACGCTCGCCGGCCGGGCCGAGAATAAGGACGCCGTCGTGACGCCGATCCTTTCGGCCGTCGGCGGCGCGCCGACCAAGGCCAAGTGCGCCCTGATCCGCGCCCTCGGGCGGGCCGGTGGGTCGAAGGCGCTCGGCGCGGTCTCGAACGCCGTCCGCGATGCCGACGAGAGCGTTCAGGACGCCGCCGTCCGCTCGCTCGCCGACTGGGCCGACGCCGGCGCGGCGGCTCAGTTGTTGACGATCGCCAAGACGTCTCAGAAAACAACACACCAGGTTCTGGCGCTTCGCGGCTACATCCGCATTGCGGGCCTCGATGGAGTCTCCGCGGCCGACAAACTCAAGATGTACGCGCAGGCGATGGCTGCCGCCAAACGCCCCGACGAGAAAAAGCAGGTGCTCGGCGGCCTGGGGAACGTCAAGGCCGTCGAGGCCCTGAAGATGGTCATCCCGGCACTCGACGACAAGGCACTTGAGCGCGAAGCCGCGGTGGCGGCCGTCAACATCGCCAAGAACCTCGGCGCGCGCGGCAAGGACGACATCCGCACCGCCATGCAGAAGGTGCTGGAGATCACCAAAGACAAACGCCTCCGCAAAGACGCCGACGACCTGTTGAAGAAAGCCGGCGGGCCGAAGAAGTAGGTCTATAGCATGACGTCGTGCGCGGCGGGTCTCCGGACCCGCCGCGTCGCCACGCGTCGATTCCGCGCGGCGGGCAAGATTGCCCGCCGCGTCTCTTTCATGCAACACCCCCCAGCCGGGTGGCATGGTCATCCCGAAGGGTGACCATGTTACAGCCGCAGCGCCGAGGGAGCGCGTGAGCATGGTCATCCCGAAGGTGGCCGAGCCACACCTTGGGTGGTGACCATGTTACAGCCCCAGCGCCAGGGGAGTGTGAGAGCATGGTCATCCCGTAGGGTGACCATGTTACAGTCCCTGCGCCGAGGGAGCGTGAGAGCATGGTCATCCCGTAGGGTGACCATGTTACAGTCCCTGCGCCGAGGGAGCGTGAGAGCATGGTCATCCTTTGGACTGACCATGCCACCCGCCGATTCCGCGCGGCGGGCCGTCCTGCCCACCGCGCTTCTCTTGCGCGGCCCCCCAAGCCGGGTGGCATGGCCACGCTTGCGTGGCCATGAGCACCAGAGGCAAGACGGCCGACATGGCCACGCAAGCGTGGCCATGCCACCCCCCTTCTTGCCGCAGAAACCCCGCGTGTTCTCACCGCTTCACACGAGAACTCTGTAGAGACCAAGCGACGGGTTCGGAGGAAACCGCCATGTCCGTGAGCCACATAGAACCGAGGCGTTCGCCGCCGGGCGTCAAGCGGCGCGAGTTTCTGAAGTCCACGGCCGCCGCTGGCGCCGGCCTGGTCGTCGCACCGACCCTTCTTGGGGCCGAGAAGGCCGGCCCCGCGCCCATCAACGTCGCCCTCATCGGGACGGGCGTCCAGGGCCGTGTCCTGACCGAGCAGGCTCGGCGGATCGACGGCGTCACGTTCAAGGCCGTCTGCGACATCTGGAAGGATTGGAGCCTGCGGTACGCCTCCAGGCAACTGACGCGCCTGGGCTATCCCGCGAAGGCATACACCGACTACCGC
>DATKXP010000457.1:0-12164 GCA_035529015.1 Phycisphaerae bacterium | reverse complement strand
GATCTGGTCCCACAAGGCGTTGGTCTCGGCAGCGTCCTCGGCGGTGACCGTCGTGATGGCAAAGCCCGCGTGCACGAGGACCCAGTCGCCCACGCCGGCCTCCGGCACGAGCAGCAGCCCCGCGCGCATCCGGTTGCCGCGCACGTCCACGACGCCCATGCCATCGTCCTTCGTGACGATCTGGCCGGGTATGGCTAGGCACATCGTTAGTTACCTCGCATGATACGGCACGCGCGGGGCAAGCCCCGCGGCTAACTCAGCCCGGCCTGAGTCTTGCGCGGTGGGTCTCCGTACCCACCGCGCATCAACCTGACCCCGCTTCGGCCTGCAAACGCGCTGCGGCGACGTAGGCCTGGCCGAGGGCGACGCCGCCGTCGCCGGGCGGCACGTCGCGGTGACCATACACCCGGAACCCGTCGGATTCAAGCGCGGGCACCAGCGCCCGGACGAGCCGGTCGTTGGCGAAGCACCCGCCCGACAGGGCCAGCCGCACGAGCCCCGTCTCGTCCCTTGCCCGCCGCGCCGCCGCAAGGAGCATCTGCGCCACCGTGGCGTGAAAGCGGGCGCTGACGGCGTCGGCGCCTGCGCCTGCCTCGACGTCGGCCACGACGCCGCGGATCAGGGCAGAGGAGTCGATGACCCAGCCCTCGGCCCCATCGGGGTCATCGTCCGGCGGATCGAGGATGGCAAACGCGTAGGCGGGCGCGTCGTCGGGCGCGTCGGCCGCTGCGGCCTCGAGTTCCATCGCCGCCCGGCCTTCGTACGTGTTCTCGGCGCAGACGCCCGAGAGGACGCTGACCGCGTCGAACAGCCGCCCCAGGCCGCAGGCCCGCGGCGCGTGGACGCCGCGCGCCATCATGTCGGTCCACAGGGCGCGGTCCTGCCCGCCGGTCTGCGCAAGGTGTCCGACGCGATGCCGCTGGGCGTCCTCGGCCCCGTACGCGGCGAGCAGCAGCGCCCACGCCGTCCGCACGGGGTGCTCGATGGCAGCGTCGCCGCCCGGAAGGGGAACGTACGCCAGGTGTCCGAGTCTCGTGAATTCGGTGGCCGACGCCCGCAGGATCTCGCCGCCCCAGACGGTGCCGTCCGTGCCGTAGCCCGTGCCGTCCATCGACAGGCCGAGGACCTCGCCGTCGAGGCCGCACTCGGCCATCACGCCGGCGACGTGGGCGTGGTGGTGCTGCACGCCGATGAGGGGGACGCCGGCGGCGGAGGCCCGGCGCCTGGCGTACCGCGTCGAGAGGTACGCCGGATGCAGGTCGTGGACGATGGCGGCCGGCGTCACCTCGAGCAACCGCTCCAGTTTCTCGATGGTGGCCTCGAAGTACCCTGCGGCCAAGGCGTTCTTGAGGTCGCCGATATGCTGGCTGACAAACGCCTCGCGGCCGCGCACCAGGCACACGCAGTTCTTCAGTTCCGGCCCGACCGCCAGGATCGGCTCCGGCGCAGCGACCGGCAACCGCAGCGGCCGCGGGGCGTATCCCCGCCCGCGCCGAAGCATCAGCGGGCGGCCGCGTTGGACGACCGTCACGGAGTCGTCGCAGACCGTGTGAATCGGCCGGTTGTGGAGCAGGTACAGGTCGGCGATGCCGGAGAGGCGGCGGACGGCCTCGTCGTCGTCGCGGCAGATGGGTTCCTCCGACAGGTTGCCGCTCGTCATGACCATCGGCGGGAAGTCGTCCTCGAAGAGCAGGTAGTGGAGGGGCGCGTACGGCAACATGAACCCGACGTACGGGCTCTTCGGCGCGACCAGCGACGAGAGGTCGCCCTCGGCGCGCTTCGGCAAGAGCACGATGGGCCGCTGAATCGCTTCGAGCAGCGCCCGGCCGGCGTCGCTCACGCGCGCGCGCCGCGCCACGGCTTCGACGGACGCGGCCATCATGGCAAAGGCCTTGCGGTCGCGGCCCTTGCGTCGGCGGAGCGAGCGGACGGCCTCGTCGCTTCGCGCGTCGCAGGCCAGGTGAAAACCGGTCAGCCCCTTGACGGCCACGATGCGACCGGCCAGAAGCGCCTCGCGAACCGCCGCGATGGGGTCGTCGCAGGCGACGGGCTGGCCCTCGGCATCGTGCAGCGCCAGGTGCGGGCCGCACGCCGGGCACGCGTTCGGCTGGGCATGGAAACGGCGGTCGGCCGGATCGTCGTACTCGGCCTGGCACCGCGGGCACATCGTGAAGTGCTGCATCGTGGTGCTCGGCCGGTCGTACGGGATGTCGCGGATGATGGAATACCGCGGCCCGCAGTTCGTGCAGTTGATGAAGGGGTACCGGAACCGCCGGTCGGCGGGGTCCATGAGTTCCCGCAAGCAGTCGCCGCAGACGGCCATGTCGGGCGAGACAAGGGCGGCGCGCTCACCTCCGGCCGACGGGGCAATCGCGAAGGCCGTCCCGCCTTGCGGCTCGACGTCTTCGCTCTCGACGGCGGTGATCTCGGCAAGCGGCGGGGGGTGGCCGGTCAGTTCCGCGAGAAAGGCGTCGATGGCCGACGGCGGGCCTTCGAGTTCAACAAGGACGCCCTCGGCGTCGTTCAGGACCCAGCCGCCCAAACCGCGCTCAACGGCCAGGCGATAGACCGCGGGCCGGAAGCCCACGCCCTGGACGATGCCGCGCACCCGGATGCGCCGCCGCACCGCACCGCCCTTTTGCCTGCCGTCGCTCACCACCATCCGCCTTCAGCCCGCCCCCGCGCGGGTCATGTATTCTATGGGAAAGCCCGGCCGAAAGCCAACCGCGCACGGCCCAGGGTGCCGGGCCGGACGAAGCGGGTCCACACCGGTTTTGCGCGGTGGTCCTGCGCAACCACCGCGCCTCGAATGCCGACTGTCGCGGCGGGTGCTCCAGACCCGCCGCGCGGCACGTGGACAGGCGTCATCTGAATCCGCCCAGCGCGGCTTTACACGATTGTTACAGAATACACGGGCACGGCGCTCGTATTGAGAATAGAGAACGTGACAACGGGGGGGCTGCGCCGGCGCGGCGCCGCCTTGTGGCGGCCGCCGGCGGGGGCTATAGTAGAGGGCTGGGAACGACCGGGCACCGGGGGCGCTGGCCGAAGAGGCCGCGGATTCCCGGATTTTGGGGAACCCGCCCAAGGCGGCGGAGTCTAACAGAACAGGTTGGACACGAGTGGCCTCACGAGCGGCATCCAGGGGCAGCCTGACCGACCCGGAGTTGATCGGCCAAGTGCTCGCCGGAGACAGCGCCGCGTTCGGCGAGATCGTCGAACGCCACGAGGACCGTCTGTACAACACGATCTACCGGCTCGTGGGCTCCGCCGAGGACGCACGCGACCTGCTTCAGGACACGTTCGTCAAGGCGTACGAGAAACTGGAGGCTTTCCGCGGCGGAAGCAGCCTGTACACGTGGCTGTTCCGGATTGCGGTAAACACCTCGCTGAGTCACCGCCGAAGAAGGAAATGGGTTCAGATGAGCGCGCCGGCGGGCGACGACGACGATCCGAACCCCGGCAACGCCGTGGCCGACACGGCGGTAGCCGACCCGGCCGACCCGCTGATGGCGGCCGAAACGGAGACCTTGGTTCAGGAGGCGATCAACAGCCTCGACGATGAACATCGGACGGTGGTCGTCCTGCGGGATATTCAGCACTGCGATTATCAGCAGATTGCCGAAATCCTGGAGGTGCCGCCGGGAACCGTGAAGTCGCGGCTGCATCGGGCGCGGATGATGCTCAAGGACAGACTCGAGCCGCTGCTTAAGGGCTGATGAGCGATTCCGGCTCCCAAAAGAGGGGGATGGAGTGACGGGCCATGTTGTGCGAGCAAGTACGTGACCATCTTTCGGCGTACCTGGACAAGGAGTTGACGGCCGATCTGTCGGCCGCCATCCGTGCGCACGTGGATGCATGCCCCGATTGCCGCAGCCTCCTTGCGGATCTGCGCGCCACGTCAGACCTGCTGCGGCGTTTGCCGGTCCGCCCGGCCCCGGAGGGGCTGGCTGGGGACGTGGTGCGTGAAATGGAGCGCCGCGTCGTCCTCGAGTCCTCCGAGCCGGCGGCGGGCCAGCCGCACGAGCGTACGCTGGCGATCCATCGTGCCCGTTCCTGGCCGCGCGCCCTGGCCGTCGCCGCCACGCTGTTGCTGGCCGCCGGCATCGGCCTGTTCGCCTACCTGGGCGGCCGACCCGGCGACGTGGCGCCGTCGGTCGAATTCGCCCGCGGCACCCTCGACAGAGACGGCGAGGCCCCCGCGACGGAGCCCGGCAGCGGCCCGGCCGAACCGGCCGGCCCCACCGATCTTGCCCACAGGGGACTGGGCGTCGATGGCGGGAAACACCAATGGGCCAGTGAATCGGGGATCTCAGCGGCCGACGGCATCGCAGCAGGCGACCTCCTGGGCGACCTCGTGGGCGAGCATCTGGGTCGGCATGTTGACGTTGACGGGGACGAGAACGGCGCCGCCCGGTTGGGGTCGGCCCTGGCCATCGCCCCGACGGCAGGCATTGCCAACATCGAGGACGCTGCGGGCCGCCAGTCCATCTTCGGCAACACCACGGTGGTGCGTTCGGGCGCCGCCACGCAGGGTCTGGGAGAGTCCCACAAGAAGGTCCATGGGGGGGACCTCGGGCTGGCGTCAGCGGACCTCCCCAGAGACGGCCGCCCCTCGGCAGACGGCTACGGTTACCTGTCGAACGGCTCGGTCAAGCATTTCTATGGCGGTCTTGCGGCGGTGGACGCCAAGGCGAAGCAACTCGCCTCCGCCGGGACGGGGGGTGCCGTCGGTGGGACGGCGGTCCAAACAGAGGAGCCGGTTGCCGAACAGACCCGGGACACCGCGTTGGCGCAACCAGCCGGGCCGGCCGTGGTCCAGCAGGTGATGAACTTCGTCGCAGAGGGACGGGCCACCATCGACACCTTGCAGGCCGTCGCCACTCCCGCCAACCTCGACCCCGCCGAGAACCAGTTGATCGTCCGTGCGGCATCGAGGGAGGCGGCGAACACGGCACTGGTGCAGTTGTTCCACGCCAACCGCTGGGAGGCGCTCCCGCAGGAGGAGGCGCTGGCGTACCTTCGTGACGGCCGGTTCACGGCCGAGGCCGCCGGCGACGGCGTCCACCCGGTCGGCGGGGCCGGAGGCGCCGGCCTCGCCAGGAAGAAGGCTGAAGAGCCTGTGGCAGGGGGCTGTTACTTCCTGGCCGGTCGTAACGGCGAAGACACGTGGGTCATCCTGACGGACCGCGATCAACTCTCCCGATTCGGTGGCCAGTTGGCCCAGGCCAACGAGATGACCGTGGGAATGGACTCCAGCAAGCAGTTCCGCGCCATCGGACAGTTGCAGCAGCAACTGGCGGGATACGCCGTCGCGAAAGCCGATTCCGCGTTTATGGGAAAAGCCTCCGCCCGCGGCTGGTCCCGGGGCAGGGACGCATCGGAAGCCGCACCGACGGACGTCGCGAAACGCGGCGAGACCAAAGCCACGCTTCGCCGAGCGGAACCCAGTCGCGAGAAGGCCTTGGAGGAGAAGGCCGTTCGCACTGCCCCGACCGAGAAGGCAAACAAAGCAAGGGGCGGTGACGCCTTTGGCCTGGGCGGCACCGAACGGATAGCCCAGAAGCCGGATGGCCTCGAGAACAGGCTTGACGGCGATGCCAAGTGGGGATCGAAACGATCACCGGCACACCGGCCCGCCGCTCCGGAACGAGCACTTGGGACCGCGGAGACCGACGCGGCGAAAACCGCGCCCCCCAAGCCGGTCGCAACCCCGAAAGCACCGGCCGTCGAGGCCCCCGCCCTCCCCCTGTACGACCAGACCCGCCGTAGCGGCAAGAAGGCGGCCGACGAGCCTGCCGCCGTTGTCCCCCCCGCGCCGCCGGCCAAGCCGAGCACCACGGCTCGCAGCGCCATGCTCGTGCCTGAGGCCCCGCCCGCGGCGAAGTTCAAACCGGCCGCGCGCGGCGTGGTCGAGGACGAGGAGACGCCCTCCGGTGCGGTCGCCGAACGTTGGGAAACCGACGAACGCGACGCCGCGCAGGCTAAGGACGCTACCCTCAAAGCGCAAGATAAGGGGGACGACGACAAGCAACGCTGGGAATTCCTCGATCGTGCAGAAGCCGAAAAACTCAAGGAGAACGTTGCCGGATTGCCGGAAACGGGCACGCCGCCGGTGAGGTTGCACGTCGAAGGGGTCGAGGTGAGGCAGCGCGGCGCGGCTGCGCCGCCGACCACCTTCAGCATTGCCGGCGGCACCGTGGCGCTCCATCGCGTTCTCGCGCTGCCGAGGAATCAGGTTCTGGTGGTGGTCCGGGTGCGGCAGGCTTCCGAGACGGCCGCGACAACCGCCAAGGACCCTGCCGCTGCCGAGGCGGAGGCCCGCCCGGCGGCGAAAGAGGCGGCGCATTAAGCGGTCTGACCTGAGTCCTGTAACGTTGCGCGGCGGGCAGTCCTGCCTGCCGCGTTCGATGCGCGGTGCCTAAGACTGGACACCGCGCGGGCCACTTCAAGAAACTTACCTCGGACCGCTTAGAGGCCGTCGGGCCGAGAGACGTGCACACCGGACTCCGCCCAAAGCAACCAGGCTCGGGCCATACGTGCCCGAGCCTGTTGGTTTATCCGGGAAGGGCCTCGGCTACTTCTTCGGCGTGTCAATGCCGAAGAATTCCAGCGCCTCCTTCTTGGCCTTGACCTGCCGGATGCGGTCTTCGAGTGCATCCGGCCAGAACTTCTGGTCGAACTTGGTCTTGATCTCTTCGAGTGTCGCAAGGGCCTCGGCGAACTTCTCCTGCTTTTCGAGGCCGGCGGCCGCCGCCAACATGTCGGCCACAGCCTTGGCGGCCTCGTCAGGCGGCGGCGGCGGCGGCGGTGGTGGCGGCGGCGTGGGCGTAGCGGCGGCAATCTCGGTCTGCAACTGCTGGATCGTTGCCACCAGGTCGATTTGCGCGGCCACGAGTCCGTTCGGGAAGGTGTTCCCGATCTGCGTGTAAACCGACAGGGCCTCGGCCAGTTTTTTGCTTTTGCGGAGGTCGGCCGCCTGCGTGAGCATGGCGGTCAGTTGCTCCTGCTGCTTCTTCTGCTCGACGTACTGGGTCTGGGCCGCGCGGATCGTCTCCTCCATTTTGTCCACGTCCACGTTGCGCGAGAGCAGCCAGGACCGGTCCTCCTTGCCGATATTTCTGAGGACCGCGAGGGCATCGTCGTAACGGTGGTCGGTGGAGAAGGTTTCGGCCAGTTCCAGGCGATTGCGGAGTTTGGCGAGACGGGCCTTGTGTTCTTCCTCGGGTTTGCGGCGGAGGGCCTCGATCCGCGCCTGGAGCGACACATCGCCCGTCTTCGCGATGATATCCTTGATGACGGCGATGGCGAGGTTGTAGTCTTTCGCCTGCTCGGCCTTGTCGGCCTCCGCAAGTTGGTTCTGGATCCACGCGTCGTCCACTTTCGGCAGCGGATCGGGGGGCGGCGGGGCCGGGGTCGTGCCGGCCCCGAACATCGAGTTGATGCCGCTGTGTATCGAGGGGATGAAAAAATAGGCGAGCAGCAGAACCGGTATCAGGGTGACCCAGGTCAGGATGAGGACGAGCCAGAGTTTGGGTCGGCCCCGCCTCGCCGCCGACGCGACGATTCGCGATTGACGGTCGGCGACCGCGGTGCCCGTATCGGCAAGGGCCGCGGCGGCAGCGGCGGCCGTCGCGGTAGGCGTCGGTTCGGGGCGCGGTGTCGGGGCTGCGGCCAGCCCAGGCGGGGGTGTCGGCGCCGGTGCGGCGGCGGGGGCTTCCGTCGTGCCTGCCGCCGCCTCGGCCAGTTTCTGCTCCATCTCGTACGCGTCCTTGTGGAACGGCTCTTTCGCAAGGTCCGGCGGGATGCCCGGTCGTGGGCCGCCGGGCCTCATGTTCATGTTCAACTGGCAACTGGTGCAGAAGGTGTCTTCCGGCTTGGCCTCCGCAAAGCAGTGGGGACACATGCCCAGGTACTTGGCGAGACGGGGCGCCTCGGCGGCATACATCCAGTCGTGGTGGGTGGTGGGGCCGCGGACGACGGAATCGGCCTTGATGCGGCCCTTCTCGATCATCTTAATGAGGGTCTCGAAGGTCACTCCCCGGCCGCTCGGGTTCCGCGGGTCGAGGTAGTACCAGTCGCCGACGACCTCGCGGGACGCCTGGCGGACGGCAAAGGAGAACGACGTGCGGCAGTGCGGGCAGCGGCCGGTGGACCGGTCGATCACCTGCCCACAATAGACGCAGGGCGTTTGGTCGCCTTGCCAGGCGGGCTGTTCGCCGGATGAATTGCTCGTCTCGGCCATCTGAATTCTGCCATACGGGTCGGTAGAGAGCCACAGGGGCACAAACGCCCACTGCCCGGGACGATTATAAAGCCTGCCCCCGGCCGTGTCAATCAGCCTTGTATCAGCCCATATACTGGATACCTCATCGACTGGCCGGGTCACGGGCATTGTGAATTTTTGCCCGTCCTTTTTGCTTTTTGGAAAAAATGCGGTATACTGTCGGTGTGGAAAAGGGGGTTGGGTCGTGGCAAAGGGCTTCTGTTCGCACCTTCTGCTGGATCCCACCCAAGTGTGCGTCTAATCTGCTGTAAGTGGCGCCGGGGGCTTCGTTTACGAGCCGCTACGCAGTGACGCACCGTTTCGGAGGGGAATCTGTCACTTCGCATAAGGAGGGGAAGTCATGGTGCGTTCGTATGTGGGTGGATTTTGCGCGTTAGGACTGGTCGCCTTTGCGGCGTCGGTCGCCTCGGCGGCCGCAATCACGGATTACGCGGATTACGATTTCGATCCGACAAAGCAGGATTTTGAGCTTTGGTTGACTCACTCGCCCGCGGCATACCTGACGACATGGGACACGTCGGGCGGCAACCTGGCCCCTGCCGACCACAGCCCCGGCGGCCCTCCGAGTTACGGCCCGCCCGGCGGGAATCCTGCCTGGCTGAAGTTCAACAGCACCGGCAATGGGGGCGGTGGCGGCGGAGGCACGGCCGGGGACACCCTCAGCACGTTCATACTCGGCAACGAGTACGGGAACGACTGGTCGATGGACTTCTACGTCATGATCTTCGACGCCGAATTCGCCGGCGAGAAGATCAACGTCTATCTTGCCGGCGAAGACCCCACCGACCCCAATAACATCCAGTCCGCCTCGGTGGAAAAAGACGCCGTCAAGACCGGCAAGTTGCTGATGTGGAAGATCGACGCGGCCGCCGGAGAAGAGGTGACCGTCTACATCGAGTCCATCGGCGACGAGAGTTACGCCGCGGGGTTCCTCATGGACAATGCCGACGTCGGGCCTGCTCCCACCATACCGGAACCCGCCACATTGGCCCTGCTGGGCCTGGGCGCGGCCGGCCTCGTGGCACGCCGGCGTCGGCGCCGGTAGCGCACAGCCTTTCACGTTGGGAAACACCAGGGGCGGCCGCTCGGCCGCCCCTTTTCCTGCGCCCGGGAACCCGCCGGTCAAGGGCCGGGTCCGCTTGCAGGACGAACACCTCCCCGCTATGATGCCCGCATCAAGCAGCGGAGGAGCACTCATGGCCACCGAACGACGAGGGATCGCCGGCGCAGGGAACTGGATCATCGACCACCTCTATATCTGCGACCGATGGCCGCAGGAAGAGACCCTCTCGAACATCCTCTCCGAAGACCGCGGCACCGGCGGGGCGCCTTACAACTGCCTGGTGGACCTGGCGACGTTCGGGCCCCCACCCGGCGGCGAACCCATCCCGCTCGAAGCCATCGGCCTGACGGGCGACGACGCAGACGGCGAGTTCATCCGCGCCGATATGGCCCGGCTCGGCATCGACGCCTCGGCCCTGGCCGCCACCGACCAGGCGCCTACCTCCTACACGAACGTCATGGTGGTCCAGGCCACCGGCCGCCGCACGTTCTTCCACAACCGCGGCGCCAACGCCCTCTTCGGTCCCGACAACGTGCCCGTTGAGAGGATCCGCGCGCGCCTGTTCCACATGGGGTACCTGCTGCTCCTGGACAGGATGGACGAGCCGGACGACCAGTTGGGCACGGCGGCGGCCCGGGTGCTCTCGCGTCTGCGCGCCGCCGGCATCGAGACCTCCATCGACGTCGTCAGCGAAGACAGCGACCGGTTTCCGAAGATCGTGCGGCCCGCCCTGCGGTACGTCGATTACGCCATCCTGAACGAGTTCGAGGCCGGCCGCACCACCGGCCACGACCTGAAGCCCGGCGGCGTGCCCGATCCGGCGGCCATCCGGGCCTCGGCCGAGGCGCTGCTGAAACTGGGCGTCAAGCGGCTGGTCTGCATCCACTTGCCGGAGGGCGGGTACGCCCGGACCTCCGGCGGCGAGGAGGTATGGCAGCCGTCGCTTCGCCTGCCGCCCGGCACCATCAAGGGCGCCGCCGGCGCGGGCGACGCCTTCTGCGCGGGGGTCCTTTACGGCATCCACGAGGGCTGGGACGTGGGGCGAAGCCTGACGTTGGCCGTCTGCGCCGCCGCCAAGAGCCTCTCCGACCCCGGCTGCACCGCCGCCTGCACGACGCTCGCCGACACGCTCGCCCTGGCCGAGGCGCACACGTTCCAGCCGTCGGTCTTCTGACAGGCCCCGGCGCGGCGCCTGTTACCCCCCGCGGCGCCTGTCGCCCCGCGTGGCGCTTGTCGCCCCGCGTGGCGCCTGTCGCACCGAAAAGAACTAGCCGCGACCGTAAGGGAGCGGTCGCGTCCAACGTGCTGCCACACCGAATGACGCGGGGGAAGCCGATTTGACGCGTGTGCGGCTCACCCCTGCGGCAGGATGACGACTTTGAGTTGCTTGCCGCCGGGCGTGGACATGAGTTCAAATCCCTTCGGCGTCTCGTCAAGCGGCAGGCGGTGGGTGATCATGTCGGCCACGGGCACCCGGCGTGCGGCAATCAGTTCCAGCGCCACCGACGCATCGTACGGCGAGTTGCCGTAAGACGGCTTCAGGGTGATGTCGTTCCGCCAGAAATCGTTCAGCGGCACCGGGAGTTCCACGCCCGGGTCGGTCGTCGCGAAGCACAGGACCGTCCCGCCGCGGTCCACGCACCCGAGGGCCTGCTCGAAGGCCGCGAGCGCCCCCGCGCAGACGACCACCAGGTCGGCCGGCCGCCCGAGCGCGTCGCGGACGAACGCCGGCACGTCGTCGCGGGCGTCGCACACGGCGTCGGCGCCGAACTGTTTCGCAAACGCCATCCGATGCGGCGTGACGTCGGTCGCGACGATCCTTCCGGCCCCCAGCGCCTTGGCGAGCGCGATGTGAAGCACGCCGGAGATCCCCGCCCCCAGGACGGCCACCGACTGCCCCGGCTTCAGGTTCACCGACCGCTGCCCGCGCACGACGCACGCCAGCGGTTCGACGAACGACCCTTCGTCAAACGTCACGCTGTCCGGCAGCGGGTAGATGCCGCGGTCCACCTGGAGCGGCGGGATACGGACGTACTCGCAGAACCCGCCGGGGTCGAAGTGCGTCGTGTGCAGCGTCTCGCACGCCGTGTGCTTGCCGGCCAGGCACCAGTGGCACGTGTTGCACGGCACGTGATGGTTGAAGGCGATGCGCTCTCCCGGCGCGTACCGGGTGACGCCTTCCCCCACGGCCACGATCTCGCCCGCCACCTCGTGCCCCAGGACGATGGGGGCCTTCTTCATACGGTACCACTCAAGGACGTCGCTGCCGCAGATGCCCGACGCCCGAATCTTCACGAGCACTTCGCCCGGCCCGATCTCGGGCACCGGCCGCTCTTCAATCCGCACGTCCAGGTTCCGGTAATAGACGGCAGCGCGTTGGGTCTTCGGAATATCGGTCATGGCTTCACGATAATACCCACGGCCAAGGCGGGGTCAACGAGAATAGAGGCAACTACTAGCCGCGCACGTAAGTAAGCGGCGCGCTGACGTCACTCGCATTCGAGGCGCGCGGGGAAGCCCGCCTCTGAACTTCGGACTTTGAACTCTACTCCGGCCGGACCACCTCGTACCCGTGCTCGATGAGCCAGTGGTGAAACTCGTAGGTCGTGTGGATGCACTTGGTCTGGCAGATGCCGCGGACCTCGTCGTACTCGTCGGACCCCTCGTCGCACCGGTCGAGTTGCCGCTGGATCGTGCACCGGATATCCTTGCAGAACTCGCGGCGCTCGTAGGGCACGAAACCGGGGATGATCATGACCTTTCTCCCTCTGCATGGGCGTCGGCCATGATAGACGAGCGGCGCGGCGCTCGCCA
>DATKXP010000456.1:0-2020 GCA_035529015.1 Phycisphaerae bacterium | reverse complement strand
ATCAGGTAGCCGGCGGCTTCGCCCGCGTACACATTGAGGCGCGTGATGCCCCACGCGTGGTCGTGGTAGAACATGAACCGCGCGCTCTGCTGATTGGTGTAGTAGAAGGTCTGGACGCCGTCGGTGGGGTCGGTGCCCACGGGCATGTCGGGCACGTTGCGCACGTCCACGCCTTCTGGCCACGGCGTGTCCTCGTTGGCCGGCGTGATCCACTGGTGCGGCGTTCCGTCGCTGATCCAGGGGGAGATGCCGCCGTGCAGGTGCAGCGTGGCCCGGTTGTCCTTGAAGCAGTCGGGCTGCTTGGGCGACTCGGTGCATGGAGGATTGCGGATCCCGTCCATGACGGTGCCCTCGTCGATCTCATCGGGCAGCCCCATGGGGCCCATGCCCGAGCCCATCAGCGTGCTGTCGACCGGCAGGAAGAGGTCTCCGGCCTGACCGGTCGGAAGCAGGTTGTGGAAGACGATGCGGACCGGCTTGTTCTTGGTGGCCGCGATGACGGGGCCGAGCCACTGCGGTGGCGTCACGGCGTACGCCTGCTGACCGTTGATCAGGACCGGGGTGTCCGGCTGGGTCCGGTCGAGGTCCGCGTTCGCCAGGGGGAAGTGTTGGCTGACTCCGGGGTGGGCAGCCACGAAATCGGGCGTCTCGAGCTGGACGTAACCACGCACCAGGGTCGCCGGCAGGTCGGTGTTCATCTTGGTGCGGTATTGCACCAGGGCGATCTCGTATTCGTCAGAGTTGATGGGCTCGCTGTTGGCGTCGAGGTAGACCTTCTCGATCGGCACGCCGACGGGCAGATACTTGGCGTCGGGGGTGATGGTCCAGTCGGGGCAGCTGCTGGCGACTGCGGGGTTGCAGAGGCCCGGCAGCTGATCCTGGAACTTCTTGATGCCGCCGCCGGTGACGTAGTCGCTGCCGGCCGCGGTGACGTCAATGGAACTCACGAGGCCGTTGGCCACCGTCGCCGTGCCGCTTGCCCCACTGTCGTTGCCGATGGCGTCGGCGAAGTTCACGGCCGGAGCCGACGTGTAGCCGGCGCCGAAGGTATCGAGCGTGACGCTGGTGACCTTGAGCGTGGCCGTCGCCGAGGCGCCGGCGCCGCCGTTGTTGATCGGGTCCATCAGCGTGCCGTCACGGATCACCATGCCCGGCGCCGCGGAGTAGCCCGATCCGGGCTCGTCAAGCAGGACCGCGGTGATCGCGCCGGTGCCCACGTCGAACTCGGCGTGCGCCTTGGCCTGCGTGCCGTTGGGGTCGTCCGGCATGTCGAACTCGACCGTGGGGAGAGTGTAGCCGCTGCCGGCGTTGCCGAGGTTGATCACGTCGACGCCGCCGAAGGCGGTGCCGGTGGCCTGCGTCGTGGCGCCGCCGCCGGAGAAGCTGACGGTGGGCTCCTTGTAGCCGGAGCCGCCGACGTCGACGACAACGTCCATGACCGCCCCGGTGTCGGTGATGACGGCGTCGGCGGTGGCCCCAGCGCCGGTGCCTCCGGGGGAGCTGACGATGTTCACGGTCGCCGTCGTATAGCCGCTTCCGGGGTTCGTGATCGTGACGCCGGTGACGACGCCGTTGCCGCCCACGGTGGCCGTCGCCGCGGCGCCGGCGCCGTCGCCGACGATCTCGACGGTCGCGTCGGGCAGCGTCAGCGGGCTGAGGGCCCAGTTCGGCCACGGGCCGAAGTAGTGGGGGACCGCCGTGCTGTCTGTGGGGCCAGTGGGCATAGCTTCGCCCTGGCTCATCTTGACCATGAACAGCGTGGTGAGCAGCGCGACTGCCACAAACACCACGATGCTGGCCTTGGCCAGCGACATCCTGCGGATCACCTTGGCGGCCATCGAAAACCCCTTCCCCAGCGCATAAGAAACAGCCCCAACTACTGCGCACACGTAAGTAATTATCCGTCTTCGGACGAATCCAGAGCAATCATGACCTGTTTCGGTGCTACCGTAACACCGTCGATAGGCCTGTCCTTAACTGGATGAAAGGCATAGGTTACCGCTGTGAACATCCCGGTGAT
>DATKXP010000455.1:0-9091 GCA_035529015.1 Phycisphaerae bacterium | reverse complement strand
ACCTGGAAGTCCTGGTAATGCGTCATCTCGTTGAGCATCGCCGCCACCAGGTAGCGGTCGAGTTCCTCGTCGTTGCCGCTGATCTGGAAACGGTAGGTGTTGGCGGCCATGAGTTCGAGCGTGTTCAGCGTACGCAGCCCCTTGCGAATGCGCCGAAGTCTCTCGCGCGACATGCCCTCGCCGCGAATCGCGATTCCCTCCTCGCGCACCTGCGGACGGACGATCCCAATGTCGTAGGCGCCGGCAGATTCGCTCATGCTTTCCCCTTTCCGGTCCTTTCCACGTGGGTCGCGGGGAACCTCCTGCACGGTTCCGGCCCCGCCTCGCGACCTTGTTGCCGAGGATCGAGCGTGCAACCTCCCCACGATTCTTGCGCCAACCTGAACCAGAGTCAAGTCGCCATCTTCTGCGTGGGCTGCGGAGGGTGAGGCCCGCTGGCGGGCCTTGGTTCCCCCGAAGGGGTTCGAGGCCCGCCGTAGCCGCGCCGTCGCCATAGCGGCTTCGGTGCGTCGGCGACTTGGCGAAGGCGGGTGGCAGCGGCAATCCCTCCCAGCCCCTATCCGAACCCGCTTCAGCGGGGTTCCCGTCGAGCCCGAAAGGCTCGAATTCGTCAGCCCTTGGGCACGAGCCGGGCCGGCCGTGGCCGTCAGCCCCAACGGGGCGCCAGACAGTAGCCCAGGGGCGCAAGCCCTGGGTCGCCGACACCGGGAACAACGATTCTGTAAGCCCCGCAGGGGCGAAAGGAGCATGTGCCGCGCGCCCGGCCAGGCGTGTCGGCCCGACGACACGGGGCAAGGCATGCCTGGCCCGTACCAAGGCGCAGCGTTTAGCCGTCGGCGGCACCCTGGCACGGGTACGGCCCGTGCCGTGGCCGGCGCCGACGGCCGTTGCCGTTGGAACATCGGCGTCCATTCCCATCGCCGCTGCGGCGACGGCCAAACGGGGCGAGGCATGCCTGGCCCCGACGGCCGGTGTTTGCCGCCGCTCAGCCGTTCTTGGCGCCCTAGCGGCTTGGCGTGAGGCGTTGTTGTTGCTGGTTTGCGATTGGCCAATGGGCCTCTGTTGTGGCCAAAACCCGCTTCCCTGCGGGGCGCGGCTAAAAGGGCTGTTGCCGCTTGCCCGCCGTAGCCTTGGCGAAGGCGGGTCGCCGTTTTTTGTTAGAACTCTAACAACCTCCGCCGCCCTATTCGAGACGTAAGTCCTTGCCACACAAGCGCTTACGCAGATCGCCCGATTCCGGCCCTTCATATTGCATTCGGGCCATACGCCGAATCCGGTCCTGAGCGGCCCTTTGGCCAAAATCGCGGTTTTTGATAGCGCCAAGGCCGTTTTTCGGCCACCGATTTTGTTAGAGTTCTAACAATCTGCCGTGCCTCCAGCCTCTGGTCTCCGGCCTCCAGCCTCGCCTCTCCCCCGATTTCCTATACTTTAGCACCTATTGACCCCGCTGCATGGGGGTTAAAAAAGGGGTAAAAAGGAGCAAGAACGGACCAAGTTTGAGCAAAAAGGGATCAAAAACCGATCAAAACGGAGCGCTTTTTGCCTTGCCTATCTTAACATTTGAGGGCCGAATCGCCGTTTCTGGCCCAGAAACGAGGTTCAACCTCCCGAAAAGCGCGATTTGGGCGGGTCTCAAGAAAGGCCGTTTTACCAAAGTATATATCGGCGGCGGGGCCGCCGCAGGCTGCACATCACACCACGGGCCCGTAGCGGGGACCCAGCGTCGGGGCCATCGCTTTGCCGCGCGCAAGGAGCGCCGTCCGCTGCTCGGCCGTCAGGGGCGTGTACTTGCGGGCGAATTCCACGTTCTGGATCGCCTGCTCCAGCGTATACGGTCCGACGGCCGCCAGGGCCACGCCGTCGAGGTCGAGGGCGTAGGCCATGGCCTGCGGCAGGAGGTCGGGCGTGGTGGCGCAGCCGACGTAGCCTTTCTTGTGGTTCGGGAACCCGCCCTTGATGCCGACGTAGGCCTTCATGGCGACGGCGCCGACGTTCCGCTTGCGGCATTCGGGCAGGACCGTCTCTTCGAAGCCGTAGATGTTGCGGTCGGCGTAGTTCATGACGCACATGACGACGTCGATGTGGCCGGTCTTAATCATTCGGACGAAGTTGGCCGGCCGGTTGTGGCCGGAGATGCCGATAAAGCGGGTTTTGCCCGCCTCCTTCTGCTTGAGCAGGTACGGCAGCACACCGTCGTCGGCGAGGACGCGGTCGAGTTTCTTGCCGCCGATGCTGTGGATGTGCACCAGGTCGAGATGATCGGTCTTGAGGAGGCGAAGCGACTGCTCCAGCGATTTCGCCGCCCCCTCCGCCGTGTGGGTCGAGACCTTGGTGACAAGGAACAGGTTGTCGCGCCGTTTCGGGATCACCAGGCCGAGGGCTTCCTCGGCATTGCCGTAGATGCGGGCGGTGTCCACGTAGTTGACGCCGCGGTCGAGGACCTCGCCGAAGATCCTGGCGGCTTCCTGCACCTCGGGCGGCCCCTCGCCGATAGGCGCGGTGCCGAGGCCGAGGATGGTCACCTTCGCGCCGGTCCGTCCGAGGACGCGTTTGGGCAGTTCGCCGGACGGCGCGCCGAACGAGCGTCCGGCGGTCGCCGTGACGATGAGCCCCGTTCCGGCCGCGGCGGCCGTTTTGAGGAATTGGCGCCGGTTCATGCCGCGGCGGCCGGCCCTCGCATCGGCGGTTTTGGGCGTGGGTGTGTGGTGGTGGATGCGGTTCATGACCCTCTCCCGTTCTCGCTCGCCGCCGGGCTGGGCCGGCGAGACCGCGTTACTTCGTCTCAAACGTCCGCTCGTGGCCGGTGGCCGGAATGCAGACGGTGTACGATGCGCCGTCGGGCGAGACGTGCAGTTCCACGTGATTGGCCTTGCACGTCTCAGGCGGCTCGACGTTGGCGATGAGTTCGTCGGCCGTGTTGTCGGCCCCCGGCCCCAGGTTCTTGTGCAGTTGATAGTTGGCCCGGATCGACGGCGTGGCCTTCAAGGCAGCGCGGCTCTTCGGGCCGCAGCCCTTGCGGTGACCGTTATTCATGACCGTGACGGTGGGCTTGACGGAGCGAACCAGCACGGGGTTGTTCGACCTGTCCAGCCCGTGGTGATTGACCTGATAGACGTCCACCTCGCCGACCCGATTCACCGGACACACGAGTTCCAGTTCGAGCCGTCCCGTCAGGTCGGCGGCGTCGAGGAAATCGAAGTCGCCAAACCGGATGAGCAGCACGATCGAGTTGGCGTTCTCGGACGTATCTTCCGGGTACTCGGGCGACTCGGAGGCGGGAATCGGATTGGGCTTGTGCGTCGGGCCGGGCGGGATGAACTCCTTGGCCGCAGCCAGGCACGTGACGCTGAGGCGCGCCGCACCGCCGGTCTGGCGAAGCGGAATCGCGTCGCCGGCCTTCAGCACCGCGTGCGGCACGGTCTTTCGGAAGGCGAGGTACTTCTCGTAACTGGGATGCGGCGTGGCGCGTTGGTTGCCGGGGTCGTAGACCTTGCGGACGGGGATGCGCTTCGCCAGTTCGGCCGCGCCCCCGTGGTGGTCCACGTCGAAGTGGGTGATGACAAGGTGGTCGATGCGGCCAAGACCTGCGACCTTCTTGGCGATCGCCTCGATTCGGCCGGGGTCGCGGTCGCCGTCGAGGCCGGTATCGACGAGGACCGACTCGCCGTCGGGCGTCACGATCAGCGTCGCCGCGCCGCCCTCGACGTCCACCCAGTAGATGTCCAGGCGTTTGTCGGCAGCGCCGCCGAGTGCTGCGGCCGTGCACAGCCACAGGACGGCGGAGACGGCGATGGTCAACCGTACGCAGAAACGAAGCGACGGACGAGTGACCACAGCGCGGCAGCGCATCATCGAACGCTCTCCTCGTTGACGAATCGATCGCAGGCCCGTGTCAGGCTTGCGGCTCGTTGGATTATCGCCCTCTCCTCTGGAAAAAGCAACGACTGGACGCCGCCCGAAGGGTTCAACCGGTGTGGGCGATACGCCGAACGCCGGGTACCATGCTTTCGCTCGCGAAAGCACGTGGCGCGTCGGTGAGCATGCTTTCGCAACGGCGCGAAATCATGGCACCCGCAGGACAAGGCACCCCGGACAGCCAGCCAGGATCATCATGCCGACACGGAAGGTGACACGCCGCCAGTGGCTGAAGCGCTCGGCGGCACTTGCGGCGGGTGTCGGCGCCGCGGCGGCCGCGCCCGTGGTCATGCCCGCGAGGGCCTTCGGCGCCGCCGACGCCGTTCGCATCGGCGTCATCGGCATCCGGCTGCGGGGCGGACAACTCGTGGACCAGTTCCGCCGCCTGCCCGGTGTCCGCGTCACGGCCATCTGCGACGCCGACACGGCCCTGTTCGCCGGGCAACTCAAGAAGTTCGATTCGGGCGAGGAGAAGGTCGCGGCGCACGTCGATTTCCGGCGGATCCTCGACGACCCGCGCATCGACGCCGTGGCCATCGCATCCCCCGACCACTGGCACGCCCTGATGACCGTCTGGGCCTGCCAGGCGGGCAAGGACGTGTACGTCGAGAAGCCCGTCTCGTACAACATCAGCGAAGGCCGCAAGATGGTCGAGGCGGCCCGCACGCACAAGCGGATCGTCCAGACGGGCACGCAGAACCGATCCGACACGGGGCTGAAGGCCGCCCTGGCGTACCTGGCGGAGGGCCCCATCGGCAGGATGCGGCTGGGCCTTGGATTCGACTTCACAGGCCGCCGGAGCATCGGCACGGTCGATGGCCCGCAGCCGATACCGGAGACGGTCAACTACGACCTGTTCCGCGGTCCGGCGCCGCTGGTTCCGCTGCTGCGGAAGACGTTCCATTACGATTGGCACTGGTTCTGGGACACCGGGACGGGCGACTGCGGCAACCGTGGCGTCCACACGTTCGACATGCTCCGCTGGTTCACGGGGCAGAAGGCGCTGCCGCCGCGCGTCGTCAGCATCGGCGGCCGGTTCGGCTGGGATGACAACGGCGAGACGCCCAACACGCAGATCACGCTGTTCGCTTACGAGCCGGTCCCCATCATCTGGGAGATGACGAGCCTGCCCCGCCGGCAGGTTGACCGCCAGGAGGACCGGTTCCGCGGCAACCGGGCCAGCATGATGTTCGACTTCGAGGGCGGCTACCTGTGCGGACACCGCGGCGGCGCGAGGGTTCACGCCTGGGACCACAAACTGATCCGCGCCTTCAAGGGCGACGGCGGCGGCACCCACTACGCCAACTTCATCGACGCCGTGCGCAGCCGCAAAGATGAGGACCTTCAGGCCGACATCCTCGAAGGCCACCTCTCCAGCGCCCTGTGCCACCTGGCCAACGTCTCGTACCTCCTCGGCCGGCACCGGCCGACGGACGCCGTCAAGGAGGCCGTCGGCGACCACCCGGTGCTCGGCCCGGCGCTGGAGGATCTCCTGGGCAACCTGACCCACAACGGGGTGGACCTGGCGAAGATCCGTCCGACCCACGGCGCGACGCTGACGCTGGATACCGAGAAGGAGCGGTTCGTCGGCGAGGCCGCCGACTGGGCCAACATGTACCTCGAGCGGACGTACCGCCGGCCGTTCGTCATGCCGGAAAACGTGTGAGGGCAGCCATGACCCCAAACGCACAGACGCGACGAGGGTTCCTGAGGGCGGCCGGCGCGGGCGCCGCGGCGCTGGCCGGGGCCGCCACCTTCGGGCCGGATGAAGCGGCGGCGGAGACGTCGAAGGCCAACGCGGCGGCCGGGCCCCTGCCGCTCGGCCTTACGACCTACATGGTCAAGGAATACGATCTCGACCAGACGCTTGCGATGGCCCGGCGTGTGGCCGTGGACCTCATCTGCCTGCGGAGCAACCTGCTTCCGCTGGAGTCCACGCCGGAGGAGATCGCCGCCGTCCTCGCGAAGGTGACGCAGGCCGGCCTGAAGGTCTACGGCGGCGGCGTCATCTATATGAAAGACGAGGCCGGCATCGACCGCGCTTTCGCGTACGCCAAGGCGGCGGGGTTCAAACTGATCAGCATCAACCTGCCGCCCGACCTGCTGCCGGCCCTCGACCGCAAGGTCCGCCAGACCGGTATCCGCGCCGCCATTCACAACCACGGGCCGGAGGACAAGCATTACCCGACGCCGCCCGCGATCCATGAGAAGGTCAAGGGGCTCGACCCCCGCATCGGCATCTGCCACGACACCGGCCACACGCTCCGCGCGGGGATGGACCCGGTGGAGGCCACCGTCAAGACCGCCGACCGGATCCTGGACGTTCATCTCAAGGACGTCGATGGCCGGACCGGCAAGAGCCACAGCACCGAACTCGGCCGGGGCGTCATGGACATCCCGGCGTTCCTTCAGACGCTCGCCAGGATCGGGTACCGCGGCGTCCTGGGGATCGAGTATGAGAAACACATGACGGACCTGCTGCCGGGCCTGGCCGAATCGGTCGGGTACACGCGCGGGGTGCAGGCGGCTCAGGCGCGGGGCGGCTAGAGCAGTTAACGCTTGCCTGTAGCACGCTGCGCGGCGGGCAATCCTGCCCACCGCGCGATGGAGGCGCCGTGCTACGCGGTGGGCAAGATTGCCCACCGCGCGACGATCCGCACCATTCCATCGTGAACTGCTCTGAACCTGCAACGCGACTCACTGCCCCGCCAGGCAGATGAGGTTGCCGTCGGTGGTGGCGAGGTAGAGGCGTCCGTCGGCCGCGGCGAGACCGTCGAATACCGGGGACGCGTCGAGTTTCAATTCGCCGAGTTTCTTGCCGTCTGCAGTCGAAACGCTCACGAGCAGGGCGCCGCCTTTTCCCCGCAGCGAGGCCACCTGGACGGCCGCTTTCGCAGCGAGTTGTTTGTCGAACGGTTTGGCGAAGATTTCCTCTTCGTCCACGACATCCAGCGGACCGGCGACGAACAGCGTCTTGCCCGCCAGCGCCATCGCTCGTGCCTGAATCGGCGGATTCTCTTGTCGCCAGTTGAAATCAATGGCCGATATTTCGGGAAGGGGGAAGGAACCATACAACGTGCGGTCGAAAGTAATACCGTGTCCCTGCTTGCCTTCCTGTTGCCTGTTGGCGGCGGAGACGCGTTCGATCGACTCGGGCTTGACATTCCGCCCGGCAGAGTAAAGCTGATACTCCAACGCGCTGGACCACACGTACAGGTTGGGCTTTCGCCCATAACCGAACACAGAGTCCTCATCGAATACCAGCATCCGCCCCGCCGGCGCGAAACGCCCCGCGCGGAACCAACCATTGTGTCCCGCACCGTATCCGTGCCCGAACACCCAATAGGCGCGGTGGAACCACGTGTCGTCGAGGTATCCGCCCGAGCAAACCAGGTGTGCTTCTTCGCCACCCTGATCCGTGGCTCCCGAGGCGGTCAGGTCGGTTCGCTTCCCATCGAGGCCGATACTCTGCGATCGCATGTAGAGACGTTTTCCGTCGCTGGACAGAATATCCGGAAGGGCGACGGGCATATCCAAACCGCTAGCCGTTGTGTGCAGGGGCGTGTCGCTTCCGGGCAGGGTGTCGCCCATGATCTCTTCAAACTGCTTTTCGCCCGTCGTCGCGTCGAGCTTCAGCAGATGCAACCCGCCGTCGAGGAACATGGACCGCCCGGCCACACAATACACCGATCCGCCCTGGACCAGAACGGCTCCGCTTACCGGCCAGGTCGACTCCAGCTGATCGTACGAAACGATGGTGCGTTCTTGCGCCACCGCGCGATATCGCCAGGCAAGCCGGCCATCCGCCGCGGCCAGGCAGTAGATCCAACCGTCTCTGCTTCCGAAGAGGCAAAGCCCTCCGGCGATCGTGGGCGGGGTGTCCACGCGCCCGCCGGCGACGTACTCCCACGCCACATCGCCCGTTTTCGAATCCAATGCGTAGACCGTGTGCTTGTCGATGGCGGATACGAAGACCTTGCCGTCAGCAACGGTAACCGGTGAGAGCTTTCCGCCAAGTTTTGTTTTCCAGCCCGTTTTCAAGTTCGCCGGAACCGCGGTCTTATTCGACCCGCTTCGCATATTGTCGGATCGGTAGGTGCGCCATCCGCCGTTGCCGGACGCCTTGGGCGACAACACGGTAACCTTCTTGTACGCCGGTCCCGTTTCCAATCTCGGCCGGGGCTCCGCGGCCGGCGGTTTCTTCCGGGCGAGGTCTCCGACGAGTGCGTTGAATCCGTTCAACTTTGACTCGATATAGCACGCGCACGGATGCGGTGGGGCGTAGGTGAGCCCGTTGGCGGGCATCATCCCGTAGAGGCAGGCTCCCCGCACCCAGGGGTTGGGCTGCCACTTGCCGGTCTTCACGTCAATGTATTCGAGCCCCGTTCGCGACATGATAAGGTACTGGTCGGTGGCCCGGCCTCGATGGCAGCGATGATGGAACCAGTCGCTCTTTCCGGGCGGGAATACTCTCTTGGTTTCACCGCTGACCGGATCCCGCCCGAAGTACGTCCATGGCGGCTCTCTCGCCACTTTGGGGGCTTTCGGGCTGTTCTTTTTCGCCCCCCTGGGCGCGTTGGCGGAGGTCGACCAGACCAGTCCGTCGGCAACCAGCAGGTCATACGCGGACTGGTGCCCGGTCGGGCCATGGAAATCAGACCAGAGCGTCTTGCCGTCCTTTATCGAGATCGACGAGACCTGACCCGGACCGGCGGAGAACAGGATCACATCGTTATAGATCACAAGGTTCGGGGCCGATTTGACAAAGGCCTTGACGCTCGTTTGACGTTCGGCGATCCAGGACTGCTTCCCGGACTTACGATCCAGGCAGATCACGTTCATACCGTTGTGATAGAAGACGCGTTGTTCGTCGACCGCCAGCGTGATCGGGGCGACGGTGGTCTCCTTCGTCCACAACACATTGCCCGATGCGGTGTCGATGGCGCTGATCTTCTTGGGGTCGTCCATCTCCCATTTCCAGGGACGGGCGCTGTTGGAGCGACCGGTTTCAGTCCAGCAGCGGACGGTTTGTAACTGCCACTTCCCTTCGGGCGGCGCTTTGGCGTGGGCGGTTACGAAGAGTTGACCGCCTGAGACGATGATCTCTTCGGTGTGTTCGGTGCCCGCGAAGGTTCTGAGCGTCTCGCCGGTGGCCGCGTCGAGCATGGTGACCGGA
>DATKXP010000454.1:0-5664 GCA_035529015.1 Phycisphaerae bacterium | reverse complement strand
TCTTCCAACGGGCCAGTTGCTCGACGAGCGTCTTGAGCGTCTCAAGTCGGGGCACTTTGCCGCGCGAGCAGTCCAGATACACGCCTCGGCGGCGGAAGGCGGGGGCGTCGTCGATGACGCAAGCGGGCAGCGTGCGGCCGTGGCCGGCAACGAGTTCGCGCAGCGTCTGGACGCCGTAATAGGCACCGGCGGCCGTCGAAGAGACGATCTCGACGCCTTGCGGGGAGACGGTCAAGCGGTAGCCTTCCGGGTTGGGGACGAACCCGTCGCGGCGGATGCGGACGGTCGCCGGGCCCCATGCGTTGCGGGCGATGCGGGCCCTGACTCGAAGGCGCGCGAGGTCGTCTGCGAGTTGACCCAAGGGCAGGGCGTCCTGGGTGCGCGGGCCGGCCAGGACGGCGTTTGCCGGCCAGCGGAAACGGCCGCGCCGTTTGATGCACCGCCGGACGGGGATCAGGAGGTCGGTTGCCGGCACGGCGCGGTCTCCTTCGGGTGGGCTCCAGAGTACCTTGCGCTACGTTGTCAATTTCACATGGCGCAAGCTGGGGGTAGCGCGGTGGGCAATCCTGCCCACCGCGCGGCGGCCAGGATTGGCCGCCGCGCCACCGCTTGCCTGGATTGCAGGGAAGCTGACAAAGCAGCACTTGTACCACGGGCGTGCGGCATTGCTACTGTTTCTCGGCACCCGCCTGCGGTTTTGCCTGGAGATGCGCTCTGGCGGCAGGGGGGGTGGTTCGATAGAATGCGTTCTCTCCCGAAAGGAGCCGATGCTATGCGAACCGCGAGGCTGATGGCATGGGTGGCGGTGGCTGCGGCGCTTGCCGCGCTGCCGGGCGCGTCAGGAGCAAGGGAACCACGGATGCAGCGGGAGGCCGGGATCGAGGTCATCGACGAATCGTTCAAGACGGTGCTGCGGCCGGACTCGAAGGTCCGCCAGATCGCCGACGGTCTCACGTTTACCGAGGGTCCCGTCTGGTACGCTGCCGGGACGTGCCTCCTGTTCAGCGACATCCCGAACGACACCATCCACAAGTGGACGCAGGCCAAGGGCCTGGAGGTCTGGCGAAAACCCTCGCGCAACACCAACGGCAACGCCGTCGATCCCGAGGGACGCGTCGTCTCGTGCGAGCACGGCGGCCGCCAGGTCAGCCGGACCGGCAAAGACGGGAAGGTCGAGGTCCTCTGCTCGACGTACAAGGGCAAGCGTCTGAACTCGCCGAACGACGCCTGCGTGGCGAAGGACGGCACGATCTGGTTCACCGACCCGCCGTACGGCGTCAAGCCCGATCAGGTGGAGCAGGAGGCGAACTACGTGTTCCGCCTGGACCCCGGTGCGAAGGAGCCGGTGGTGGTGGCGTCGGACTTCGGTCGGCCGAACGGCATCTGCCTCTCGCCCGACGGCAAGACGCTGTACGTGGCCGACAGCGACCGGGCGAAGCACCACATCCGCCGCTTCCGCATCAAGGCGGACAAGATGCTCGAGGGCGGCGAGGTATTCT
Source organism: Phycisphaerae bacterium (assembly GCA_035529015.1). Taxonomy (GTDB): domain Bacteria; phylum Planctomycetota; class Phycisphaerae; order FEN-1346; family FEN-1346; genus JAUVZF01. The sequence continues at coordinate 4,165 of DATKXP010000454.1, read as the reverse complement.
GCACCATCGATCCGGGCGGGCCCGACGGCATCCGCTGCGGCAGCCAGGGGCGGGTGTACTCGTCGGCCGGCGACGGGGTCCAGGTGTTCAGCCCCGATGGGAAACGCATCGGCCGCATCGTGACGCCCCTGTCGGCGGCGAACTGCGCGTTCGGCGGGCCGGAGTTCAAGACACTCTTTATCACGGCCCGAAGCGGCGTCTGGGCGGTGGACCTGGCCGTGCCCGGCGCCAAGTGACGACCGGCGGGTGGCACGGCCACGCGGTTGGTCGCGTGGCCGTGGGCTGACGCACGCGGCCGGACGCACGGCCGCCCCGTGGGGCTGCCGTGCCACCCGGTGTCTCTGCAACGGAACCGATATGCGTCCTGTCCATTTCTGCCTGTTGGCCCTCATCGCAGCCGTCGTTCTCATCGGCGTTTTCGAGGTCAAGCCGGCGCTGGAGGACTTCGACCCGGAGGTCCACGGCGAGTTCAAGGACACGTGGGACCAGCGGCTGCACCTGTCGTACTGGGAGAAATGGGGCAGTTTCGAGGCCGAAGCCTGCCAGGCGATGGTCGATGCCTTCAACCGCAGCCAGGACCGCCTCTTCGTCCACTACATCCGGACGAGCCAGGTGAACCGCAAGACGATGCTGGCGGCCATCGGGCACGACCCGCCCGACGTGTGCGGCCTGTGGAACCAGGACGCGACCCCCTTCGCCGATGGTGGGGCGCTGCTGCCGCTCGACGACTGGATGCGCCGGTCGAACCTGCCGCGCGACTACTACATCGAGAACTACCTCAAACTCGGCATGCACGAGGGCAAGGTGTACGCGCTGCCCACGGCGCCCATGTCGATGGCGCTGTTCTACAACAAGGCGCATTTCCGGCAGAAGGCGGCCGAGTTGCGTGCGGCCGGCCTCGACCCCGACCGCGCCCCGCGAACCATCGAGGAACTCGACCGGTACGCCGAGGTGCTGAACGAGTTCCGGCCCGACGGCACCCCGCGGATCATGGGCTTCCTGCCGACCGAGCCCGGCTGGTGGAACTACTCGTGGGGGTATTACTTCGGGGGCAAACTCGTTGACCCCGAGACGGGCCGGGTGACCGCCGACGATCCTGCAAATGTCGAGGCGTTCCTGTGGGCGAAGCGGTACGCCGAGGCGTACGGGCGCGAAAAACTGCTCCAGTTCCGCTCGAGCTTCGGCACGTTCGACTCGCCGTACAACGCCTTCATCGAAGGCAAGGTCTCGATGGAGCCGCAGGGCGTCTGGTTCCCGATGTTCATCCGCCGGCACCGTCCGCAGATGGAGTTCGGCGTGGCGCCGTTCCCGGTGGCCGAGGGGCTGCCGTACCCGGCGTCGCTTCTTCAGGCCGACGTCATCGGCATCCCGCGCGGGTGCAGGCATCCGGAGGAGGCGTGGGAGTTCGTCCACTGGGTCCAGCGCGAGGGCCTGGCCATTCTGTGCCGCCTCCAGGGCAAGCACATGCCCATCCGCCACCCGCCCGACTGGTTCCGCCAGGGCCACCCGAACGCCGAGATCGAGATCTTCGAACGCCTCGCCATGGCGCCCGACTCGTTCATCGTGCCGGCGGTCATCGTCCAGCGCGAGTACCAGGACGTGATGAGCCGGGCCTTTGAACGCATCTGGAACTGGCCCGTTCCTGTGGGGCCGCTCGAGGGCCTCGCGGGCGAGGCTCGCAAGAAGAAGATCGACGACCTGTGTCGCCCGGAGATCGAGCGGACGCTCCGCGAGGTCCGCCGCGACATCCAGGGCAAACTCGACCTGCGCCGCTCCCGCCACCGCCGCCAGCAGAAGGGGGCCGAGTGATGGCGGGCGACCTGAAGCGGCAACTCACCGGCTACGCCTTCATCTCGCCGTGGCTGATTGCGCTGTGTGTCTTCATCGGGTACCCGTTTCTGGCGGCGTTCTACTTTTCGTTCTGCGACTACCCGCCCCTGAAGGAGCCGGTGTTTATCGGCCTGGAGAACTACCAGGAACTGTTCGGCGACCGGCGGTTCCACACGTCGATGGGCGTGACGCTCATCTTCGCCTCGGTGGCGATTCCGCTCGGCGTCGTGCTGGCGCTGGTGCTGGCGATGCTCCTGAATACCCGGGTGCGCGGCCAATCGTTCTACCGGGTCATCTACTACATCCCTCACCTGGTGCCGACGGTGGTGGTGGCGGTTCTGTGGCTGTGGATCTTCAACCCGGAGTTCGGCCTGCTGAACATTGTGTTGGCCCAGATCTGGAAGATCGCCGACGCCTGGACCGGCCTGTTCTTCGACCTGGGTGCCGCCCGGGCGCGCGAGTGGTTCGGTCTGTGGCCGGCGCTGCTTCTGCTTCTTCCGCCGATTGCGCTTATCGCAACCGCGAGCCGATTCGCCCCGAAGGCAATTGCCAAGAGCACGGCGCTGCGGCGCGCCGTCCTGACGCTGGTCATCGTGGGTCTTGTTCTGGCGGCCGCGGCGGCGCTCGATGCCTCGCTGACGTACAAGTGGTCTGACGACATGGCGCGGCTGCGGTCGCCCTCGTGGCTCTCGGACGGCAACCCGATGCCGATGTTCATGCGTTGGCAGCGGGAGGGCGCCGAAGACGTGGACTTCGCCCCGTCGATGGCCCTGTGGGCGATCATCATCATGAGTCTGTGGGCCGTCGGCCAGATGGCGGTCATCTACCTCGCGAAACTTCAGGACGTGCCCGCCGAACTCTACGAGGCCGCCGACATCGACGGCGCCAACTGGTGGACCAAGACGTTCCACGTGACGATCCCGATGATCTCGCCGGTCATCCTGTTCAACATCGTGATGGCGATCATCGGGACGTTCCAGATCTTTGCCGCCCCGTACATCATGACCGAAGGCGGCCCGGAGAACGAGACGCGCCTGGCCGCCATGTTCATCTACGAGACCGCGTTCCAGTACCAGCGGGTGGGGTACGCCTCGGCCGTGGCGTGGGTGCTCTTCCTGGTGATCGTGGCGCTGACGGTCCTGGCGTTCAAGACGCTGCACAAACGGGTGTATTACGCAGGAAGGTAACGCGTTGCTGTGTAAGGGCGTAGCATGCTACGCCCCTACGAAGCGCAAAGGGGCTGAGTTAGCCGCGGGGCTCGCCCCGCGCGTGCCGTACCCAAGGCGACGACTATGGCCGGCTACGCCGACAGACGACCGCCGTGGTACCTGAGGGGCGTCATCCAGGCGATCCTCGGCGTGGGCGCCCTGTTCTTTCTGCTGCCGCTCGTCTGGATGATCGGCATCTCGTTCAAGCCGCTGAGCGAAACCATGAAGTACCCGCGCAGCGTGGCGGAGGTCTTCCTCGGCGAGGGCCACCGCGCCGTTATCGGCGGCACCGAGTACGAGGTCGTCAAGGAACGGAAGGTCGAGCCGACGGCGGAGCAGCCGTTTGCCATCGTGCGGCCGAAGGAGTCGTTTGCGGCCGGCGAACTCTGGAAACCGTTCGGAAGCGAGGTGTGGAAGACGTTCTCGGTCTTCAATCAGCAGGAACTCGAACGGATGAACGCCCAGGTCGCGCCCGGGATGACGGTCCTGGGCGACGACAAGAACCGCTTCGACCCGGCCACGGGGGTCCTGACGCTCTACTCCGGCCGCAAGGTCCCCGCCGAACTCGTTCGCACGATTGCCCCGCCGCCGGAGGGTGAGGCGCTGTGGCTCGTCCGCGAGTGGCGGCCCGAGGATACCGACACCAAGGGCGTCGGATCGACCGGCATCGAGGTTACGCGCGCCTGGGACGTCCTGCCGGAGAGCAGGATCAAGAAGACCCACCGCGTCATCCCGCAGAATTACCCGGTGGCGCTGGCGCGGGTCCACTTCGGCCGCAGTTTGCTGAACACGCTGTTCCTGTGTGCCATGGGCGTGGCCGGGACGGTGTGCTCGTCGATCCTGATCGCCTACGGGTTTGCGTTCATCGAGTTCCGCGGCCGCAGTCTGCTCTTCGGCCTGACGGTGGCGACGATGATGATCCCGTTCGTCATCCGGATGATCCCGGTGTACCTGTTGTACCGCGACCTGGGGTGGGTGGGGTCGTTCAAGCCGCTGTGGGTGACGGCGTGGTTCGGCAACGCGTTCTTCATCTTCCTGCTGCGCCAGTTCTTTCTGGGCCTGCCGAGGGACCTGTTGGACGCGGCGCGGATTGACGGGTGCACGGAACTCGAGATTTTGTGGAACGT
>DATKXP010000453.1:0-2695 GCA_035529015.1 Phycisphaerae bacterium | reverse complement strand
GCCAAAGGCGTCTTCGGCGCCCACATGGACGTGCACCTGACGAACGACGGGCCGGTGACCATCGTGCTGGAGATGTGACGGGCGACTCGCCGCGCAGTAACCGCAGCAGACCTGCCTCACGCCGCTTACCGTTTCTCGTCCGGCAAGGGACACGTGCCGAGCGCGGAGGCCAGGGTCGGGACGGGGCGGAAGTTGGGGTGGTCCTTGTGCATGAGGTTCCGCCGCCCGTAGTACGACCCATAGTACTGGCCGTTGGAATCGACCCAGGTGGTCAGGCGGACCCATTCGGCCCGCGTCAACGTGACGTCGCTGTGCCCTTTCTTCAGGTGCGCGACGAGTGTGCTGGCGTGCGAGCCCAGGCTCCTGGCGGGCAGGTAGTGGATGTTGCCCGTCTTGGGATGGTTCTCTCCGATGATGGGCAGCACGCGCCTGGCGAGAAGGTTCTCGTACGAGCGGGAGAAATGGGACGTCGGCGTCGCGGTCAGGTCCAGTTTCCCCTTGGGCTCGGCGCCGCTGTGGCACTTGACGCAGTGCTTGTCGAGGACGGGCTGGACGTCGGCCGGGTAGTGGATCGGCCGGGCGCCCGTCTTCTCGCCGGGTTGGGGACCGGGTGCGCTCGGGGGCCGACGAAGCGCCAGCGGTGTCTCGGACGTTACCGGCGGCGGGTCGTTCGGAAGTTCGTGACAGCCGACGCAGGTCCGCGTCTCGCCCGGGCGGTAGTTCACGTAGGTCCGCTCGCGCTGGACCTCCATGAAGTCCTCATCCAGGATCTGGAAGAAGATGTTCTTGTCGGCCGGCACGACGAAGTAGGCCGACCCGTCCGCCTCGACCGGCACGATGCCGTGCTGGACCTTCAGGCCCAGGTGCGCGTTCTTGGAGATGGCGGCGTGCTGCTGGTCGTAGGTGTCGCCGTCCCAGTATCGCCGGGCCGACCAGGGGCGCGGCACCTGCTCGTTGATGCGGATGTACCTGACGGAGCCGCGCTCCACGCCCGAAAGGCCGCGATACACGTCCCGCACCACGACCGTGGCGAGGCTCCTGGCGGCCGTCTCCACGTCCTGGGGCGACTTCAGCACGGGCGGCCGCGGGCGCGAACGAAGCGGCGTCGGCTGCCAGCACGAGGTGTCCGGGTCATCGTGGATAAGAACGCGGTTGCCGAACTCGTCCAGGACGTACAGGCCCCACGCCTTCGGGTCTTTCCAGTTCTTGTCGGGGTTGTGGGAGACGAGGAAGAACGCCTCGCTCAAGGGGTGCGGGTCGGCGTAGAGCGGCCCGTTCTGGCTGCGGCGCCATTTGCCGTCCACCAGGTGGTCGAACCCGCCCTCGGCGCGGACGTCGACGGTCGGCGTGATGTAGGTCATGGGATCGCGGGTGCGGATGTTGCGGGTGGTATCGACGCGGATGACCGTCCCGACGCCGCTCTGCGGACAGTGCGGCGTGCCCAATGTGACGAACAGGTGGTTCCGCCCGGGGATGTTACGGCCGTGCAGCAGGGTCGGCGGCAGGGCGATGTCGTTGCCGTAGATCTCGACCGACCGCGTGCCGTCCGGGTACATGGCCCAGAGGCACTTGGCGCTGACCGCGCCCTTGTCCACGTACTCCCAGCGGGTGTAAAGGATGCGGCCGTCGTTCATGACGCTGGGCGACGCCTCGCTGACGGAACTGTTCGTGAGTTTCTCGATGTTCCTGCCGCCTGAGTCCATGCGGTAGAGGACGGTCGTGGTGAAGACGTCGGGCCCGTCGCAGAGGGTGCCGAACTCGCAGCGCGTGGAGATGAAGCAGATTCCCCCGTCGGGCAGATAGCACGGCTGCATGTCGTCGGTGTAGTGGTAGTACCGCAGCGGGAATCCCTGCCACATTGTGAGCGGGTTGCGGTACTTCCTGATGCGTGCGGCCTCGTCGGGGGGCGGGAAGGTCAGTTGGCGGAGGCCCTTGCCGTCGGCGCCGACCTCGTAAATGCGGAAGCCCTCCTCCTCGTTCCTCTTCCAGTCGAAGACGACCCGCTTTCCGTCGAAGGAGAGGTCGTACCGCCCGAAGATGCCGTCCTTCATCGAGGGCACGAGTTCGGTGACCCGGCCGTCCTTCAGCGACAGCGTGCACAGGTTCCCGCCGAAGTACCGGCACCCGTTGATGAAGTCCGTGTAGTAATGGTTCGACTGGTAGGTCTGGCGTTTGACGAAGAGGAGTTTCTCGACGCCCAGGAGTGGGTTCTCGGTGACGAGGGCCTGGCGGCGGAGCCGTTCGATCTCCTCGACGGTCGCCGCGAGGTCCGCGGGCGCCTCCCCCCCCTGCTCGACCGACCGGGCCAGCGCGTCGGCGATGGCGTCGAGGCGGGCCAGAAACGATCGGCCCTTGGGGTACTCGTCGCCGCAGGTCCTGGTCAGGTGGTCGATGGCGGCGCGGAGGCCGCCGAGGTTGAGGTCGCCGACCCGGGCGAGCGCCTCGGCGACGCGGCGCGAACGGTGGTAGATGGCCCGTACCCGCTCAAGAGAGGCGGGGTCCGTCGCGCCGGCGGCCGCCTGTTTCGCCTCTGCGGCCAGTGAGGGGGCACGGTGGCAGGCGCGGGCGTACCGCGCGGCCAGCGCCGCGTAATCGCCCGGGGACCAGTCGGCATCCCAGACCGCGTCCTCGCGTTCCCGGGTCATCTCGCGGCGGGAGGCCTCGTCGCGGAAGTCGCGCTCGACGAGGGCCCAGA
>DATKXP010000452.1:0-2887 GCA_035529015.1 Phycisphaerae bacterium | reverse complement strand
GCCGTCGGTGATGCGGAACCGCTGGATCTGCTGTTTGGATTTCCAATGCTCGCCGGCTCGCCGGCACCGGCTGGACGTGGCGGCCCTGTCAGACAGACGAGCGGGATGCATACGATGGCGGCGATCCGCAGCACGACGTTCGGGGCCTCCCGACGGCTTCGGACAGGCCGCTCGCGAACGGGTCCTGAAACAAACGCACGCAGGGCAACTTGGCCGCCACGATCCCACGACACGCGGCAACGCACAACGGTCCGTCCATTCTGATTCCGCTACCGGGCTCCGGCCGACCTCAGTACGTGCACCTGTACGTTGGCTGTCCCATTCGGGAGGCATAACAGGCCTTCCCGACGGGGTCCCAGGCGACGTTCAGGAACCATCCCCGGGGGTTGAACTCCTTTGCGAGAGGCGGAGGCAGCGGGGCGATCGTACGCCACGTCGTGCCGGCATCGCGCGTCTCCTGGTAGCCCTTCGCATCGACGACGACGAAATGCTTCTCATCGGCCCCGAAGTACGGCCCCCAGGCAGCCCCGGCGGCATCGCCGATGCGGGTCCAGGTTGTCCCCTGGTCTCGACTGACGAGGAGTCCCTTGTCGGTGAGCCAGTGCCCCTTGCCGCCGAAGGTGCGCATGGCGCCGATGGGGCGAGCCTCGTGGACCATGTGCCAGTTCGTTCCGCCGTCCTCGCTGCGGTAGATGCCGCCCTCCTTCTCCTTGCCGCATACCAGGACGGCGTCGCTGAACACGCCGACGGCGAAGTACCCCTTGCCGAGTTCCTTCCAGGACTTGCCCCCGTCTTGGCTGAGGGCGGCGAGGCCGCCGCTCTCGTGCACCAGCCCGAACATGGTCCTGACCGGTCGCTGTGTCCAGTCGACGGCGGCCCAATCAAATCCGCGCGCCACGTTTCGGATCGGGGCCCACGTCTTGCCCCCGTCCTCGGTCATGCCCGACGGGCCGTCGAGCATGAAACAGGCCAGGCGTTTGCCTGCCGGGTCGATGCAGAGCGAGTGCCCCGTCTCGCAACGGCCGCCGACCGTATCGGCGTCCACGCGTTTGAAGGTCCTGCCGCCGTCTCCGCTCTGCCAGACACCGAGGCCCGTGACGACCATGTAGACATCGCCGGTCGCGGGATCGACGGCCACACCGGTGGTCTTGCCGGGCCACCCCGGCTCGATACCTCGTTGCTGCAGGTCCTGCAGGACGCCGTCGGAGATGGGGACCCAGCCGCCGGGCATCGAGGCCTTTCCCCGCGCACACAGCAACATGCCCGCGACGATGCCCGTGAGGGCGACGACGTTCAGGGTACGTTTCATGTTCCGACCCTCCCCGATGGCCCCCCGCTCGCCGGAGGGCCGGGCTGTTCCAAGGCGCGGCTGCCTCCCGCCGCCGCGGGGTGCCGGCCCGCGTCACTCAGCAAGTTCCACCGTCAGGCGGTTCAGCGTAGTCGGCGTCGATGCGCACGTTGTAGAGCATGGTGGTGTTGCGTTGCTTGCCCGCAAATCGGACGAGTGCCTCACGTGTGCCGGGCGGCACGTTCTCGACGCGAGGCGACAAACAGGTAGACGTTTCCGGCAATCAGCCCGGTGGCCACGTGGTAATACGCTTTCTGTATCTCTGCGTCCTTCAAGCCCGGCTCCTGGAGCCTAGCCTGGCCGTACTTGGCGAGGTCCGCAACGAAGACCAGGTTCACCGGTGCCGTCGCGCCGGGCTGCCGACGCCGGCGACGACCCACCTTCTCGCGCCGGTCCCCGGCGACCACGGGCTTCAGGCGATGAGGAACCGCCTCGTACAGGTACACCCCGTCGGGCAGGAAGACGTACAGGTCGATCTCCTGCGAGTTGCTGGCCGACGCGGCAGTCCTCCCCACCTGGCCGAACGGGCCGCTCTCCCGGTTCACCCCTGGTCTTCTGACCCCTTCCCGATCCATGTGCCAGGCGTTATGAGAGAATCGATGGGTGATTCACATCCTAATCTCACGAGTCCCGCGAGGCAAGGCCGAAGCGAGGGGTGTATGAAGGTGGAGGCCAGGCGGACGCGGGGAGGAGAGGGGCACACGCACTTCACGGCCGGACGGGGTTTTCGGGAGGCACAGGGCCGTTTTCGGCTCGCTGCAAATGCGCTGGAAGAACTTCGGCCGCCTGGGGCGGGCTGTTGCGGGGTCCTCAGGCTCTGACGGCCCTCCCTTTGTCTGCCGGCAGGGGAAGCCGCCCTGCCGCCAGATCTCCCTAAGCCCGAATACCGCGGATCAAACACACGTGTCACACACCGCAGGTTCAACGCACCACCGAGGGACTAATCTGATAGGAAGGTGATTTTGCGGCTACACCGCGCGCCGCCGACCAACAGGTCGAATGGGCGTCCTGCGGGTGGGCCGGCGCGCAGCCGCCGGATTCTACTCTTCCAGCATTTCAACCATCGCCTTGCCCATGGCTTCGCCGACGTTCATGTAGGTCTCGGCATTGCCGCCGTAGTGGCCGTTGGAAGCGCCGCCCATGCTGACAGGATTGGTGTACACGGTGGAGACGGCGCCCTTGAACTCCGGATACTTGCCGCTCTTGCCGTCGACCGCGAACATGGCCTCGAGGATGAGGCCTTCGTTGCCCGTGGCGCCCTTCTTGGTTTGGCCAAGCGTGGCAACGACGAACTTCGCTTTCGGGGCATTGAAGTCCTTGCGCAGCTGCTTGATCAAATGAACAAAATTCTGCTCGTATCGGCCGGCATGTGCGGCATTGTAGCGATCCTTGTCGCCCTGCCACCAGAAGAAACCCGCGACCTCGTATCCCTTCGCATCCGGGTAATACTTGTCGAGTTCGGCCAGAACCTTCTTCGCGTTGGCGACGTCGCCGTCGTACTGCATACCGGCGTACCATCCGATGGGCTTCGGCTCCGTG
>DATKXP010000451.1:0-3350 GCA_035529015.1 Phycisphaerae bacterium | reverse complement strand
GAGTCTTTCCGTCAAACGCCCTGGCCGTAACCTTGCCGCTGAGCCCCTTCTCGCTGACGGTCTTCCGTGCTTTGGCGACGTTCTCGGCAGACGTGTCGAGGCCCTGCACGAGGTAGCCGTCTCCGGCATGCAGCGCCGCGGTCAACATGCCGTCGCCACAGCCAATGTGAACCACGAACCCGCCCGTGACGCCCGTGTCTTTGAGAATATCGGTCGCCGGGTCCGCGACAGCAAGATTCGCCGCAAGGATGCTGAGGATGCCTGCGAGCACTGCCACCGTGTGTTTCCTCATCGCGTTTCCCTTCCTGTGCTCCAGGGCCGATGGCCGGCCGATCTCGTCACCCCGTCACCACACTTCAACCAGGATTTCCGCCATGAGTTCCGGTTCACAGGCCCCGTGGTGGCGAATTCACATCGTACGTGCAACGGCCCCGAGTTCCGGTCTCCCCCGTGGAAAAGAGCGGCAACAGGAGGTAAAGTACCGTTGCGCCGGTCGCTTGGCGCCGCTGCCGCCTGGCGGTTGTCGTCGCGGCCGGGACGTAAGAGGAGAGCGAGCAGCCATGAACCAGCGCGTCCTGAAGGCTCTCGGCCCGGTCGCCCTGAGCCTGCTGTTCGCCGTCGGCCCCGTCTTTGCGGAACTCGAGCGCGTCCCGTACAACCACCCGGGGCTCACGGTCGATCTCGGCGTCGGCCTGTGGGCATGGCCCATGCCCATGGACTGGGACGGCGACGGCGACCTCGACCTCGTGGTCTCGTGCCCGGACGTTCCCTACAACGGAACGTACCTGTTCGAGAACCCGGGCGGGGACGCCAAGATGCCGGTCTTCAAGCCGCCCGTCCGCGTGGGGCCGGGGCTGAAGAACGTGCAGGTCTCCCACGTCGGCGGGCGGCCGAGGGTGCTCAGCCCGGGCACGGAGTGGGTGGACTTCCTGGGCCGCGAGTTCAAGGCCACGCGGACGATCCACCCGCAGCCCAACATCCACCCCAAGGGCCAGATCCGCGCCAACCAGTGGCGCTACGTCGATTACGACGGCGACGGCGCCCTCGACCTGGTCGTCGGCGTCGGCGACTGGGCCAACTACGGATGGGACAACGCCTTCAACACGAAGGGCGAGTGGACGCGCGGACCCCTGCACGGGTACGTCTACTACCTCCGCAACACCGGCACCGCCGACGCGCCGCAGTATGCCGACCCCAAGCCCATACTCGCGGCCGGCAAGCCGGTCGATGTCTTCGGCATGCCGTCGCCCAACCTCGCCGACTTCGACGGCGACGGCGACCTGGACCTCGTGTGCGGTGAGTTCCTCGACGGCTTCACCTGGTTCGCGAACGTCGGCACGCGAACCGAACCCCGTTACGCCGCGCCGCGCCGGCTGACTCACCGTGGCAGACCCCTCGTGATGGACCTCCAGATGATTACGCCCACGGCCATCGACTGGGACGCCGACGGCGACGTGGACCTGGTGGTCGGCGACGAAGACGGCCGCGTCGCCCTCATCGAGCACACCGGCCGCGTCGAGGACGGCATGCCGGCCTTTCTGCCCCCGGCGTACTTCCGGCAGGAGGCGGCCGACCTGAAGTTCGGCGCGCTCGTGACGCCCGTCAGCGTCGATTGGGACGGCGACGGCGACGAGGACCTCGTCTGCGGCAACACCGCAGGCTACGTCGGTTTCTTCGAGAACCTTGACGGGGGCAACCCGCCGAAGTGGGCGGCGCCGCGGCTGCTCCAGGCCGCCGGGCGGACACTCCGCATCCAGGCCGGAAGGAACGGGTCCATCCAGGGGCCCTGCGAGGCCAAGTGGGGCTACACGACGCTCAGCGCCGCCGACTGGGACCACGACGGCCGGCCCGACCTCGTGGTCAACTCCATCTGGGGCAAGGTCGTGTGGTACCGCAACGTGGGCACGCGCACGGAGCCGAAACTGGCCGCCGCCGCCCCCATCGACGTCGAGTGGAAGGCCGAGCCGCCCAAGCCCGCGTGGAACTGGTGGGACCCCGCCGGCCGGGAACTCGTCACCCAGTGGCGCACCACGCCGCTGGTCATCGACTGGGACGGCGACGGCCTCAGGGACCTCGTGATGCTCGACCACGAGGGGTACCTGGCGCTGTTCCGCCGGCACCGCCGCGGCGACCGCCTCGTACTGCTGCCCGGTGAGCGCATCTTCCGAGGCGGGACGTACGACCGCGGCGGCAACCGCGTCTCCAAGGAGGGCCCCTTGCGCCTCAACGACGGATCCGCCGGCAGGAGCGGACGCCGCAAACTCTGCATCGTGGACTGGGACGGCGACGGCCGACGCGACCTCCTCATCAACTCCGTCAACGTGCGATTCCTGCGAAACGCCGGTTCCACCAATGGCATCGTCACCTTCGAGGACGGCGGCAACGTGGCCGGACGCAAACTCGCCGGCCACACGACCAGCCCGACGACCGTGGACTGGAACCGGGACGGCCGGCCCGACCTGCTCGTCGGCGCCGAGGACGGCTTTCTCTATCACATGCCCAATCCGTACGGCCCGCCGAAACGTTTCACGCAGAGCGGGCTCACCGTGGAGGGACGGCACTTCGAGATGGCCACGCTCGAGGGCGACGGTCGCGCATTCGCCAACCGCACGTACGTCTGGTTCGATGTGCCCGGCAGGCTGCGCGGCTGGCGCTACACGCGGACATCCGGCGGCGAGCCGGCGGCGATCGCCGTCACCGCGAAACGCGATGCCACCGTCTACATGGCAACGGCGCCCTCGCAGAAGGGCATCGACCTGGACGGCTGGAAGAAGGTCGAAGGGCTCTCCTTCGGCTACACCGACACGGGCCGAACGCGGATGCAGGTCTATCAGCGACACCTTACGAGCGGCCGGCAACTGACGATTCCGCAGGGCAACTGGACCGGCGGCCTGCTCCTCCTGCCGCCCGACACGCCGACGCAGTCCAGTGCGGTGTCCCCAGAACTCTGCCGATTCCGTACGTATCGGGGCTCGTGACGAACGGCAGCAGATCGCGCGACACGGTCTCGAATAGTGTGCTGGGCGTCTCGGCCATAGGCGGGCCACGGTACCGGTCTCGGGGAGAGGCGTCAAGAACGCCCCTAGGCCTGAGGAAGTGCAGAAACCGGGCGGCCCGTAACAGGACCGCCCGGTCGTGGTGTAAGGATTGAGGTTACCTCTTACTTTCTGCGGCGGATCAGGGCACCCACAGCACCGACGGCAAGCAGCGCCATCGTGGCGGGCTCAGGAACGTAGTCGTACCTGACCGTGACGAGGCCGCTGGTCGTGCCGGCCGTGGGTTGCGTCAGGCCGATGCCGCCCGTCGTGACGATGGACGTCTTCAGGATCGAGCTGACGGCGACGTTGAAC
>DATKXP010000450.1:0-6680 GCA_035529015.1 Phycisphaerae bacterium | reverse complement strand
GCAATTATGGTGACCCGTGCGGCGCCGCCAGCGCTGCCGAAGAGGACGGGCATGAAGCACGCAACCACAGTGGGGGCCGTTCTGCTTTCCCTGCTGGCAAGCCTTTCGGTGGGCTCTGTCGCAGCGCCCGCCGCGGGCGGTCCCGCCGCCGAACTCGACGTCGTGGTAGACACGAACCTCCGCGTCACGGCCGAACACCGCAAGGCGTACCTGGAGAGGATGCTCGAACTGGCCAGAGGATCTCTGGGCGGCCTCGTGCCGACGCAGATGCATGATCCTGCAACGCCGCCGCCGGACGGTGCGGCACGGTACCGGCTCTTCATCCGGCACCAGGGGACGGTCCAGGTCGAGCAGACGGCGTCGCCGGCGCAGACGGTGGGCCCCGCGCCGGGGAGCATCATGAAACTGACGGCCAGGCAGAAGGGGAAGTTCATCTTCCGGCTGGCGAAATGGACCGGGTCGGCGTATCCCACGCTGGACACGTGGTCGAGCGAGTTCGGCACGGCACACGTCGTGCCGGTCTCCGCCGATGCGACGGCCGACGACATGACCTTCCTCCGCAACGAGGCCCTGCTGGCGGCGATGCCCGACGCCGTGTCCCGAGGCATTCTGGACCGCATGCTGCCGATCCGCCTGGCCGAGACCTCGGGCGACCCGGGCAAGACCAAGGCGTACACCATCACGGTCGAAAACCGGTCCAGGTGGCCGCTCCGGAAACTGAAGATCGAAATGGTCTGGTGCGAGCAGGCGGGCGGGAACCGGTACCGCTACTGTGCCGAACCGCAGTACGATGGGCTGCTCGCGCCGGGGAAGAAAGTGGAACTCAAGGGCACGGCCCGGCTGGCGCCGTCGCCGTTGGCGTGGGACTACACCCTGCCCATCCAAACCATGGCGACCCCGACGTTCGCCCCGGCCGTGCCCGGGGAGGCCGAACCGAAGTAATGGGAAGTGCCGTACGGCAACCCGGACGTTTTGTGAAGGAGTGGAGCGTATGGGCAGTCTCGGATGGCGGGCGGCGCTGGTGATTGTCTCTCTTGCGGTGCCGGCTGCGGCGGCTGCGCAGGGAGAGGGACCGAGCGCCGAAGCGGACGTTGTCGTCAAGAGCGACGTGCGTATCTCGCCGGAACACACCAAGATGTACGTCTCGACGCTCCAGCGATACGCCCGCATGTGCCTGGGAGGGCTGACGTCTCGCAGCGCGGCGGCCTCCTCCGCCCCGCCGCAGGACGGTGCCGCGCATTACCGGCTGACCGTCGTTCATGCGGGGTCGGTCGCGGCGGGGAGCAGGGCGGAGATCGGCCGGCCGATGGAGCGGTCCAGTTCGTCGGCCCATTACGTGCTGACCCAGCAGAAGGGGAAGTTCGAGTTCGAACTCAGCCGGTGGACGGGCACCGCCTACACCAGCACGGACAAATGGACCAGCAGTTTCGCCACCACCCATCAAACCATCATCCCGTCGGGCGTTACCCGCTCGGACATCTCCAAGTGGCGCGAGACGGCCATCATGCGGACGTATCCCGAGGCCGTCAGGGACGGGATCCTCAACCACCTTCTGCCGATTCGCGTCGTCCGGACGGCCGGCCCGCCCGGCGGGGCGCAGAACGTGGTCCTCTCCATCACCAACGAGGCCTTGTGGCCGCTCAAGGCCGCGAAGATCGGCATCATGTGGTCGGATGCGAGACCCAGGCAGGCGTACCGCTATCACGCGGATCTGGACTACTCGGGCCTGCTTATGCCCGGGGAGAAGGCGACACTCCAGGGGTCGGGCAAAGTCTTGCACATCGCGTATTATTATGAACTGGAGATGCCAACGCAGATTTCGGTCATGCCGACGTTCGACCCGATGCGGGGGCCGGTCTGGGTCCGGCGTCACGTCGAGTTGATGAAGGAGGCGGGCACGCGGCCGGCGGCTCTTCGCCTGATCGAACGGTCGCTGGGCAGGCTGACGCCCCTGGAGACAAAGGTGGCTGCCGAGGCCCTGATCGAACTCCTGGCCCACGATGCGCCCCAGAGCGAGGCCGACGTGCCGCAGGACGCCCGAAGGCTGCTCGAACAGATCGGTCAGCCGGCCGTCCCGCTCCTGGCCGACGCCCTCGCGCATGACAATCCGGGCAGGCGCCTTGGTGCCGCGTGCGTGTTTCAGAAGATCAAAGTGACCGACCGGACGGCTCTCGAACGCCTGCGCGCTGCGCTCAAGGACGTCTGCGAGCCGGTTCGTGTGGCCGCTGCCAAGGCGCTCGAGGCCAACGGCGTCAAAGTGCAGGCCGAACCGGACGCAACACAGCCGCCGGACCCGAAGTAGTCAGGGCCCCGTTCACGCTGCTTTGTCAACTTCGCATCGCCCGATAGGGGATAGCGCGGTGGGCAATCCTGCCCACCGCGCGAAATCGCGAAGTGCCGTTGCAGGATCAGGCGCTCTCATCCGCGAAGTACCGCATCGAACGCTTCGTGAACTCGCGGACCGAGAACAACACGTCGTAATCCGTGAGGTGCGCCTCGTCGGCCATGCGCCCGACGGTCCGGCGGACCTCGTCTTCGGAGCGCCCGTGCGTCATTGCGAAGAGGGTGTACGGGAAATCGGGAAGCGCCGGCCGACGGTAGCAGTGACTCACCTGCGGGTGCTTCGCCAGGATCTGCCCGGCGGCGTCAACCTCGTCGGGCGGCACGCGAAAAACGGCCATCCCGTTGGCGAGGTAGCCCAACTCGCGGTGCCGGACGACGGCCCCGAAGCGCCGGATGACGCCCCCATCGATCCACGTGCGAATCTGTTCCATCACCCGGACCACCGGCCATCCCAGACGCTCGGCGATCTCGGCGAACGGCTCGCGCTGCGCCGGCAGACCATCCTGAATGAGCCGCACCAGTTCCTTCTGCTCCTGGGTGAGCGGCGGAGCCTGCGCCGGTTTCTCAGAACCTTTGCGCGGCGGGTCTCCGCACCCGCCGCGCTCCCCGCGCTCCGGCTCCTCGTCCGTCAGGTCGAAGTGGACGCGAATCTTGTACACCGCCAGCGCCGGCAGGCTGTGGATGTCGGCGATGCCCGTGTCGCCGCGCAGCCGCGCGAGCGCTCCCTCCAGTGCGGCCTGCGACGGTTCGGTCAGGGTGAACCAGAGGTTGTACGCCCCGCGGCGCGCGTAATTGTGCGTGACGCCCGGCAGCCGGTTGACGGTCTCGGCCACCTCGTCGAGGCGTTCCGCGGGGACCTTGGCCGCCACGAGCGTCGAGACGTACCCCAGGCTCCGCGAGTCGAACACGGGGCCGAGGCGGCGGATCGTGCCGTCGGCCAGCAGTCGGCCGACCCGGCCGATGACCTCGTCGGCCCCGGCGCCGAGGCGCGCAGCCACGGCGTCGAACGGACGCTCCGTCACGGGCAGGTCCGACTGGATCGCCGTCAGGATTCGCTTGTCGAGGTTGTCCATCGTTTCCCGGTTACGCGGCGGGCAGTCCCGCCGGCTGACGGTGCGCGACTAGGCCGTCTCGCGTGTCAGGATGGCCACAACCAGGCCGGGAATGGTGTGCGGGTCGGCCTCGACGGTCGGCTCCAGGCCCGCCTCGCGAAGCGTCGCCGACGTGGTCGGCCCGATGCTGGCGATGCGGGCGCGCGAGGCGCGGGCGCGGTCCGCACCGACGGCGGCGACGACGTTCCGGACCGTCGAAGAACTCGTAAACGTCAGCCAATCGATTTCGTTCGCCTCCAACGCCTGGGCCACGGCGTCGCAGCCTGCCGTGTCGGGCACCGTCCGATAGGCGATGATGTCGCTGACCTCGGCGCCCTGGGCTGCCAGGGCGTCGGGGAGGTCCTTCGGAGCGATGTCGGCGCGCGGCAGCAGAACGTGCTCGCCGGTCAGGTCGCCCGTCGCGGCGAGCGCTTCGGCCACGGCGGCGCCCGTGAACGTCTCGGGCTGAAGGTCGGACTGGAGTCCGAACCGGGTCAGCCTCTCCGTCGTGGCCGGACCGATGGTGGCGAGGCGTGCCGTCGCGAGCGCTCGCGCGTCGAGCCCCGCATCGGCCAGCGCTCCGAAAAAGGCTTCCACGCCGTTGACGCTCGTGAAGACGATCCAGTCGTAGGAGGCGGCCTCGCGCGCCGCCTGCGCGAGCGGCTCCGGGTCGTCGGGCGGCTCGATACGGATGGCGGGCGCTTGAATCGTCTCGGCCCCCAGGGACTCCAGGCGCTCGGCCAGCGCCGACGCCTGGGCCCGCGCCCGCGTCACCACGATCCGCCGGCCGAGCAGCGGCCGCCGCTCGAACCATTGCAGACGGTCGCGCAGCGTCACCACCTCGCCGACAAGGATGACGGCGGGGGCCTTCAGCCCCGCCTCCTCAACCGCCTGCGGCAGCGTCGCGAGCGTCCCGGTGAGGGTCTGGTGCCGCGGGGTGGTGCCCCAGCGGACGGCGGCGGCGGGGGTGTCGGGGCTGCGGCCGTGGGCGATGAGGTTCTCGGAGATGGCCGGCAGGTTCCGGACGCCCATGTAGAAGACCAAGGTCCCCGGCCAGCGGGCGAGGGCGTCCCAGTCGAGGGCCGAGTCGGCCTTGTCCTCGGCCTCGTGGCCGGTCACGAAACCGACGGCGCTGGCCATCTCGCGGTGCGTTACCGGGATACCCGCATACGCTGCGGCCGCAACGGCGGCCGTGACGCCGGGCACGACCTCGAAGTCGATCCCCGCCTCGGCGAGCGCCAGGGCCTCCTCGCCTCCGCGTCCGAAGACGAACGGGTCGCCGCCCTTCAGGCGGACGACCGTCGCGCCGGCCCGGGCCTTCTCGACGAGCAGGGCGTTGATCCCGTCCTGCGGGAGCGTGTGCCGGGAGGCGCGCTTGCCCACGTAGATGCGCTCGGCCGCCGCGGGCGCGTAATCCAGCAGCCGCTCTGAGATGAGCGCGTCGTACACGACCACGTCGGCCGTGGCGAGGACCTCCCGTCCGCGAAGCGTCATCAGGCCCGGGTCGCCCGGCCCTGCGCCGACGAGATAGACGCGTCCCTGGCTCATTCGGTGCCTCTGCCCATTCTTCTGCGGGGCGCATTGTACCAGCGGCGGCGACGCGCGCGTGCGAAATCTTCTTCTCCTGTTTCCTTGCACTCGCACGGGGCTGGAGTAGAATCGCTGCCCAAGACCTGGGGCAGCGAAAGGGAACGCACATGGCAGACGAGATCCGAATCGGCATGATCGGTATGGGCGGGTTTATGAATACGCACAGCAAGGCCCTCGGCCAGATTCCCGAGGCCAACGTTGTCGCGATCACCGACCCTGAGGCCGGGAACCGGGCCAACCACAAGGAGCGGCACGCCCACCTGGCCGACGCCGCCGAGTACGACGATTACCAGGCCATGCTCGGCAAGGAAAAACTCGATGCCGTCGTCATCGCCAGCCCGCACACCGTCCACTTCGAGCAGATCATGACCTGCCTCGACAAGGGGCTGCACGTGCTTGTCGAAAAACCGATGGTCTGCCGGATCGACCACGGCGTCCAGGTCGTCGAGAAGGTCCGCGAGACGGGCCTCGTCCTGACGATCGGCTACCACCGGCACACCGACGGCACGTACCGCTACGTCCGCCGCGAGATCGCCGCCGGCCGCATCGGCAAGGTCCAGGCGATCTCGGCGTTTCAGTGCCAGGAATGGAAGAAGGCGACGGCCGGCATGTGGCGGCAGGTGCCGGACCTGTCGGGCGGCGGCCAGTTGAACGACTCCGGCAGCCACCTCGTCGATATCGTCCTCTGGATGACGGGCCTTCAGGCCGGGACCGTCTCGGCCCAGATTGACAACTGCGGCACGGACGTGGACATCAACTCGGCCGTCAGCGTCCGTTTCACCAACGGGGCCGTGGGCACGCTGACCGTCATCGGCGACGCCCCCGCGTGGTGGGAGGACATCAGCATCGTGGGCGACGAGGGGGCCTTCCATATCCGCCCGGGCGCGGGGATCACCCAGCAGATCGGCTTTCGCGATGCGGCGATGACGGTGGATGCCGCGCGGCTGGGGAGCGAGTCGGTCTCGCTCGACTTCATCCGCGCCGTCAAGGGAGAGGGCGAGCCGGTGGCCCCGGCCGAGTGCGGCCTGCGCGTCATCGAATTGACCGAAGCCGCCTGGAAATCCGCCGCCGACGGCGGCAAGCCCGTCGCGGTGCCCAAGTCCAAGTTGTAGGGGCTGCCTGTTGCTTCCGAGCCCGCTGCGGAAGCAGCGGGTCATCCCCAGCCGCGCTACCGTCTCAGATGGCATCGCAGGCTGGGGAAGGAGAGCGGGTGCTCGCGCCGCGCGCGGCGGCTTCGGGTTGCACGAGCATGAGGTCTGTCACCAACAGCGACGTCGCTCCGAAGCGATCTTCCACCGTGCCGGTTACCCGATACGGTCCGCGCGTGGTGAGACGGTGGCCGAGGCGCTGGTAGGCGTCGGGCAGGAGGACGGCCTCGATGACGCCGGTTTCGTCCTCGAGGCTGAAGAACTTGAGAAACTCGCCCGTCCTGGTGCGGGCCCGCCGCTCGGCAAACAGGATCCCCGCCACGGTGACTTCGTCGCCGGGGTAATCGGGAAGTTGGCGTATGCGGAGGATCGAGGTGTCCCGCCGCTTCCGCGGCGGGCTCGGTGGGCGTGGCAGGCTTGGAAGGGTCGATTCGATGAGCGGCCGATAGACGGCCATCGGGTTGGCCGAGGGCGTCATGCCGAGCAGGTGGTCCTCGAGTTCGAGTTT
>DATKXP010000449.1:0-3622 GCA_035529015.1 Phycisphaerae bacterium | reverse complement strand
CTGCGTGACATCGCCGACGACTTCACGGGGTTGCAGATCGCGGCCATCGCGAGCGCAGACGCCACGGACCTCGCGACCGCGCAGACGTTGGTCAACGAGATCAAGGCTGCGATCAACGCGACCGCCATCGGCACGCACACGCTCCTGACCACGAAGGCGTAACCCACGGGCATGGCCGAGGTGGACACAGCGTCCCGGGTCTTCAATACCCGCGACCTGTGCATGGCCGCTTATCTCACCGAGATTTGCGGCCTTGAGCTTGTGTCGGGGCAGCGGAATCGCCACGGCGACTTTGAGTTCGCTATCCGAGATCCAGAGGCGAAAGCCAAGGGGTTTGCGGTAGACTGGGTGAACTCAGAATTTCCTCGGTTCGAGGATCAGATTCAGCGACTCAAGCGACTGATCCGCGCCGGGTCGAGCAGGGACGGGAGACACTAGGATGCCGCTGTCGTTCAAAAGCGCCGGAGTCTATGCCACGGGCGGAGCCCCGGAGGCATCCCCGAACGCCACGCCGCCTGCCGCCGCCCGCATTTACGAAGTCCCCGACGTGGCGGAACACGGCAACCGCGCCTACGGCGTGCGTTTCTACTTCGAGTTGACCGGCGGGAGCGGCACGCCCACCCTGGATGTCACCACCTGGGTCTTCGATGAAACCAGCGGGGCATGGGTCTTGGCCCTTGCGATCACTGGCATTGCCGAGTACGTCGCGGCCCAGGTTGCTAATGTGGCCCCGGGGCGCGTGTTTTTTCAGGTGGCGGCCGAAAGCGGCACGTTCACGTCGGCTGAGTTCTTCGCGGCGGGGCTCTAGTCGTGGCTCTGTCGCCTCCAGGCGCCGCACTGGGCACTCCGTCGGGCGGACTGTCGCCGCTCCCCGCGAACACGCAAGAAGACGAGTTCACGGCGACCGGAGGGCAGACTGTGTTCGCGTTGACGCAGCCGTTCTTGGCGGGCTCGATGATCTCCCTCTCAATCAACGGGCAGTTGTTCGCGCAGGGGACGAACTACACTGCCGTGGGAACCACGCTGACGTGGCTCGACACGCCCTTCACGTTGGTGGCTGGTGATTGCGTCGTGGTCGCGTACAACTACGCCTAGGAAGACCCCATGGCTTGCCAATTTCGCCCGGAACAAAACGACCTTACGAAAGTGTGGGACTTCGCGTCCGGCACCCTGCGCGCTGCCGCCCCGGTGGGCGCAACCGACGCGGCCACGAAGGGGTACGTCGACGACGCCGTTCTCAATGACACCGACTACAAGGTGTCGGTGGTGTGCGCGACGATCCAGAGCATCGACAACGACGGCACGTCGCCGGTCTACAACGACGTGGGTGGGTCCGAGGGCACGGGGCAGATTACGTGGACAACGGGTCCGACCGCCATCGACGGCGTAACCCTCGCGAACGGCGATCGCATCCTGGTGAAAGACGAATCCGGCGGCCTCGGGGCCGACGCCAACGGCATCTACGTCCGCACGGACGCCGACACGTGGGATCGAGCCACGGATTTCGACACCGACGCGAAGGCCACTCCCGGCGCGATCATGCCGGTCGAGGAAGGGACCACGCACGCCGACACCCTGTGGATGCTCACGACCAACGGCCCCATCACGCTGGGCACCGCGTCCGGCACCTCGTTGGCCTTTGGGCGTCGTTCAGCCGCCACTCCGTCTTCCGCCACCCCCACGACCGTCAACGGTGGTGACGCGGGCACTGCGGGCGTTGGAGATACGTTTGCGCGTGGGGATCACGAACACCCCGTGAGTACGGCGGCACCCGGCAGCATCGACGGCGGCGATGCGTCGGTCGAAGGCGTGGCGACCTCCCTGTCCCGATCCGACCACCAACACGATTTCCCGGCCCGGGTCGAGGAGCAGATCACGGCCGAGGTCATCACGGGGTCCGACACCGCGATCACGGACACAATCGACAACACGCCGCGCACCGGCATGGCGATCTCGCTGTACCTCAACGGACAGTTCATGCCGCAGGGCGCGGGCAAGGCGTACACGCTCTCCGGTGACACGATCACGTGGCTCGCGTCGTCCGGCTGTGCGCCCGACTTGGTCGCGGCCGACGAAATCTACGTGGTGTACTGGCACTAAGCCGACTGGGCTAAATTGATATGGCAGGCTGCAAATTCAAACCGATTCAGGTCGAAGGAGTCCCGGGCTTCGTCGACGGCCTGTTCGGTAGCGGCGAGGACGGCAACGTCACGATCTCCGTGAACACCACGCTAACGCGGGACATGTACTACGCCGACTTGACCATCAATGGGGCGACCGACCTGGACCTCAACGGTCACAAGATATTCGTCTCGGGCACGCTCGATAACAACGGGGTCATCAAGAACCTGGGCGGTGACGGCGGCAACGGTGCGGCGGGCGCTGGCGGCACCGGGGGCACCGGAGGCAGCGCGGGGACTGGGGCTGACTCCGGGTGTTCGGTCGGCGGCAGTGGCGGTGGCCCGGCAGGCGGTGACGGCGGCGGAAGCGGTTCGGTTCCTGGCATCGGCGGAATCGGTGGTGACAGCCAAACCGGCATGGGCGCAGCGGGGGCCGCTGGCGGCGCTGGCGGCGGCGCTGGCGGCGGCCTCGGCGGAGGCGCTGGCACGCAGACCGAGCGCCTGATCCAGCACCTCACCGATCAGTTCACGTGCCTCGCAACCGTGTCCGGGAGCCGCGTTCCGGTCGCCCTCCAGGGCGGCGCGGGCGGCGGGAGCGGCGGCGGTGGCGCAGGCGGGACGACCGGAGCCGGTGGTGGTGGTGGCGGCGGCGGCTCTGGCGGCGGCCCCATCGTGATCTTTGCGCGCATTCTCGACAACACGGGTGGCAGCATTGACTCGATTGGCGGTTTGGGTGGCGACGGCGGGGCGGCCGAGGAGCCGGACGGTAACGGCGGCGGCGGCGGCGGTGGTGGTGGTGGCGGCTGGATCTACTTGGTCTACTTCACCCTGACGGCCATCGGTACCCTTGACGTTGCGGGCGGTGCGGCCGGTGGGGCTGGCGCAACCAGTGGCGGGGGCGCGGCCGGTACTGCGGGCTCGGCTGGCGCGACTGGCACCATTGTGCGCCTCGACGCCAAGACCGGCGCCTGGACAATCGCGTAGGGAATTAGTCTCTACCTCGCGCGAGACCTCCTAGGTATACTTTTGGCGAATTAGCCTTGAGGAGGCACCCGTGGCACGCAGCTTCAATCACCAGGGTCCGTCGATCGCGATTGGCTCGTTGCCAGACCCGAGCCCGAACACGACCCCTCCTGCGTCCAACCGCATCTTCAACTCTGGTGAGCGGGCGGAGCGCGGCCAAGAAGCCAGCACTATCCAGTACGCACTGGACATGAACACTGCCGGGACCGCCGATGTCACGCTCTGGGTCAAAGACCGCACAACCGGCAAGTGGTACGCCACGGCAACCGAGATCGGGGTGGGCGACAAGGAACTCATGGAGATCGTGGGGCTTGCGGGTCATGAGATTTTCTTCCAGTTGACCACTGCGGTCACGTTCGCCACCGTGGCGGTTCGCGCCGAGGCGGTGGTCTAGAGATGCCCCGCGTTCGCTCACGCCGCCTGGGTGCGCCCGCTGCTGGTGGCGGTGCCGATGGCACCGGCCCGGTCACGGCGCTCTA
>DATKXP010000448.1:0-14436 GCA_035529015.1 Phycisphaerae bacterium | reverse complement strand
CCATGACCGGTTGGCGCATCGGCTGGGCCGCGGGGCCCCACGACGTCATCGGCGCCATCGGGCGGATCCAGAGCCAGTCGGTGTCGAACCCGACCTCCATCAGCCAGTATGCCGCCATCGCCGCCGTTTCCGGGCCCGAGGGACCCACCCGCGCCATGTACCAGGAGTTCGACCGCCGCCGCGTGTACATGGCCGACCGTCTTGCACGGATCGACGGCGTGACGTGCGTCCGACCGCAGGGGGCGTTCTATGCGTTCCCCGATGTCAGCGGCGCCTACGACCGCGTTCTCGGTGCCGAGGTCGCGGGTCCGAAGAGTGTGGCGTTTGCCGACAAGGTCCTCGATGAAGCGAAGGTGGCCGTCGTCCCCGGCGCCGCCTTCGGCGACGATGCCTGCTGCCGCCTCTCCTTCGCCACCAGCATGGAGCAGATTGAAAAGGGCCTCGACCGGCTGGAAGCGTTCCTGAAAGGGTAGCACGCGTCGCCAATGTCGGCCGGCGCGTCGAACTGTGGGCGGCCTGTGCGTTTTTAGCCGCGACCCAAAGGGGAGCGCGTCTCAGGCCAACGCCTGCTCAATCACGTCACACACCTTCGGCCCGAGGACCGAGAAGTCGAACTCCTTCTCGACCCGCTCGCGTCCCGCGCGGCCCATGCGTTGACGCAGCGCTGCGTCGGCTGCCAGGCGTTCGACGGCCGCCGTCCACTGCTCGGCCGTCGTGGCGTGCAGGCCCGTTGCCTCCGGACGCACGTACTCGGCGTTGATGCCGACCGGGCTCGCCACGACCGGCAGCCCGGCCGCCATGTACTGAAGCACCTTGAACCCGCACTTGCCGCGCGTGTACGGCGTGTCCGGAAGCGGCGCGATGCCGATGTCGCCCTCCCCCAGAAGCCGTGCCTCGTCCGCCAGGCTCCATGGCACGTTCTCGACCTCCAGGCCCGGGACCTGGAGTCTTGCGTCGGCGATGACCCGCAGGACCGCTCCCGGCACGTCGCGGCCGACGGCTTCGAACACCGGCCCCAGTGTCTGGAGTTGCTTCAGGGTGCTGGCGCTGCCGACCCACACCAGCCGCACGCGCTTCTGCGCCCCGTGGATCTCCTTTGGGGGAAATGCGTCCGCGTCGAGTCCCGTCGGGATGACCTCGACCCGTGCCGCCCCGGCAAGGCTGGCGTGCGTTGCCAGGTTGGGACACCCCGCGATGATCAGTTCCGACCTCGCCGCCGTCCGCTGGAACCTGCGTTCGCGGCCGGGGTGCGGGGCCTCGGGCGACCGGGCCTGGTACATGACGGCGTCGTCGAAGTCGTAGATGAGCGGCCCTGCATCGCCAAGCGCCAGGGCGTCCCACCATGTCAGCGTCTTTCGGTGCAGGAGCACGCCGTCGAACTCGCGTACCCGGCGAAACTCCCCCCGCCGCGCCAAGGCGCCGGCGGCCAGTTCGATGACTTCGGCCCGGATGCCGCGCTCGGCCAGCAGCGGCAGGTACGGCTCGACCCGCTGGCGGAACGGTGCGCCGCTGCGGTCGCGCGTCACGACGAGCAGGCGTTTGGTTTCAGGCACGGAACGTCCTTTGTACGTTAGGCGTACGTTTAGCCATCGGCGGCACGTTTAGCCGTCGGCGGCACGCCGACGGACACGCGCGCCGGTGCGCCAACGGCAACGACCGTCGCCGCAGGCGGCGACGGCTAAACGGGCCAAGCCCGCACCGTTACTCAAGCGGCACGCCGATGTCCGCCAGAATGACCTCGCCGGTGTAGGCGGCCGCGCCGGGTTGCTCAAAGCCTGTCTTGAGGGCGGCCATGGTGACCGTTCGCGTGGCCCGAATCGTCGGGCCGAGGGGCCGGCCCGTGTCGCAGTCCATCCCGCTCGGGATGTCGATGGCCAGGACCGGCCTTGCTGCCGCGTTGACGGCGTCGATGATGTCGGCGTACGGCTGTCGGATCTCGCCGCGCGTGCCCGTGCCCAGCAGACCGTCCACGACGAGGTCCGCCGCTGCCAGGAGCGGCTCGAGTTGGGCGACGGTCGCCTGTGCCGGCCCGTCGAGGACGCGAATCTCAAAGCCCATCCGTTCGAGGATGTCGAGGTTCGTCGCGGCGTCGCCACGCACCTGGTCCCGCGGCGCCGGCAGGACCACGTCGGCCCGGACCCCGTCCATCGCCAGGTGCCGCGCCACGACGAAGCCGTCGCCGCCGTTGTTCCCGCGGCCCGCCAGGATGAGGACCTTCGGGTCGGCAGCGTCCTGGATCATGTCGCGCGCCGCGTCGGCGATCTGGCGGCCGGCGTTCTCCATCAGGACGGCGCCGGGAATGCCGAGGTCCTCGATGGCGTGACGGTCGAGCCGGCGGATCGCGTCGCGGGACTTGGCTGGTGTCATTGTGCGCCCTCGGCCTGGACACGGCGCGCGGTCGCCGGGGCGACCGGCTAACTCACCTTGCCCAGCATGGCGATGATGTCGTCTTTGGTCACGTCGCGCGGGTTCGCCTTGGTCGAGCCGCTCGGCAGGCTTTCCTCGGCCATGGCCTCGAACGTGTCGGGGTCGAGGCCGAACTCCTTCAGGTGCATCGGCAGGCCGCACGCCAGCAGCAGGCTCTGGGCGTAGCCGACGGGGTCGCCGCCGAGCATCCGGCGGAGGGTTTCGAACTTCTCCGGGATCGCCTCGCGGTTGAATTCGAGGGCCGGCGGCAGCAGCACGCCGCAGACCAGCCCGTGCGGCACGCCGTAGCGGACGCCGATGGGGTGGGCCATGCCGTGGACGACGCCCAGCCTCGCGTTCCCGAGCGCCAGGCCGGCCATCGTGCTTCCCCAGGCGGCGGCGGTCCGCAGTTCCAGGTTCTCTGGCTGCGTGACGACGGCCGGCAGGGCCTTGACGAGTTCCTCGACGGCCTGCAGGGCAATGGCGTCGGTCAGGGGCGTGGCGTTTCGCGAGACGTACGACTCGATGGCCTGCACGAGCGCATCGACGCCGCTTATCGCCGTGACCTCGGGCGAGCAGGAGACCGTGATCTCGGGGTCCACCAGGGCGACGGCGGGAACCATCGACTCGTGGCGGATGCTGGCCTTGTGCTGCCGCTCGCGGTCGCTGATGACGCCGTTGTTGGTCATCTCGCCGCCGGTGCCGCTGGTCGAGGGCACGGCGATGGTCGGCAGGACGGGCCGCGTGACCTCGGCCCCGTCGAGAAACGCGCGGGTCGGCTCGTCGTGGTGGGCGAGTCCGGCGGCGACCTTGGCCGCGTCCATGGCGCTGCCGCCGCCAAGGCCGATGAGCGAGTCGGCCCCGTGCTCGCGGACCACCTGCCGCAGGCGGTCCACCGTGGTGACGTCTGGCTCCGGTTCAACCTCATCGAACAGGTCGGCCTCGACGCCGGCTTTCTTGAGGATGTGCATCGCGCGGCCGGTCGTGCCGGCCTCGGCCATGGCCTTGCGGCCGGTTACCAGGACGGCCCGTTTGCCGAACCGTCGGGCCTCGTCGCCGAGCGTTTCCAGGGCCCCGACGCCGAACACGAACTTGCTCGGAGCACGGAAGGTGGAGATGGCCAAGACCTCGCCCTTTCGATTCGTTTTCGGCGATTCGCTACGCGCCGAGAAAACTCGGCGGCTAACCGTTAGCCGCCGCGCTTGCGCGGCGCGTGCCGTTACCGCTCGCCGATTATAAACCTCGGCAGGGCACATGCAACCTTGCGGCGTCGTTGACAGCGCGGGGCAGGGGACCTATGATGCCTCTTCGTTTGTGCTTTCGCCAAGCGAGGCGGCGTGTGACCCAGGCGATCCATCGCGTAGTCTTTGAGCCCGGCGGCCGGACACTTGACGTCCCGGACGGGCAGACACTCTTGGAGGCCGCGCGCGCCGCGGGGGTTCCCCTCGAGGCGCCGTGCGGCGGCAAGGGGACGTGCGGTGGCTGCCGCGTCGTCATCCCCGACGACCCGCCCGAGCCGTCCGAGACCTGCCGCAGCGTCCTGACGGGCGAGGAAATCGGCCGCAACATGCGCCTGGCCTGCCAGGTCCGCGTCACGCGCGACATGCGCGTCGTCGTTCCTGAGGAGACGCGTTTGGGCGACCAGCAGATCCTGACCGACGGTGTCCTGTTCGACGTGCCGGTCAACCCCAATGTCCGCAAGACGGCGGTGCATCTGCCGGAGCCGTCGGTGGCCGACCAGCGGTCGGATGCCGACCGCCTGCTCGACGCCCTGGCGGAGAAGGGTCTGGCGGACCTGACGATCGGCGTCAACGTGACTCGCGACCTGCCGAAGCGGTTGCGGACGCTCGACTTCCATCCGGCGGTCGTCGTCATCGGCAACGAGGTGGTTCACCTCGACCGGCCCACGACGGCCGAGGCCTGCTACGGCATCGCCTTCGACGTGGGCACGACCACCCTCGTCGGGTACCTGGTGGACCTGGTGACGGGCGACGTGAAGGCGGTGGCCGGCCGGACGAATCCGCAGACGGCGTACGGCGACGACGTGGTGGCGCGGATCGAGTACGCCGGCCGCGACAGGAGCGGCGCCCGGACGCTCCAGACGGCCGTGATCGACGCCCTGAACGAGATGGTCCTGGAGGTGTGCCGCCGCGAACACATCCGGCCGTCGGTCGTGTACGAGGCGGTGATGGTCGGCAACACGACGATGAACCATTTGCTGCTGCGGCTGCCGACCGAGGCGATCGGGCGGGCGCCGTTCGTGGCGGCATCGGCATCGGCCCAGTCGGTGTCGGCCCGGGAACTGGGCCTGAAGATGCACCGGCGGGGCCGCCTGTACACGGCGCCGCTGGTGGCCGGATTCGTGGGCGCCGACACCGTCGGAGTCATCCTGGCGACCGGCATACACGAGAGCGATGCCTTGAGGCTGGCCATCGACGTCGGAACGAACGGCGAGATCGTTCTGGGGACGCGCCGGCGCATTCTGGCGTGCTCGACGGCGGCGGGCCCGGCGTTCGAGGGCGCACGCATTCGATACGGGATGCGGGCGGCCGACGGGGCCATCGACCGCGTGGACATCGACGGCGGCGACGTGGTTGTGCACACGATCGGCGGCGCGGCCGCCCTCGGCCTGTGCGGGACGGGGCTGATCGATGCCGTGGCGGCGCTGGTGGCGGCCGGCGTCATCGAGACGACGGGCCTGATGCGGTCGGCCGACGACCTGGCCCGTGCCCCGAACCTTGCCGCTCGTATCGTGGCCACCGACGGCGAGAGGGGGTTCGTGCTGGCGGCCGCCGAGGAGAGCGGCGCGGGCCATCCCATCCTGCTGACGCAGAAAGACGTGCGGGAGGTCCAACTGGCGAAGGGGGCGATTGCGGCCGGTATCGGGACGATGCTCGATGAGTTCGGCGCGGCGCTCGACGACGTGGAGGACGTGCTGTTGGCGGGCGCGTTCGGCAACTTCATCCGGCCCGGCCGGGCCCAGGCCATCGGCCTGATTCCGCCCGTGCCGCTCGAGAAGGTCCGATTTGTCGGCAACGCCGCCGGCGCGGGCGCCAAGATGCTGCTGGTGAACCGGAACATGCGGCACGTGGCGGAGGACGTGGCGCGCGGCGTCGAGCACGTGGAACTGTCGCAGCGTCCCGATTTTCAGGCGCGATTTGCCGAGGCGATGTTCTTCCCGCAGGCTGACGGCTGATACGACAGGCTGCTCGGCTGTCTGCTTCCGCCTGGTGGCCTTCCCTGGCCACCAGGACGTGCCGCGCAGGCTTCATCTGATCCTATGGCACACCTCGAACATCTCGGCCGCATCGCCTACACCGTCATCGGGCCCATCGCGGTGCTGGCCGGGATGGGGTACCTGGTTGGGCGGAAGGTGCCGGCCGCCGCCGAGGTGCTCGCGAAGATCCTCATCTACCTGCTCATTCCCCTTTACGTGTTCCAGAAGATCCTGGAGTCGTCGCTGGCGGGGGCCGAGTACGGTTGGATCGTGCTGTTCTCGGCGCTGGTCGTGGTCATTCTATACGTTGCGGCGCGGGGCGTGAGCCGGGTCCGCCGGCACGAGCGGCCGCTTCGGGGCGCCTTCGCCAACACGGCCATCCTGTACAACAGCGCGAACTTCGGCATCCCGGTGATGGCGCTGGCGTTCAGCATTGACCCGGCCCGGGAGTCTTACGCCGTGGGTGTCCAGATCGTGGTGGCGGCGTGCCAGGGGTTCGTGGCGTACACGCTCGGCGCATTCCTCGCGGCGGCGGGCGCCGGCGGGGTGAGCCACGCGGTGCGGAAGGTGTGGCGGTTGCCGTTTGCCTACGCGCTGGGGGTTGCGCTGGTCCTGAAATGGCTGGGCGTGGACGCCGACAGTCTGCGGCGCATCCACATTCTCTGGAAACCGCTCGCGCTGGTCTGCGATGCGTATGTCGCCGTGGCCCTGATGACGCTGGGCGCCCAGATGGCAAACGTCCGACTGGTCCAGGCGCCGCTGGACCTGGTCCTGTCGATGGTGCTTCGGCTGGCGGCCGGGCCGCTGATTGGGCTTGCTCTGGTGAAGGTGATGGGGCTTGAGGGGCTGCTCGCGCAGATTCTGATCATTGGGGCGGCGGGTCCGAGCGCCGTGTCGTCGGCCGTGGTGGCGATCGAGTTCAAGAACCGTCCGGACTTTGCGGCCGGCGCGGTGCTGCTCTCGACGCTGGCGGCGGCACTGACGGTGCCCATTGTCATCTTCCTGGCGCAGACGCTCCTGTGACAGGGGCGGCGAGTGCGCTGTGACTGCTCACCTCCGGGGTGCCAGGGTAGCACCCATCATTTCACATGAAACAGGGCACTGGCCTGGCGCAGCGGCCTGGGAGGGCCGCCGCGCGGCCCGCAACACACGCCCAGACCCGGCGGGCAAACTCGCCGGATAACGTTGGCCTGGCCCGCGTTTTCGCCTAACGCCGGGCCGCGTTTTTGCCGATAGGTAGGTCGGTCAACCGCTGTATTGCACGCACCCTTCGGTGGTCCCTGTTCCACCCGGCGTGCAAGGAGTTGACCGCGATGCCCCCGTTTGACGACCCGGTGGCAACCTGCCGCCACGACCGCGCTCCCCTGAAGCGGCTGGGCAAGATCACCCACGAGCGGACCGGCGAGCGCGTGTACGTGCTCCTGTGCACGGCATGCGGGTTCACCGTGACGACGGGCGAACTCCGCCGCCTGAGGGGCGCCGGTTCGAGGCGCTGTCCTGCGCCGGTGGGCCATCCGGCTCCGCACTGGGCGTAATCGTACCGGGGAAGCGCCTTGCGGGCGTGTGCGGGGCCCCATGATACGTCAATAAGGGCCGGGAGCCGTGAGGGGTAGGCTCCCGGCCCGGTGTCTATCGTGGAGAGGGCGTTGTGCGACGGAGCGTTTGAGGATGGCGCAGAGCGCGGCGGGTGCGGAGACCCGCCGCGCAACAGCCAAGCGCACTGGGCCAGGAAGGCGTGTTCTCCGAACCGCGCGGCGGCCTTCCCAGGCCGCCGCGAGAGCCGTTCGCAGGGCGTGGTGGCCTGGGAAGGCCACCACGCGGAAGCAAGGCTGAATGGGGCAACAGCCTCAGGAAACCCGCCGCGCGGACACCCGAGACAGGAGTGCGCTAACTCTTGACGCGGAGCGAGGAACGGTGGCGCATGGCTTCGAGGAGTTCTTCCGGCGTCGTCTGCGGCCGCAGGTTCCCGCGTCGGTGGTCCGGGCGCTCGTCGAGGAGTCCGAACCCGAGAGTGATCTCTCCGGTAGCGCGGCCGGGGGCCAGGACGTGGAAGTCCGACGAGTAACTTGCCGCCAGGAGCGGCCCCGGTGCCTTGATGTTGCCGGCGGCGATGCGGGCATTGATGTCGTCGATGATTTCGCGCCACACGCGGACGTCGGCCTCGCTGTCGCGTGCGCAGCCGACCTCGACGCCATCGAGGCCCGCTTCGGCCGTCAGATACTCGATCGTCTTGGCAACCTGTCCGAGCGACATTTTGCCCTTGGTCACGAGTTCCTTGGGGTGGCTGAGGATGGTGACGGCCCCGACGCCTGAGCGTCGTATGGCAGCGAGCGGCCTGCGGACCTCCTTGGTGGCGTCGGCGATGCTGCGTCTGCCGCCGGGCCAGGAGGCCAGCCGCTTCAGGGCGGGCGTCACGACCTTGGTGTTGAACCTGCGGGGATCGTGGATGCCGAGGCGCTTGCGTTTGGACGGGCTGAGGCGTTTCAGGCCCAGGACGGCCACCGTGCCGGGGTAGTACGGTTTCTGGCCGCCGAACCAGGCGTCGAGTTCCTCTTCGGTCACGTGCTCTTCGGCCGGCACGCCCTGGCGTTTGAGCCAGCGGTTGACGCCGGCGACGACCTTGAGGGTGGCCTCGTGAACGGCCTGCTGCTTCTTCTCGAGGTAGTTGGCGAACCGGCGTCCGCGCGGCGAGGTCAGGAAGTCGAAGAACCGGCCGGCGTCCGGGAAGTAGACGAGGATCTCCAGGCCGGTGCGGTGGGTCGAGAGTTCCACCGCCGGCATGGCCGAGACGCCCAGGAGCGTGGCCTCGCCGTAGAGGGGCCGGCATCCTGAGACGCTGTCGTGGTCGGCCAGGGCGATGGTCTGAAGACCCATGACGCGGGCGAGCCAGGCGAGTTTGTGCGGCGGGTTCTCGCCGTCGGAGCACGTCGAGTGCAGGTGGAGGTCCATCGCCACGGGGGCGTCGATGATCTGGCGAGCGCGGGCTTCCGGGATGTCGAGGGTCTCGAGCGTCGCTTGGAAGGCGTCCCAGGTGTTGCAGGCCAGCAAGGTCTCGCGGATTTGATGAAGGGCGGATTCGCGCGCTCGGTAGGCCGCCAGATCAGCCCCCGTATTGGTCCCTGCCACCTGTGTCATGCAAGGTGTCGCCTTAACCCCATCGGTAGGAGACGACATAGGGGAAGGCTTTTCAAGGAAAATTGCCGCCCGGCTTTTATCGGAAGGGCTTGAACCCGTCGCCGCCCATCTTCTTGAACCCGTCGCCGCCCATATTCTTGAACCCGTCGCCGCGCATATTCTTGAATCCGCCGTCGTCCATCTTGTTGAACCCGTCGCCGTTCATTCCCTGCATCTTGCCGTCCATCGTGCCCATCGTCTCCCAGCCGACCTGGGGCGGTGGTTCCGAACCCGCGACCCTGCCGAAGGGGGCGATCTTGGTCTCCTGCCAGGGCACCTTGCGGCGGAGGTCTTTCTGGGTAATACCGTTCAGGACGATCATGTCCCCGAGTTCCTGCCATACGAGGCGTGTGCCGTCGTCGGCAAAGAGCAGGCGGTGAGCCTGGCGGAAGATCTGGTCGGCATCGTTGCTGTTGGCCAGTTTGGCGCGGGCCAGGTAGTCGTGTATGCGGCAGACGCGTTTGACGTGCTGGACTCGGTTGTGGAGCGTCGTGACGCCGCTGTTCCAGGTGCGCCACTGCCGTTCGAAAAGCAGGTCGGTGTAAGCCTCGATCAAGGCGTCTCTTGCCTTTCTCGCCTCGGCCAGCAGCGCGGGGGCGATGACCTTGATGAGCCCGTCGGCCGCGTCGCGAAACGAGGTCCGAGCCAACTCGTTCCCTTTGTCCGGGTCGGCCGCCGTGATCACGCGAAGATGATCGTACGCCTCCTTCAGACACCGCTCCCGGGCGGGCGCCAGGGGACTCTGGCTGGCCATCTTGATGTTCCGCTCGTAGTTCGCCAAGTGCGACGCCAGGTGGTTGGTTATCTCGTCGCGGTACGCCGGATAGTCCTTCAACTGGCGGGCCGACTTCCCGGTTTCGCCGAGCATCTCGGCGGCAAGGCGGTGGTACTGGAGGACGGCCGAGTCCACGACCCGCGCCACGGCGGCAAGGTGGGCGTTCTCGGCCCCCTTGAGGCTGCCCGTCTGGATGTGCGACCAGGCGGTCGCGTTCGCGAGGTAGTCCCACGTGTAATCGCCGTACCAGTGGCTGGGCATTTTCAGGAGGGCGCCGCCGGCCATGGCGGCTTCCCTGAACTTGCCGTCGTTGGCCAGGTCGATGGCGGCGCGGGCCTCTTTGGCCATGCCCGCGAGGTCGGTCACGGCCTTGGCGGAACCGTTTCGCGCGTTCGGGGCATGCAGGGGCGCGGAGATCTCCTGCGATTCGACCGGGGGCAGCCGCAACACCCAGGTGGGGAACAGCGTCTTCGGCATCTCCGGCGGCAGGCAGCGCGATTCGACCTTGGCGGCGGCGATTCCCGACGGAACCGCCAGCATCGCCAGCGCCAGCCACAGGCTGAGGCGGTTTTTCATAGACCACCCTCCCGGAGGGGCGACATCTTTGGCCCTTGACCCTGAATAGTATACGCCATTTCCGCCGTCAGGTTATACGAAAACCGGCCGCGATTCGGCAAGACACCTTCCCGGGCGCCGCTGGGGCGAAATGTTGTGGTCCAGCCCCCGGCACCGCATACAATACGGCCTCGACGCCTTGGAATCGGGAGGTCGCGTGAGACTGCGTGAAACGATGCACAGCGCGAAACGGGCCGAGCCGTCCGCCGTAAGTTGCCTGACATGGGTGCGCGGCGGGTCTCCGCACCCGCCGCGCAAAACCAGTGTCGGACCGCGCGGCGCAGGCGCGCGGCGACCGCTGGTCGCGATGCTGTTTGTCTGTGTCGGCATCCTTGTGGGGGCGGGGACCCGGACGGCCGAAGCCGTGCGGCCGGAACCGCTCAAGGACCTCGGCAGCAAGCACAAGGTTCGCGTCACGTACTTCGTGCCGACCGACCGGGAGCCGACGGCCAACTGGCGCGCCAAGATCACCGTCCTGATGACGTTCGTCGCCGACCTGTACCGGCAAGACCTCACGAGACACGGCTACGAGACGCGGGGTCTGGACTTTGAGTTTGACTCGGACGGCCTGCTCGTCCACCTCATCCGCGGCAAGCAGAAGGCGGCCCACTACAACGGCGACCCGGAGTTTGAGTTCCTCAGCCAGTGGCGGACCATCCTGCCGGAGGTCGAGGCGGCCCTCGGCAAGGCTGCGCAGAACCTGCACGTCGTCTTTGCCGAGACGTACGACGACGGGCCGACGAAGTTCGAATGGCGCGGCGGGGTGGCCCTGGGGGCGCGGTACACGTCGGACGGCGGGGCGGGGCTGTTCTCGGCCTGGATTCTGCGCGATGCGTTCTGCGCGACGACCATCGACGAGCAGTTGCGGTTCCTGGCCGACGAGACGCCCATCAAGGGCCGCGTGGCGCTGGGATGCGGGCGGATGGACTCACCGCGATTCGAGTTCATCGAAGACGGGTTCGGCGCCGTCGCCCACGAGATGGGCCACGCCTTCGGCCTGCCGCACGATCACCGGAAAGACCGCCGGTACGTCATGGGCAACGGGTTTCGTACGCTGCGCCGGAACTACGTTGAGGAGACGCCGCCGGACGACCGGGTGGGCTTCTCGCCGGAGAACGCCCGCATCCTGACGCGGTCGCGGTTCCTCGCAAAGGACGCCGACTCCTCCGACGCGAAGGCCCCGCACGTGGAACTCGAGACGCCGGCCAGACTCAAGGCGGGCGCCCGCGAGGTGCCCGTGCGCGGCCGCGCGACCGACGACAAGGGCCTGGCGGCGGTCCTGTACTGGTGGCGGCCGATGGACTCGACCGTCGGCGGGGCGGAGTTGGCCGGCACCAGCGCCGACCTGGGTGCCACGCTTCCCGTCCGGCCCCTCAAAGAAGGCAAGGCCGACCTCGTCGTCACGGTCATCGACCGCGGCGGCAACATACGAACGGCCAAGATGACGTACGAGGTGGAGTGACGCTGCCGCGCAAGGGCGGGCGTTTCAGTTTGCCGCGAACTGAAGAATCCGCATGGCGTGGCCGCTGCTCGAAGTCGTCTCGGCGATGCGCAGGCGCAGCGTGTGCACCCCCGGCTTCAGGTCGGTGGCGAGCATCACGGTTCGCGGGTAGTGGAGGCCTTTGCTGAAACGGTGGTACAGGTCCACCTGCTTCGGCGTTCCGCCGTCCACTCGGGCTTCGGCCACGCCCGCGTCGGGTCCCGCCAGGACGTAGGCGCCCACGGCGGTGCCGGTGAACTCGAGCGTCAGTTCCGCGCCGGGCCGGTCGGCGCAGAGCATCGGGGTCTTGGCGAACCGGCTGCGGCAACTTCCTTTCAGTTTGCTCCAGTCGGGCACTCCGAGCGTCCATCCGTCGCCGGCGGCGGCGCGGGACGGGTCGATGAAGCGGCCGTTGCCGTAGTGCAGGGGGTCGAGCGGCTCGGGCGGCATGGGGTGCGGCGTCTGCTTCGCTCTCTCCGGCAAGGGCTTACTCCACGCGCGGCCGAGGAGGTCTTCGATCATCCGGGTGCAGATGGCGTTGCCGGAGGGCGCCGGGTGCGTGCCGCCGAACTGTTTCCACGTCAGCGCGGCAGCGGTGATCCGGTCGGCGACTTCCTTGGCGAGGTTGACCGTCGGCACGCCGTAATGCTCGGCCACGGCCTCGTGGCTGCCGATGGTCAGCGGCGTCTTGCCGGCCTGGATCGTTTCGAGCATCCCCGGGTTCACGAAGTACGTGACGACGATGTCGGCGCACCGGTTGTGCCGCCGCGTGTGGCGGATGATGCCCTCCATCCCGCGGATGCACTCGCGGCGGGCGTGGCCGGCGTCCTGGTCGTCGTTGACGGCGAACTCGATGAAGAAGAGGTCCACCGGCCCTTTGCCGAGCACGTCGGCCTCCAGGCGAAACGCGCCGGTCGTCGAACACGTGGACGCGATGCCGGCGTCCGTAAAGGTGAACTCCGTCTCGGGGAAGCGCTTGGTGAGGAACTCGGCGACCATCGGGCGGTAGCCGTTCATCTCAGTGATCGACCCGCCCATGAAGGCGACGTGGCCCTTCTTCTCGTGCTCGAACCGGATGCGGCAGTTGTCCAGCCGGGCGCGGAGGTGGACGTTTGTGCTCGCCGGCCGCAAGTCCTGTGCCGCCCACGCAGTGCCCGACGCCGCCAACGCTACGAGCGCCAAGCGGATGCCGAGGCCGTTCAGGCTGCGTCCGGTCATGGCTCTTCTCTCGTCAGAACGACACCAGGCAATGCCACACGTACGTGTAGGCCAGGGCGTCGGTCTCTTCCCAGACGCGCTGCACCAGGTCGGCGTCGCCGGTGATTTCGGGCAGTTCCTTGACCTTCTCGTCCCAGGGCACGCAGACGCCGGGTTTGCGTTTGGGTTTCTTGGCCTGCTTGGTCATGGTTGCGGCTCCTCACACGCCGGGCCCGCCGCCGCGGGCGTTGCCCGCTATGGCGGGTCTTCGACAACCCCGGCGGCTGAATCGAGCGAACGTCGGCCTGCGGCCGACGGCTGAACGTTCTCAGTATACGCCGTACTCGCGTGTGAAATCGGTCATGGCCTGGACGTTCTCGACCTTGGCGGCGTTCTGCATGATGGCCGAGGCGTCCATGATGTATCCGCCGTCGCCGGCAACGCCGTCGATGATGGCCTTGCACCGCTGGCGGACCTGGTCCGCCGTGCCGAAGGCCAGGAGGGCGTTCGGCACGCCGCCGCTGAGGGCGAACTTGTGCCCGATCTTCTTGTGCACCGCGAAGATGTCATCCTGGTCGCAGTGGTAGATGATGCCGGCGTCGGGCAACTCGGCGAAGCGGTCGAGATGCGCCCCCCACTTGCCCTCGGCGTAGAGCATGACCTGGTGCCCTTCGCCGCACAGGGTCTCGATGATCGGCTTGGTGGTCGGCCAGTAGATGGTGTCGAAGTGATCGAACGAGATGAACGGCACGCACGAGCGGTGCATCCACATGGTGATGGGCACCTGTTTGGCGGGGTCGGCGCTCGTCAGTGCCACGTGCGCGAGGTGCGGCTGGAGGGCCTCGCACGCCTCGCGCACCTTCTTCGGCCGCTCCATCAGGTCGGTGCACAGGCCGAGGTAGCCGCGAAGTTTGTCGGCCAGGATATCGAGCGGCGCTTTCAGGATGCCCGCGATGGCCGACACCGTTCCGCACTCCTCGCGCAGCCGCTGGCCCTGGCCGCCGAAGGCGCCGAAGTACTGCATCATCGCCATGCCGCCCTTCAGCAGCGCCAGGTTGTTGCGCTCGGTGTTCGGCTCGCCGGGGGCGACGATGTCGGCGCTGATGCGCGGCAGCCAGACGTTCAGGAGGAAGCCGGTCGGGTCGGCGATGAGGGCGTCGTACTCATCGGGTTTCATGTAGGCTTCGTGTTCGGGCGGCTCGAGGTACTGGAACCCCGTGTCGGCCGAGATCTCGACGCCGGGCGCCGCGTAGTACCTGGTGCCCATCGCCTGCGTCAGGCCCGTCCAGACGTAAACCATGTTTCCGACGACGGCGTCCCAGTCGAAGTCGGCGGCGCACTTGCAGGCCGCGTCGAAGGCCAGTTGGAAGTCCTGCGTCACCTGCTGGCAGGTGTAGCCGGCGTACTTGGCGGTGAACTCGGCCACGAAGGGGCGGATGGGAACCTTGTCGGGCTTCCCGTTCCGCAGGGCCGTCGTGTACCGGCTGAAGCGTTCGGCGTACAGCGCTTCGGTGTCCTTGGCCATGGTGCGGCTCCTGAGAGAAACGCGACTCGCCCGCCCGGCGGGGTGCC
>DATKXP010000447.1:0-3210 GCA_035529015.1 Phycisphaerae bacterium | reverse complement strand
CTCCACCGGCACGGTCCCGAGAATCCGCTTGATGATCTCGTTGTTGACGTGGCTGAGGATGGGCTTGGAGCGCGTCGGCTGGCTGATGATCTGCGAGACCCGCATCCGCTTGATGCTGCCGCGCTCCATCGGCTGCGTGCTCTGGTACACGTCCTGGACGAAGAAGTAGCCGTTCGCTCCCTTGCGCGGTTTGCCCACCGCGGACGTGTGGACGGCGGGCGTCGGGCGGGGACGGATCGGAATCGGCGAGAAGCACGAGATCTTCGGATCGTAATAGATGAGTTCGCGTCCGCCGAGGGTGTCGATCAGGTAAACGGCGCACTGCTCCTCGTGCGGATAGGCCACCAGGAACAGGTCCTCGGTCAGGGGAAAGGGCGTGGCGGCGCGGCGGCGGCGGTTGCGCTGGGCCGGCTCGACGTCGGCCGGCAGGGGCCGCGGCGCGAACGTCATGCCCTTGGGCGCGCCGCGCTCGGGAAACCCGATCTCGGGCGTCACGGTCAGCAGGGGCGCCCCGCCGTCCCGTCCCTTCGTCGGATCGATGACGATGATCGACCCGGCGGTGTAGCCGTGATGGTCGGTGGCGGTGGCAACGACCTTGTGCGAGTCGGGAATGGCCTGGGCCTCGGCAATCATGCACGGGCCGACCGAGTAGTTGCCGTAGTAATGCTCGACCCCGGTGCCGTCGGCCCGCGTGACCCAGAGGCTCTGGAAGTTGGTGTCGTGCCGGTTCACGTAGTCCCACCGGCAATAGATGATGCGTCCGTCGGGCAGGACGCCGGGGTCCCACTCGTTGGCCTCGTTGAACGAGATCTGCCGCACGTTCGAGCCGTCGGCGTCGGCGCGGTACATGACGTACGACGGCACGTAGCGGCTGCCGTGGCACCGGCCGAACTGCTGGCTGCGCGTCGAGATGAAGGCGAACCCGCCGTCCGGAAGGTAACACGGGTCGTAGTCCTCGATGAGGACGGTCTGGCGGTCGAGCGCCCCGTCGAAGGGGTCGCGCGGCGTGCCGGTCACCTGGCGGACCTTGCCGCCGTCGAGGGTCACCTCGTAGATGAAGTAACTGCGCTGTTTGCTGTCGGCCCGCTCGGCGTGGCTGCAGAAGGCGAAGAGGGCGCGCTTGGCGTCGAAGGAGAGGTCGGGGTGATGGGTGGCGCCCGGCGGCAGTTTGCCTTCAACGAGAAGTCTGACCTTCGGCTTGTCTTTCCACGATTCGAGGACCGCCAGGCCGGGCCCCGGGCGGCTGTGGCGGCCGAGGTACTGGTCGCACATGTGGCTGGGGATGTCGGCGGTCCGCTGGTTGATGAGGAGTTTGTCGAAGTCGAGCGCCGGGTGCGACAGGATGATCCGCCGCCGCAGCGCCCGGACCTGGTCGTACAGGGCCTTGCCCTGGGCGTCGGGGAGTTTCGTCTTTCCCTCGGGGAAGCGTTTTTCGAGGGCCGCAAGTTCCCCAGCCAGTTTCGGGCGCGGGGCGCTTCGCTCGACGAGGGCAAGGGTGTCTCGGGCGAGTTCGAAGACCCGCTCCAGGTCACCCCCGGACCGCGCTCGGGCGGCCTGGGCGCCGCTTGCCGCTGCCAGCGCCACCGCCACCGTCACGAGCCCTATCCGCGCCGGCAACGTCATGCAACGGTGCAAAGCGTCGTTCCTTTCCAGGGGCCACCATCACCCGGAGCCATCTTGCCCCGCAGCATCCCGTTTAACACGCGCCGGCCCGGTCTTGTGTCGCTCGCTTCGAAAAAATGCCGGCGGACGGTATGCCCGCGAGAAGCCTGACCAACGGTGCCGTTCCCCCCGGCGCCACCAGGCGCTTGGCAAGGGGGAGTGGCGCGGCGTATACTCTGCCGGGCGGGAGGAGGTCTTCCTTCTGCAGACCGGCAATCACTTTGTCCGACGGTTGCGGTCGAGAACCACCTTTAGACCGGGAGGCACGATGAACAGCGGCACGACGTTCCTCGTTGCGGTGACCGTCCTCGGCATCGGCCTGGCGTCGGCGGGCCGTCTCGACGCGGCGGACTGGCCTGCGTATCGGCACGACCTGGCCCGGAGCGGCGTGACGTCCGAGCCGCTCCCCACGCCGCTTCACCGGCAATGGGTCCACGCCGCCGCCCACGCGCCCAGGCCGGCGTGGCCGGAGCCCGGCAGGGAACTCAACCGCGTGGCCTTCGACTACGCCTTCGACGTAACGGTGGCGAAGGGCCTGGCGTACTTCGGCTCGTCGGCCGACCACAAGGTGTACGCCATCGACCTCGGCACCGGCCGCCGGCGGTGGAGTGCCTTCACCGAAGGCCCGGTGCGGTTCGCCCCGACCATCGAGGGGGACCGCGTCTTCGTCGCCTCCGACGACGGGCGGCTCTACTGCCTGTCGGCGGCCGATGGAAAACAGATGTGGCGTTTCGACGGCGCCCCGCGGCAAGAGAAAATCATGGGCAACGGGCAGATGATCTCGCGATGGCCCCTGCGGGCAGGCGTCGGGGTCGAAGGCGGTGTCGTGTACCTCGCCGCCGGCATGTGGCCGTCCGAAGGCGTGTACGTGTACGCCCTCCGCGCCGAGGACGGGTCCGTCCTGTGGGAGAACGCCACCAGCGGCACCAGTTACACGACGCAACCTCACCCCGGTTCCTTCTCGATGACGGGCGTGGCGCCCCAGGGCTACGTGTTGGGGCACGACGGGCAGATCTTCGTTCCCACCGGCCGCAGCGTCCCCGCCGCCTACGACCGCGACACCGGCAAACTGCTCTATTACCGCGGCTCCCCGACCAGTTGGGGCAACCGATGGGGCGGCGTCTGGAACGTCCTGGCCGGCGGGTGGCTCTTCGGCTGGCGCGGCCACATCGGGCCCGACATCGACATCCAACTCGGCGAGTTCACGCCGCACAAGGACGACGGAATCGTCGCCTTCGACGCGGCCACCGGAAAGGAGAAACGCGAGTTCCCCGGCAAACTCGATGCGGTCGTGAGCGCAGGCACGCTCTACGCCTCGGGCGGCGGCAACGTCACCGCCTACGACCTCAAGGCCTGGCTGGGCGGCGCGAAACCCGACGCCTGCACCCGGTGGGAGACGCCTCACGCCCGCGCCTACGCCCTCATCCTGGCCGCGGGAACGCTGGTGGTCGGCGGCAAGGACACCGTGACGGCCATCGCCGCCGACACCGGCCGCCTCCTCTGGCAAGACAAGGTGAAGGGCCAGGCGCGAAGCCTCACCGCCGCCAA
>DATKXP010000446.1:0-4867 GCA_035529015.1 Phycisphaerae bacterium | reverse complement strand
TCAGGAGGTCCAGTGCCCGCACGCCTTCGACGTTCCAGCGCTCCGTCACGGCCTCGAGGGCGGTCTGAGCGGCGGCCGTCGGGACGGGCACGAAGCCGATGGGGCAGTGGCGGCTCCCGCCGGGCGGGCAGTGGCTCTTGATGAGCGACTCGAGGCAGCGCCAGGCGTTCCAGATGGCCCCCGTGCCGAAGACGTAGGCCACGTCGTCACCGGCGCCGGCGGCCTTCGACATGAACGTGCCGTCGCGGGTGAAGTGGTAGCGGTTGGCGCTCATGACGCCGAGCCGGCGGTCGGCGTCCAAGGACTCATTGAATGGCCGCAGACTAATCGGCGAGGCGTCGGCGTCCGTCTTCGCGGGCTGCGCGTAGGCTTCGCAGAACTGTACGCGCCAGAGCAGGAGCTCGATGCTGTCGGCGGTGAACCGGACCTCGCCGGCGGCTTCGTCGAGCACCTGGTCTCCAATGAGGCCGTACCAGATGTCGGTCTCGGCGCCGCCGTCCGGCGTGTAGGAGATCCGAAGCCAGTGGTGCTCGAAGTTGCGGTAGCCGGCGGTCGGTTCCGTCGTGAGCACGTAGGTCTGGGCCAGGACGAGTTGGGTTACGCTGCCGGCTGTGAGGGTCACCACCGGCGTCACGAGGCGCAGGGCGGTCTGTGCCGCCCATTCGTCCGTGTGGAGCCGGCGCGTG
Organism: Phycisphaerae bacterium; assembly: GCA_035529015.1. Taxonomy (GTDB): domain Bacteria; phylum Planctomycetota; class Phycisphaerae; order FEN-1346; family FEN-1346; genus JAUVZF01. The sequence goes on along the minus strand of DATKXP010000446.1, from coordinate 4,181 downwards.
TAGATCGTGTGGACGCCCGCCGTGTGCATCAGCTTCCTTCCTTCCGCTGGATGAAGCTCAGGCCGAGCGTCTGCATGTGCGTGGCGTCGTTGGAAGCGTGGGCGAACTCGCGGATGACCGACAGCTTGCGGACGTGCCGGAGGACCACGTTGGTTATGTAGCCCTGGGGCAGTTGGAGCGTCGTCACGGTGCCCTGGGCGGCCTGCCACGCGGCTACGCGGGCGATGATGCCCGCCTGCGACGTGTCGAAGATAGTGCAGGTCGCGCCGAACGGCTCGGGCTTCCTGGCAAACTTCTTGAAGTCGACGCCGTCCACGTCGCTGCGGCCCCCGGGCACGAGGACGGACTCCATGGCGTTCGGGGTGCAGACTGCATACTCGCCCCAGGCGTTGCCGAACTGGATGACCGCTGTGTAGCTCATCGGGTGACGGCCTCCGGTCTATTGGGGGCACCGACGGTCTGGTTCCGCTCGATGCGCTCCAGGCTGTTGCCAATGCGGTCCAGTTGCTCGCCGACGTTGTCATATCCCAGCGCGCGTTCGATGCTGGGCCGCAGCCGATCCCATGCCTCGCGTTCGCCGGCAGGCAGCAGGAAGCGTTGCGCCGTCCCAAAGCCCTGCGCCATCTCCATGGCCTCGATCGCGTCCCGGCCCATCCATGCGTTGAGATTGTATAACCCGCCGGTTATCTGCCGACTGAGGCCCGATCTTCCTGACTCCAGCATCAGGGTTTCCAGGATGTCCCGGCCAGCTGCGATACGCTGGTGATCCGCGCGTTCTGCCCGCGCCATGTCGGCCATATTGCGAGCGATGGCGCCCGTAGCCGCGATGCGGCCTTGCGGGTCGAGTTGCCGGAAACTGCCCAGCTCTTGCGCGACCACGTCGCCGCGTGCGGTCAGGCCCGCTTCGGCCGTAGCCATCGCCGGGTCGTAGAGGTCCCAGCGCTCCAGCGCGCGGGGAACGTAGCGCATTCCGCGCGCGCCGAATGCCTTCTCGATGCGCGGCCTCATTGCGGCGGGGCCCTGCCGCTCCCACTCGCCGGCCAGGTAGCCCATGCGGTCCATGGCGCCGAGGCCCTTCATCCCGGGGAACGCCTTGCCGGCCTTCTCAGCCATGATCAGTCGGAGTGCCTGTTCGCCGCCTCCCATGCCTTCGCCCGGACTGCCGGTCACTTGCGACATGACCTGACTGAACGCCAGCGTCTCGGCGGGCGTCATGTCGGCCGTCAGTGCCGCACCGTACATTGTAGGCATGGCGCCGGCCCATTCCTGGAGTTGCGTCCCGGCGTAGCCGCCCTGCTTGATCATCCCCGCCAGCGCGTTGGCCCATTGGCGCGGAGTGACCTTGTGCTTGCTCATCATCCCCTGCGCTTTGCCGATCATCTGCGCGGCGACGTCCGGCTGCATCCCGTAGGCTTCGCCGAACTGCAGGGTCTGCCGCGCGGCGTCCAGTTGGTCCTGTTCGGTGAAGCCGAAGGCTTGGGGCAACAGGCTGACGACCGTCTCGGCCGCGCCGTAGCCTGCGCCCACGCCGCCGGGGCCGGCATACTGCGTGACCAAGGGTGTCAGCGCCGCCTTGAAGCCGGGCCACTCCTGTCCCTTCATGATGGCGAGCGTCCGGTAGGAATCGACAAGCTCCTTGGAAGCCTCGGCCGCAGCCTTCACGTCCTCCAGCCAGAGCCCGTAGCCCTGCCGTATGGTGCCCATAGCCGTGTTCACGCTCAGATAGCCTGCCGCGATGCTGGCAATGCTGCTGGCGATCTTGCCGGTCGCGGTAGCGCCCTCGTCGCCGGTTTTCTTGGACTCGCGGGCGGTCCTCTGTAGGCCCTGGATGGTCTTGCCCTGCAGGTCGACCACCTTCTTCATCTCGGCCAGGGCCTTGGCGCTGTCGGCCACCACGTTATACTTTACGCTTTCGCCTGCCATGGGTCAGGCTCCTATACGGCGGCGGCGCTTGCGGCCGTGCTTGTTGAGTTCGCGGACAACGAAGTCACGCAGATGCGCCCGGAGGTGGCGCGGTTCCTGGCCGGCCACGGCCGGGATATGGGTCTGGAGCATCTGGCGCGTCTCCTTGGTGTACTGCGCCTTGGCGTAGACGCGGCGCTGGGCCTGGCGGTAGCTCATGTTATTCTTGCGCATCTCGATGAGGACCTGCTTCTTGAGGCCCTCCTCGGTGTACTGCGGCGGCCGGCCGATGGGTAGTCGCAGGGTGACCTGCTTGCTGGTGCCGGTGACTTCGGCCTGGGTGCGCGGGCGCAGCATCCGCTCGCGGAGGCTGCCGGACTCGACGAACGGGTCGCCGGTGCGCTTTCGCTGGCGGTAGAGCCCCAGGGCGGCGTAGCGCGTGTAGGCCCGGCGCGTGAAGTGGACGGGGGCGTAGAGGCGGTGCCACTCGATGACGTTGGCCTTGAGTCCGGCCTTGAGAATGCGGTTGAAGCCGCGGGCGCGGAAGTTCTCAAGCTGCCGCACGTCCTCTTCGACGATGTAGCTGAAGGTCCACACGCCTCGTCATGCCTCCATTGCCAGCCAGTGCAGGTCGGCCCACGTGGGCCAGTAGGGGTCTAAGCGTCCTTCGCGCCAGAGTCGGTATTGGAGCCATCGGGGATGTGTGCAGCGTTTTTTTTTGACCCGGCGGCGGCAAGGCGCTGCTGCGCGACAGCCATCAGTGTAGGCACGTCCACGAGTGCGCCCAGGACTTGCGGCACCACGGGGGTCGTGAGGATTTCCAGCAGACTCGCCTCATCCGGGCCGATGCGATAGTTGAGGGCCAGCGCGGCGACGCAGATGTCCCAGCCGTCGAGTAAGGACATGGGCTCATAGTCCTTGGGGCGTTCGCGCAGGCCGATGCCGATGTGCACGTCTTGGGCCACGCGTTCGGCGTGGCGGGCGATGGCGGCATATGCGGGCAATGCCCGGAGCACCTTCTCGCCGTTGGGGCCCAGCACGATCGCCTGGGGCAGTGCGGTGCCGCCGCTGAACAAGCGGGCGACGGGCACGAGCCACTGTTGGCCGTCGCCCATGCGCACGACGTGCCCGTCAATGATCTCGCTGTGCTCCAGGTCCGCCGGCGTCGGCGGGGCGTCTGTCTCGCAGCCGACCCACCAGCCACCGCTTACGGCCTTCGCCCACTTCTGGACGCCGGGGGCGTAGCCCATGGGCTGCGGCTCGCCGGCGGTGCGTGCGAACAGGACGCCGCGCTGGTCGCCCGGGCCCTGGCCGACTTCGGCCTGGCTGATGCGGCCGAGGTCGTCGGGCTCGAACGCATGGGCCGGACCGTGGGCCTCGAGCCATGCCTGATCCACTCGGGGCCGGCCGCCCGCGAAGTAGAGAAACCCTGCCATGGTCGCCTCTCGTTATGTCAGTCCGGTGATGGCGATGGGCGCGTTGGTCTTGTCGTAGAGGCAGCGAATCTGCACGCCGTGGACGACCTCGCCGGCGCCGCCGCTGACCGACCCGACGCGTGACATCACCTTATTGAAGGTGAACGTGATGGGCGCGCTGCCGCGTCCACCGGCGTCCGAGGCGTCCACGAGCGAGACGCTCCCGAGTGTCTCGTCCTTGCCGAGGATGAGGCTGGTGAGCAGTTCGACGTTGCAGACCGGGGCGATGGCCTCGATGGCGATGTCCGTCGGGTAGGGCTTGCCGGTTGCGTAGAAGAGGCGCTCGGCGATGCCCGTGTCGATGTTCCAGCCACCGGCGCCGGCCGGCGTGCTGGCCATCCACAGTTCATCGGCGTGGTCGTCCGGGATGGCGATGCTTGGCGCCTCAGTGTGCGTGTCGGCGGTGCCGTCGGCGCTGACGGGCACCAGCTCGAACTCGGCGGAGGCCGGGCCGCCGTCGGGGGCGCTGATCCCGCGCCAGAGGCACAGTCCCTTGGCGAATGTGAAGGTCTTGCAGCCGGCGGCCGTGCGGGTGCCGACCGAGTCGTACTGCTGGAAGTAGACCACGCCGTTGCTGACGGCCATGCTGGTGCCGAGCAGGCCGCAGAGGCCGAGGGCCGTCTTGACGGCGCGCGTCGAGAAGCGCACGCGCGGCGCGTAGCGTCCGTCGGCGCTGAACGTGTTGTAGACGCCGCCGCTGCCGCCGGCCAGGATGGCCTGGAGGCCCTCGTCTACGTTGCTGCTGATGATCTGGGGGATGACGGTCGTGCCCAGCTTGACCGCTCCGATTGTGTAGCGTCCTGT
>DATKXP010000445.1:0-2341 GCA_035529015.1 Phycisphaerae bacterium | reverse complement strand
AACGCGATACGGTCGGGGCCTAACCCACAGCCTGTGTCGGGGGGAATGCGTGGCATCGCCCGTTGAACTGATCGTCGGACCCGCGCGAAGCGGCAAGGGCCGGTACGTCCTGGCCGCCTATCGCGATGCGCTCGCGGAGGCGGGGCCGCGGCGGGCGTTGATGCTCGTCCCGACGGCCATCCGCCGTCGGGCGACCGAGAGCCGCCTCCTCGCCGCGCAGGCCGCCGGCGTCCTCGTCCAGCCGCAAGTCTTCACGCTGCCCGACCTGGCCGACCGTCTGCTGACGGCGGCGGGCAGCACGGTGCGGAGGGTCACGCAACTCGCGCGGCGGCAGGTCATCCGCGAGTGCCTCGACGCTCTGGGCGGCCGGGATGCCGCGCTGCTCGGCGACGTTCGCGCAACGCCGGGCCTGGTCGGCGCGCTCGACGAATTGTTCCGCGAGTTGAAGCAGGCCCGCGTCGAGCCCGACGCATTCGGCCGCGCGCTCCAAGGTCCTCTGCGGTCGCCGCGGAACCGTCTCATCGCCCGTCTGTACGACGCGTATCAGAAGGCGCTGCACGCCCGCGACGTGTACGACGATGCGGGGCAGTTCTGGCACGCCGCCGCCCTGGTGGCCGAGGGCAAGTTCGGACCGTTCGGCGATCTCGCGCTGCTGGTGGTCGATGGGTTCCAGGACTTCGCCCCCGCCCAACTCGACGTGCTCGACGCGCTCTCGCGCCGCTCCCGACGGACCCTCATCACGCTGACGTGGGAGCCCGAGTGCCCGAACCTCTTCGGCGTCACCGGCCGCACGCGCGACCGCCTGCGCGAGCGTTTCGGGAAGCGTCTGGGCGAGACCGTTCTCGACGATCCGAGCGACCTGCCGGGCGACCTGGAACGGGTGCGGAGGGGCCTGTTTCGCTTCTCGGACGCATCGACGGCACTGCCGGCGACGGGCGCCGTGTCGGTTATCCGCGCCGCCGGGCGGACCCGCGAGGTCGAGGCCGTCGCCCGCCGCTGCGCCGGTCTGGTGCGCGGCGGCGCGACGGAACCGGCCACCGTCGCCGTCCTGGCGCGGTCGCTCGAGGCGTACGCGCCGCTGGTGCGCGAGATCTTCCCGCGGTACGGTTTCGCGTGCCGCATCCAGCGCGGGCCGGCGCTGCGGGATTGCCCCGTCGTACGGGCGGCGATGGCGCTGGTGCGGCTGCAGGTGGAGGATTACTCGTTCCGGTCGGTGGCGCGGCTGCTGCGGTCGAACTACTTTGTGCCCGCTGCTTTCGGCACCGACGGCGACACGGCCCGGGCGGCCGTCCGTCTGGCGCGAGACGCCGGCGTCTTCAAAGGGCGCGACGCGTACTTCAAAGGGCTTGACTCCCTGCGCAGCCGCCTCCAGCGCGAGAGCGTCGTCCTCGACGATTCCGGCGACCCCGTGCTGGAGCCGGAACAGGTGGCCGGGCGCTGCGAAGAGATCGGCCGCGCCGAGCAACTGCTCCGCCGCCTCTTCGACCGCCTGGCTCTGCCGCCCGAGGCGGCGCGCCGCGTCTTCGCCGACCGTCTGCGCGAGATGCTCCACGCGGCCGGGCTCTGGGACGCTGCGCGGGCCGATCCCCAACCCGAACGCCGGGCCCGCGACCTGAAGGCCCTGGCGGCGTTGGAGGACGTGCTGGACGAGGTCGCCCTGCTCGACGATCCCGGCGGGTCGAAGGTGCCGCTCGGAGAGTTTCTCGACGAGGTGACGCACGGCCTCGGCGTCGCCACGATCGCATCGGCCGAGCCGTCCGACGCGCCGGTCGTCGTCCTCGACGTCTACGGCAGCCGCGCGCTCTCGTTCGAGCACGTCTTCGTGATCGGCCTCTCCGAGAAGGAGTTCCCCCGCCGCGGTCGGCGGCACCCGTTCTTCGACGACGCCGAGCGCGACGACCTGCGACGCCGTCGCGTGGACCTGGCCGACACCGGCCACGCGGCCCAGCAGGAGATGCTGCTGTTCTACCTGGCCGCCACACGGGCCCGGCAGACGCTGACGCTCAGTTACCCGGCCCTCGATTCGCGCGGCCGCGCCACGCTCCCCAGCCATTACCTCGAGGAACTCAAGGGGCTGTTCGCCGCGGGTCCGGACGGCGAGGTGCTGCCCGTGACGGACGTCGGCACGCGCGACCTGGACCTGCCGCCTGGGGACGTCCGGGCGGAACGGGAACTGCTGGTTCAGGCGATGGCGTCTCTATGGGGTCCGGGCGGCAGCCGGCACATCGACGCCGACCTGGCGGTGCTCAGCGAGTTGCTGGCGCACGGCCCGGCGGCCGAGACGGCGCTTTCGGGACTGGCGGCCGAGTGGGAACGCGAACACGGCGACGCCTTCGGCCCG
>DATKXP010000444.1:0-3958 GCA_035529015.1 Phycisphaerae bacterium | reverse complement strand
CCGTAGCTACGCCCGTCGCTGGCGCGAACGCGAAGAGCGCTACGTTCCAGATCCCGTTCGATGTCGCAGCGGTGACGATCAGGGGAGAGGAGTCCGACGCCGACCCGTCGTTCGTTTCAATGGCGAACTCGTTCGTCGAGTGCGTGGCCTTCATCCACCCCGACGCGTGAGTGACTTTGAAGAGGGTCTTCTTGTCCGTCACGTCGTCGGAGCGGAAAGCAATCGCCACCGTGTACGGGGCATCGAACACCGCCACGCCCCCGTAGGTGATCGGGATACTCGGAGCGCTGCCCGAAAGCGTCAGCACCTCGACGCCCGCCCGGTTGATCGTGTACGTGTTGGAGGTGCGCGGGAGCGAGAGTTTGTACCCCCCTGCTCCGTAGGTGATGTAATTAAGCGCCCGGCCCTGGTCGAGAAGAATCGTGCGGCTGGAGAGCGCCCATTGCTCCACCACGCCGAAGTAATTGCTGCTGTTGCGCTCCGTCCTGCGCTGGAAGTTGCGAAGCCATTCAAAGGTCTGGGCGTCGAACGAGAAGAACCCCCCGAGCTTGAACGTGGCCGATACTGCCCAGATGATGTCTACCGTCGTATCCCCCACCGACGCGTCGGCAGCGACGTAGACCTCGTAATTCACGCCCGGCGCCAGGCGGTGGACGAACCGGAGCGGCATGTCCGCATAGAGCGGAATTTTAAGGGCCGACTCCAGGGTGATCCCAGTCTTTGCCACGTCAGCCGTCACGGTCAGGCTGTCCGTTGTTTCGAACTCAACGGTTGTCGGGTATCCTCCCACCGTGGTATCGGTCGGCCGCAGGATGTCGCCGATCGGGATGCGCGGCGGCCATGGGTTGGGATACAACTCGGCCGTCGAAATCGTCAGGCTGTCGGCGCGAATCTCCTGCGCCCGTATGCGATACCAACAGGGGCCGATGGCGTTCGGGTCGGATGTCAGGGTGAGTTGGTAGTTGGTCAGCCAGTAGTCCGTGCTCCCCAACAGGAACCAATGCCAGGGGTGCAAGAGCCCCGACGCGGTAAGCGCCCGCAGGTCCACTTCGAGCACGTCCGGTGCCGTGCCGTATTGCTTCAGTAACTCCCGCGTCCACAGCTCGGCAAACGTGTAGCCGGTGTCCGTGCCAGGGTTGCCGGTGCCCGTGCCCCACGAGGAAAATACCGTGTTGGCGAACGGCGCCGATGTCAGGGCGATCCGCGCCGGAGACGAGGCCGTGGGGCCGCTGCCGTAGTAGAGCGTTTCCGCCACCTCCCGCCACGCCGTGGTAACGGTGTTTGTCGTTTCAATGACGTAGGCCCGCGCCTCGGCCGCGCCGTCGGGGAAGACGGCGACCTGCGTAGGCGCCCAGGCAAAAGCCTCTACCGTCGCGGTCGTGTCGTTGAAGGTGTGGTACGGGTCGAAGCCCTGGTACAGGCGCACATGCAGGGTGAACTGCCCGCCCGGTACAGAGGCCGGCAACGCCGTCTGCGGGATCGTGCAGCGGGTCGGCGAACCGGGCGCGATGAAGGCGGTCCAAATCTGCCCGTCGCCCGGACCCGTGCCCACCACGCCCACGTCCGTCCAGCTGGTGGCGTTGTTGTCCAACCAATACTCGTCTGTCCCGTCGTCGATGCCGATGGCCCACCCGGCGAGATAGTACGTGTAAGGCAACCCCACGTCAGCGGAGACGGCGTAGTAGGCGTGAGACTCGAAGGTGATGTCGGTATCACCGCCGTCCGGCTGGATGTCGTACAGACTGGATTCGCTCAGAAAGATCGGGCTTCCAGCGTTGACGACCAGGGCCAGGAAGTCCGTTCGGATGGCCGCCGGGTCGAGAAGGTTGGCGCGGCTTGCCTCCGTGCCGGCTCGCACTTCGGCGATCCGTACGGGTATGCCGCTGCCTATCGGCGTGGTGGGATCGTTGACGAAATACTGACTCGTGGTCGGCGATCCGGTCGAGCCCCAGTTGAATGTAGTGTTGGTCCAAAACGGGTCCAGGATCTGATCCGCCACGGTCCCGTGGTCGAACTCGACCCGTGCGTATTTGTACTGCGCCGCCTTGTCTTTGTCGTAGGCCGTGGGACCGGTCAGGTTCGTGTTGTCCCATGCGACGACCGGGCTGGCGTATCCGTCGCTCACCGCGCTGGCGGCGTTGTCGTAGGTGAACAGGTACGCGCCGTTGCCGCCGCCGCCCGTGTTCGCAAACTGGTTGACCTGCCGGATCTCCCAAAGGTTCTGACCCTGGAAGACGTACACCTGCCAAAGTTTGGCAAACTCGTTCAGCGCGTCGAAGGCCGAAGGCCGGCGGCCCGTGGCCTCGGCCCCGCCCAGGGCCGACTGCAAGTGGTCGTACAGGTTGCCGACCGGCACGGCGTAGGCCGCGAAGGGGTCCACGGGCGTCAGGTCGTCTGGTCCCTGGACAGAAGAGTTGTAGGCCCGCCAGTTTACAACCGTCCGGTACCCGAGCCCCGTTCCGTCGTAGAGCAGGTTGCTCAGAAGGCCGTCGAAAATGGCAATCTGTGAGGTGAATCCGGCGCTGATCGCCGCCGCCCGCGTGGCATACCAGTCAATCGTCCGCAGCCGGTCGAGCCCGTCCGTGGCCCAAACCCGCTGTACGGCCTTCACTTCCACGCGCTGCCGCATTCGTTCCGGCTCCACGTACCCGGTCCAGGAGACGACCGAGTTCAGGGTGAAGACCATCACCCAGTCCTGCGGAGCACCGCCGCGTATTTCGTTGAAGGCCGTGTCCTCGTCCTTCAACTCCAGGACCGCCTTCGTGCGGCCGATCCCGTACGGGACGGAAATGTCTTCCTTGTCGAGCCACATCTGAAACGGCGTGCCGCTACCGTCAACGGCCGTACTGCTGCCGACGTACCCGTTCAGCTTCAGGTCGATCCGAGCCGGAACGGTAGTGCCCGAGCCGTCCAATTCGACCGTCCATGCAAGGTGATACTTCCCGACGTAGGCCATCGTTTATGTACCGTAGGTTTCTCGCTCGTACCGCCGAATCTCCGCTACAAGTTGGCCCATGGAAAAGCCCACGTTGATCGCCGTGGGGGCCGTCTCGTTCGGTAGGGTGGAAGCGGGCGGCGCGATGCGCCGCACCTCGGACACGCTCGGCTGCAACCGATTCACCGGCACCGGCTCGATCTTGGGCAAAGTGGGCAGGGGCGAGAGCGCGAAATCAATCCGGCTCACCAGATCCGGAGGCGTGGGCATGGCCGGCAGCCCGGCCACATCGAAGCCGATCCGACTGACGAGGCCCGGAGGCGTGGGCAGCGCAGGAAGCCTCGCCACGTCGAAACCAATCGCCGCCGTCAGCCCCGCAGGCTCGGGGAGCGACGGAAGCCCGGCCACGTCGAAGCCCACCGGAGCCGTCAGCGATGGGGCTTCGGGTAGCGCAGGCAACCCCGCCACGTCGAAGCCAATCGGGGCCACGACCTCAGGCGGAACCGGCAGCGCCGGCAGGCTCGGCACGTCGAACCGAACCGCCGCCGTGATCCCTGGAGGCGTCGGCAAGGCAGGCAGGCCGGGCACGTCGAAGCCCACGGAGGCCACCAGGGCGGGCGGCGTGGGTAGAGCCGGAAGCCCCGCCACGTCGAAGCCCACGGGAACCAGCACGGCGGGAGGCGCAGGGAGGGCGAGCGCCGCCAGGTCGAAGCCTACCGGTACGACGACGGCGGGAGGATCGGGGGGGATCGGCAAGCCCGGCACGTCGAACCGGACCCCCGTCACCACGTCGGGAGGTGTGGGTAGCACCGGCAACCCCGGCACGTCGAAGCCCACGCCTACCGAGAGTGCAGGCAGGGCGGGTAGCGCCGGCGCATCGTCCACGTCAAAACCGACCGGCACCTCGACAGGATTGATCCTCGGCAGATCAGGCACCCCGGCGACATCGAAGCCCACTCGCACCGAGAGCGAGGGCAGGACGGGCAGCGACGGAGCGCCCGCCACGTCGAAGCCCACCGGCAC
>DATKXP010000443.1:0-9647 GCA_035529015.1 Phycisphaerae bacterium | reverse complement strand
AAAAAGGGGTAAAAAGGAGCAAGAACGGACCAAGTTTGAGCAAAAAGCGATCAGAAACCGATCAAAACGGAGCGCTTTTTGCCTTGCCTATCTTAACATTCGGGCCCCGAATCGGCGTTTCCAGGCCAGAAACGGGGTTCGGCGCCCCGAAAAGCGCCATTTGGGGGGGTCTCAAGAAAGGCCGTTTTCGTAAAGTATATACTCGCCAGCCGCGAGTTCTGTAGGGGCGTAGCATGCTACGCCCTTACGGCGGCAGGACCCCCGCCAGCCCCGCCCGTCCGAGGGGCCGCGGGACGGGCCGGCGCCGCCGGGCCCCACCTTGTCCACGAAACCCTATACTCGCCTCGCGCCGTTTGTTATGATTTGACAAGGGAACCGGGGCGGCGGCGCGCCCCGTCGAACGGACCGCCCATGCGGATACTGCATCGCTACATCCTCAAGGAGATGCTCAAGGCCCTCGCCCTGGGTCTGGTGGCGGTGACCGGCGTGGTCGCGTTCGGCCTGGTCCTGAAGGCCCTGGAGGAGTACGGCCTGGGTCCGTTCACGTCGCTGGCGTACATGGTGCTGTCGATGCCGAAGGCGGCCTACTTTGCGCTGCCGCTGGCCGCGGTGCTGGCGGGAACGCTGGTGTACGGTCGCCTGGCCGCCCAGAACGAGTTGATGGCCTGTCGCGCGAGCGGCATCCCCACGTGGAGCCTGTTCTGGCCGACGATCGTCCTGGCGGCGGTGGCGTCGGTGTCCACGTTCTTTCTGGCGGCGTGGCCGCTGCCGGCCAGCGCGTACGCCGCCAAGCGCCTGACCCTGGCGGACATCGAGCGGCTGTTCTTCACGCGGCTGGCGTCAACGGGCAGGATCCGCCTCAAGGAAGCCAACTTTCAGATGACCGTGGACCGCGTGGTCGGCGACATGTTGTACGGCCCCACGGTGAAGTACCGCGGCACGGGCGGCCAGACGTACTGCTACGCCCCGTTCGGCCGCGTGACCTTCGACCGGGCGCGGAACCGCGTCCGACTCGCCCTCTGGGAAGCCGTTGTGATGGACGAATCGCACACCGTGCCGGTCCGCGGGACACACGCCGTCGGCCTGACGCTGCCCACCACCGTGCCGCGCGAAGAAGACGATCTGGACCTGTGGCACCTGATGGCGTGGCAGCGGCGTCCGGACCTCTCGGACCGGGTCCGCGACCTGCCGGAGGACGCCTCGGACGTGGCGATCGAGATCGCGACAAACAAGGTCCGGGCTCGGTGCATTGCGGACCTGCACGGTCGGCTGGCGGGGGCGGTCGGGTGTTTCGGCCTCGTCCTTGTGGGGGCGGGGCTGGGGATGTGGTTCCACAGCGGCCATCTGCTGACGGCGTTTGGCGTCGGCCTGGTGCCCTGGATGTGGGCCAGCGGGGCGACCATGTTCATCACCGCGCGGGTGGCCCGCGAGTACGACAATCCGAACGACCTGGTGTGGCTGATCTGGGCGCCGAACCTGCAAGTGGTGGCGTTGGGGCTGGCGATCCTGGCGTACCTGTCGTGGGTCTGGCCGTCGCCGCTTCGGTTGAGGGATCGGCTGAGAGGGCGCCGCCCGTGAAGATCCTCGACCGATACATCCTGACGACGTTCCTGGTGTCGCTGGCGATCTGCCTGGCGGCGATGATGGGCCTGGCGCTGCTGCTGGACTTCTCGTTCAATCGGAACAAGTTCCTCGACCTGGCGGCCGAGACCGAGGAGGCGGGCCTGTGGGGTCTGCTCGCCGGAATCGCCGACTACTACGCCTACCGGGCCTTCCACTATTTCCAGTTGCTGGCGGCCCCGACGCTGCTGGTGTCGGCGGCGGCGAGCATGGTGCGGCTGAACCGGAGCCGCGAACTGACGAGCATCAAGGCCGCCGGCGTCAGCCTGTACCGTGTCATGTGGCCGATGATCCTGGTGGGCCTCATTCTGGACGGGTTCTACATCGTCAACCAGGAGTTCATCATTCCCGGCATCGCGGTGGAGTTGGCGCGCGACCCCGACGACCTGGCCGTCCAGGAGGACTTCGCCGTCGATTTCGTCCGCGACGAGCACAACAACATCATCTACGCGCCCATCTACGACCCCAAGGCCCACGAGATGCGGGCCGAGAAGAAGGTGTTCGAGGACGGCAGCGTCGTCTTCCCCGCCAGGGTCCGCATCTTTCAGAGGGACTCGAAGTACGAGGCCCTCGGCACGATTGAGGCCGAACGCGCCGCGTGGGACGAGGCGCGCGGCCGGTGGGTCTTCACGAACGGCGTCAAACTGCCGCCCATCCAGGAGGCCACCCTCCTCGACCGCGCCCCCACCGGGCCCACAGGCGAGCCGCAGGCCGACTATTACACCAACGTCGGGCCCAGGGAACTCCAGCGCCACCGCGCCAGCGACTTCTACCGGTACATGTCGTACGCGGAACTGAAGTCGCTGGCGGAGGATCCGATGCGCGGCAACCGGCGGCAGTTGCAGGTCGAGATGCACCAGCACATGACCGGACCGATCCTGAACGTTCTGATCCTGCTGCTGGGCATGCCGTTCCTGGCGGCCCGCGAGGATCGCAGTTACGTCGTCAGCATCATTGTTGCGGCGTCGCTGTTTGTCGGCGTGTTTGCCGTGCGGTTCGTCGCAACGGCCTTCGGCAACGCGGGCCACGTCGAGCCGCTGTTTGCGGCGTGGCTGCCGGTCTTCATCGTCCTGCCCGCGAGCATCCTGTCGATGGAAGGGCTGCGGACGTAGAGCGTGCCGAGGTGGCGCAAGGTGCGGCGCGCCGGCAGATGCCCCGCCGCTTCCGCGGCGGGCTCGCTGCGCGCAGCGGCGGGCTCGGTGTGCACCCCCCGTTTGGCGGCGCGGATGGGCGGCGTTACGGCAGAAGCGCGATGAGGCGGCCGAGGGGCGACGTGTGAAACGCCTCGACGCCCGTGCCGCCGGCGAAAAAGAACGCCATCCGAACGGCGTACGTCACCAGGGTCGCGACGGCGAGCACCGGAATCGACCAGACGAGGACGCGGGCGGTCCGGTCGAGCCACGTGCGTCCGCCGAGCGCCACGCCGGCCGAGCGGACCATCACGACCGCCAGAAGCGCGTACAAGACGGGCCCCAGCGGATGGAACGCCACCGCCGCCCCCGGCGCCCCGTGCCCCAGAGCGTAGAACGACCGGGTGATGCCGCACGTCGGGCACGGCATGTGGGTCGTCCGCCACAGGACGCAGATGGAGTCGCCGGCGGCGCTCGCGCCGAACGTCGGGGGCAGGGCCGCCAGGTCCAGCGGCCGCAGGCTCCACGCGAACATCGCCGCCAACGCCGCCGCCACGATGCCGTGGAAGATGCGGTCACAGCGGCGGACGGTGCGGTTGGGTCGGACGGTCTCAGACGGATCCATGGTTTCGCGTTACCGCAGTACTGGACACGGCTGCGCGGCGGCCTGGGAAGGCCGCCGCGCGGCGCGCAGTAGCAAGTGCCGTTGCGCGGCGGGTCTCCGCACCCGCTGCGCGGCGCGGAGTAGCAAGTGCCGTTGCGCGGCGGGTCTCCGCACCCGCCGCGCGGCGGGCAATCCTGCCCGCCGCGCACGAAGGCGCCAAAGCGCGGTGGGCAGGATTGCCCACCGCGCGGGTCATCGATGCACAAGAACGTGAACCGCCTAGACGTCGGGCGGCAACACGTCGGCCGGCGGGACAGGCGCGCCGCCGTCCGCGGCATCGGCCTCCGGTCCCGCAGCGGCAATCGGCTGCACCAGCGGCTGGCCCGTCCACGAGCGGTACAGGTACACCATGGTGATGTAGTACCAGACCGTGACGGCGGGCACGGTGATGAGCAGGCCCACACAGCACGCCAGCAGGCCCACGATGCCGGCGGCGATCTCCAAGAGGGTGAACAGCACCGCCAGGCCGATGACCGACCAGAAACGCGTCCGCACAAACCCGACGGCCGTCTTGAGGGCCTCGACGCCGGACTGCGGCGTATCCCACACGGCCAGGAGGGCGAACTGGAAGAAGAACCGCGCTGCGGCCAGCGCGAGAGCGACCGCCGTCGCCAGCAGGGCCACGAGGCCGCCCACGGCAACGATGCCGAGGATGACGAGGACCGTCTCCTCATCCGAGGCGCCCATCTCGTCGGCCAACGGCGCAGCGATCTGGAGGGGCACGCGGACACACGTCTGGCCCACGTTCTGGACGATGGCGGCCAAGGCGTCGATCGCCACCACCGGCAGGCCTGCCAGGACGGTGGACCAGTAGCACATCGGGAACGCCGCGAAGAGGTCGCCCACCTCCACCCGGCCGCCGTCCACGCGCCGCGCCACGCCGCGGAACAGGCCGGCCATGAGCGGGGGTTGCACGAAGAAGCCCACGAGGGGCGCCAGGCAGCACAGGCAGCACGTCGCCAGGCCGACGCCCAACGCGACGGCGCCCTTGACGAACGCCAGGAGCCAGAGCATCCAGAAGTCGGCCATGAGCAGGCGCCAGGCCATGCGCATGGCCTCGATGACGCCGAGGTTAGCGGGGGCGGCGGTTGCGCCGGCGGCCGGCGGCGGACTCTGAGTCATTCGAGCGTCCTCCCGGATCGGATGCCGCCTACGTGTTTAACGTTGCCATTCTGAGGGTCGCCTCGGCGACCCGAAGAATCTCGCCGTGGTCGTTGCTGTTTCGCCGTTCGCACGGCCAGATTCTTCACTCGCTTCGCTCGCTCAGAATGACAACCGACCCGCCTGGCGGCCTTCCGAGGCCGCCAGGAAGTGCGGCGACGACTGTTCGCGGCCGAGCCGCTCGGCGGCGGCCTGGGAAGGCCGCCGCGCGGAACGTAGCGTTGTAGCGCGGCCGCGTCACGGCCTCACGGAATGGGCGGCGCGGGCGGCGGCGGCTCGATGTCGGTCGGCTGCATGGGACCGGCATCGTAGGCCGGTGGTTCCTCGGCCACCGCCTGCACCAGCGGCTGGCCCGTCCATGAGCGGTACAGGTAGATGAGCGTGGCACTCCACCATACCATCAGCACCGGCATGGTGAAGAACACGCCGACACAACAGGCGATGAGCCCTGCCAGTACCGCCGCCACGGAGAGCACCACAAACAGCAGGGCCAGGCCAATGCACGACCAGTAGTGGGCCTTCACGAGGCGGACCGAATCCTTCATCGCCTGCCAACCGGACTCCGGATGATCCCACACGGCCAGCAACGAGAACAAGAACAGCAGCATCACCAGACACAGGATGATCGCAAGGGGGATGGCGATGGCCAGCGCGATACCCACCGCGATGGCGACGTCCTCATCGCTGCCGGCCTCTTGCCCGATGATGACCGCTGTGAGTAAGATCCCGCCGATCAGTACGCCGGCCACAAGACCGATGATGTTCGGCAAAAGCATGGCCACAACCGACTGCCAGTACCGCTGGCGGAAACCCTCGAAGACCTCTCCCACCTGCGCAGGGCTGCCGTCGATCGAGTTGCGGACCGCGTAGAATAGACCGGCCATGATCGGCGGCTGCAGGAAGATGCCCGCCGCCAGTTGGATGCAGCCGTTGACGATCGGGCCCAGGATGGGGACGATACCGATCACACCCCCCACCACACCTATGGCAGCCAGGATCGCGTACGCCACCAGACCAACGACCCAGATCGGCCAGAAGTCGGCCATCATGAGACGCCAACCCATGCGGACGGCGTCCATGACGCCGACCGCGGCGCCGCCGGGCAGGTCCTCGTACCTATCGGTCTCGGGGAATTCGGTCATAACTGGCTCCTTGTCCAGGTTCGCAAGGCGTCGAAGGTCGTTATTCTGAGATCGGGCATCTCAAATCTGAGATTCGAGATTTGAAATTTCAGACGTCGCCCGTCGCGGCGCCGATCTACACTCTGAGATCGGGCATCTCAAATCTCAAATCTGAGATCTGAGATCTGAGATATCGCCCGTCGCGGCGCCGGCCTGCACGCCAGACCGTACCACCTTGCCGGAAGCGGCGTCAATCAGTTTCCACCTGCCGCCGCATCGGCATCGGACGCCCGCGCCTGAACCAGCGGCCGGCCCGTCCACGAACGGTACAGGTACACCAGCGTGGCGTACTGCCACACGATGAGCAGGGGCGTCGTGAAGAACACCCCGATGCAGCAGGCCAGCATGCCGATGAGGTTGGCCGCCGTCCCGATGGCCCAGAACACGAGGACGAAGCCGATCATCGAGAGGAAATGGCCCCGCACCAGGCGCATCGACGCCTTGGCGGCGGCCCATCCCGACTCCGGGTGGTCCCACACGGCCGCCGGCACGAAGTAGAAGAAGACCGCGAAGATGCTGAACGCGAGGATAAGGAGCAGTTCGATGAGGATGAAGAGCACGAGTCCGACGACGACCACGACGGCGATGACCTCCTCCTCGCCTTCGGCCGCTGCGATGATGCCGCCGCCCAGCGCGAACAGGACGCCCAGCGCCGCGCCGATGAGGATGCCCAGAACGAAGCCCGCCGCCGTGACCGGCAGCATGCCGACCACCGACGGGCCGAACCGTTCCTTGAACCCGGCAAAGAGGTCGCCCACCTCGGCCCGGCCGCCGTCGATCCGCTTGGCGAGGACATAGAACAGGCCGGCCGCGAGCGGCGGGGCGACCAGGACCTGGGCCGGCACGCCGAACATGCCGGCGGCCATCAGGATCAGGAGCATGACGAAGGCGGCCAGCCACAACGCCCAGAAATCGCTCATCATCAGCCGCCAGCCCATGCCGACGGCGTCGAGAACGCCCAGGGGTGGGGCGGGACGAGAAGAAGGGGAAGGCAACGAAGGCGGAGTCTCGCTCATGGCAACTCCTTTCCGGCCCTTTGGGGTGCGATGTGATACGCGCAACGTATCAGCGCCGATGGGTTGGCGTCAATGAGTTTCCGCGCCTCGGCCACGCCGCGCATCTGCAGGCCGGGTGGCACGGCAGCCCGAAGGGCGGCCGTGTTGGACACCGGGTGCCCACGGCCGCCCCGGCGGGGCTGCCGTGCCACCCGCGCTAAACGCGCACCCACGCCTGCGTGGCCATGCCACCCCTGGTTGGGGAGCGCGGTGGGCACGCCTGCCCACCGCGCATCGCGCGGGCCCACCGCGCAACGCGCTCGGCAAACTGGTATAATGGCCGCCATGATGCCGGACCCCGAACACGAGTTTGTGCAGCGGGTGCTCGAGACGATCGAGCGGCACGATCTTTTGCCGCGCGGCCGCGCTGCGGGCCGCCGGTGCGAGACGGTCGTCGTCGGCGTGAGCGGCGGTCCCGATTCGGTCGCTCTGGTGCACGTGTTGCACGGGTTCGCCTCGGCGAAGCAACTGGCCGTCGCGCCGGTCGTGGCGCACCTGCATCACGGTCTACGAGAAGGTACCGCCGACGAGGACCAGGTATTCGTCGAAAACCTGGCTGAAAAACTCGGCCTGCCGTGCGAGATCGGCCGCGCCGACGTCCGCGCCGAGGCCGAGGGGGCCGGCATCGGCGTCGAGGAGGCCGGGCGCGAGGCCCGGCGGCGGTTTCTGGCGGACGTGGCGCGGAGGGTCGGTGCGAAGAAAGTTGCCCTCGCCCATCACGGCGGCGACCGTGTCGAAACGGTGCTGTTTCATATCTTGCGCGGGACGGGCATCGAGGGCCTTGCGACGCTCGGGGCCCGGGCGCCGCTGGCGCCGGCCGACGGCATCGAGATCGTCCGGCCGATGATGCATCCGGACTTGGGCCGCGCCCAGGTCGAAGCGTACCTTCGGCACGTCGGGCAGGACTGGCGCGAGGACGAGACGAACGACGACGCGGTTTACACGCGCAACCGCCTGCGCAACGAGGTCCTGCCGCTCCTCGGCCGGACGATCAACCCGGCGGTCGAGGCGGCCATCATGCGCCTGGCCGACCAGGCCGAGGCGGCCGGCGACGTGCTCGGCGACGTGCTCGACGAGGTGTGGCGGCAGATCGTACGCGAGGTGCCGGGCCATCCGAGCCGCGACCGCGAGGGAGCGGGCCCAGCGCGTACGAGCGTTACCGCTCCCTTGCGGTCGCGGCTCGGCGATGCGCTGCCCCGCGAGCCCGACGCGGGAGCGTCGGGTCACGTTCCCCACGGTGGCCCCCGCGCGCTGATCATCGACGCCGACGATTTCGCGGCGCTTCGGCCGTGGCTTCAGGGGGCGATTGTGCGCCGGGCCGTCGAGCGACTGGGCGGCGGCCTCAAACACATGTCGGCCGAACGCACGCGCGAGGTCGTCGCGGCGCTGCTCTCGAAGACGGTGGCCGGTCCGGTGGACCTTCCCGGCGGTCTCGCGGCCGAGCGGCGGCGGCGGGCGATTCGGATCGCGAGCGACCGTCGCCCCACCGGTGAGCGCTGAGCGTCGGTCCGAGCCGCGACCGCGAGGGAGCGGTCGCCGGGCGATTCGGATCGCGAACGGCTGTCGCCCCACCGGTGAGCGCTGAGCGTCGGTCCGAGCCGCGACCGCGAGGGAGCGGTCGCCGGCCGTGCGAGTGCACCCGCTCCCTGGCGGTCGCGGCTCAGTTTGGACCTACCGCATCAACTTCGCCAACGCGTTCTGGAACGGCTCGCGGACGCCTTTGAGCCATTTCGCGGCGGCGTCGGCGCGCTTCGTCAGGAGCGCGAGGCCGAGCCGGCCGGGGCCGCCCACCAGTTTCTTCGACTTGAGGTTCTTGACGGGGTCGCGGTCGGAGAGTTGCTCGAGGTGCGCGGCGACGCGGCGGTAGGCGTCGCGGAAGGGGACGCCGTCGGCCACGAGTTCCAGCGCCCGGTCGGTGGCGTAGATCTCCGGGATGAAGCCCGCGCGCAGGTTCTCTTCGACGACCTCGAGTTTTTCGAACGTGAGGCGCATGACGGAGAGCGACCCGGCGGTGGCCTCGACGCCGCGCATGAACGGCCCCTTGGTCTCCTGGAAGTCGCGGTTGTATCCGCTCGGCAGGGCCCGGAGGATGCCCGCGACGGCCTGCTCGTGGGCGAAGACCGCGGCCGCCTTCGCCCGCACGAGTTCCAGACCGCAGGGGTTGCGTTTCTGCGGCATCATCGACGAGCCGGTGCACAACTCCTTCGGGATGCGGAAGTAGCCGAACTCGGGCGTCGAACCGATGGCCAGGTCGGTCGCCAGGCGCGAGAGGTCCACCATGACCTGGGCGCACGCCTGAAGGGTGGCCAGTTCCGCCTTGCCGCGCGAGTTCGCACAGTAGAGGACGTTGTTCTGGACCTTCGCGAAGCCGAGCAGCCGCGCCACCATCTCGCGGTCGAGCGGCAGGGCCGACCCGTAGGCGGCTCCGGAACCCAGGGGCGACTGGTCGGTGAGCGTGTGGGCGGCCTTGACGAGTTCCAGGTCGTCGAGCAGCGCCTCGGCCCACGCCCCGGCCCAGAGGCCGAGGCTCGACGGCATGGCAATCTGCATGTGGGTGCGGCCGGGCATCGGCACGAACTCGTGCTGTTTGGCGAAGGCCGCCAGCGCCCGCACCAGGGCGATGACGCGCTCGGCCAGAACGTGCAGCCGCTCTTTGCCCCAGAGGCGGAGGTCCACGAGGACCTGGTCGTTGCGGCTGCGGCCGGTGTGAAGTTTCTTGCCGAGGGCGCCGAGTTTTCTGGTGAGGTACTCTTCGACGGCCGTGTGGACGTCTTCCTGCTCGGGGCGGATGGCGAACCGTCCGGCGGCGAAATCCTTGAGGACCGCTTTCAAGCCC
>DATKXP010000442.1:0-2415 GCA_035529015.1 Phycisphaerae bacterium | reverse complement strand
GCCAAGATCGACGGCGACGCGGTCATCGTCTCCAGTTCGGAGGTCGCCAAGCCCGCCAACGTGCGTTACGCCTGGTCGAGGAACCATCCCTGGGCCAACCTGTTTAACCAGGCGGGGCTCCCGGCACTGACGTTTCGCACGGACGGGTGAGCCCGGCCGTCGGGTAGCGGCGAGAACGTGCGGCGCAGAGCCCGGCGCCATCGTGTTCAACGGAATGCCGTCGCGGCTGAGGGGTGCCCGCGCGCGTTTGGCTTGACAACACCACAGGCCGGACCTAGTTTCAGGGGCCGCGAGGCAAGGCAGCAGGTCAAGAACAGGAGCGAAGCCCATGAGCAGGGATGATCGAAGGCGAGTGTCCCGCCGCCGGTTCCTGGCGGAGACCGCCGCTGCGGCTGCGGCCTTCTCCATCGTTCCGCGCAGCGTCCTGGGCGGCGAGGGCAACGTCTCGCCGAGCGAAACGTTCGGCGCGGCCCTGGTGGGGTGCGGGGGGCGCGGCGGGGGCACGTTCGGCGGTCTGGGTCCGAACGTGCGGCGTCTGGCGTCGTGCGACGTCAAGTTCCTCGACCGCGTCGATAATAAGGAGACGTACAGCGATTTCCGCCGCGTCATGGAACGCAAGGACATCGACCTGGTGGCCATCGCGACACCGCCGCACTGGCACGCCCTCATCACCATCGCCGCCATGGAGGCCGGCAAGGACGTGCTGTGCGAGAAGCCGATGACCCGGTTCATCGCCGAAGGCCGCGCGGTCGTCGAGGCCGAGAAGCGGTACAACCGCATCTTCCAGGTCGGCACGTTCGGCCGGTTCAGGGACAGCCGCAACCCCGACCACATCCTGACCCACAAGATCATGACCAGCGGCCTGCTGAAGAAGTGCCCGGGCGTGCACATCAAGCGGGCCGGCCTGAAGGTCCGCCAGTGGAGCGGCATCGTCAACGCCAAGCCGCAGCCCGTGCCCGCGAACCTCGACTGGGACATGTACTGCGGCCCGTCGCCGCTCAGGCCGTATCATCCGCACCGTACCGGCGGCACGCATCGCGGCTACTGGGACTACGAGGGGGGCGGCATGGCCGACATGGGCCAGCACCACTTCGACCCCGTCCAGTGGATCTGGGCCAAGGACGACACCAGCGCCGTGGAGATCGAGCCCCACGCCCCGCCGGCCCATCCGGAGTGTTGCGCCATGTGGGGGTGGGTCGAGTTGAAGTACGCCGACGGCTTGACCTTCGTCCTGGACAGCGGCGAGTGGGGCGAGCCGTACGACCGCAAAGAGGAGCGCGGCATCAGCCTGAGCGACCTCTCGGAAGAGGACCAGAAGAAGGTCCTGGCCATGCCCGACCCTGAGCCGCTCGTGCCTTTCCCGACGGCGATCCGAACGCGTCAGAAGGCGGGCGGCCACGCCGAGTCGTCCCACCGCGCCGCGGCGATCATGCACCTGGCGAACATCGCCATCCGCGTCGGACGCAAGATCCGCTTCGACCCGGTCACCGACCAGGTCATCGGCGACGACGAGGCCAACCGTCTCGTCAACCCGCCCATGCGGGCTCCGTGGCACCTGTAGGAAGCGAACACAACCGCCCACGAAGGGGAACGATTATGGAACCGCTCGAGGAAGTCCTGAAACGGCTCGTGGCCGAGATGCCCGACCCGGACCAGCGTGGCCTGTACTGCACCGACATCGACGCCGACAAGATTAACAAGGCCCTTGCCGATATGCACACACTTGGACGCGACGGGGTACTTGGCCTGATCGACATGCTCGTCGAACCGCTCGAGGGCGACGACGTCCAGCCCGTCAAGGCCAAGTACGCCCTGCACTGCCTGGCGGTGCACGTCTGCAAACTGCCGGACGACGGACCCCGCGCCCAGTTTTCTCTGGCGCTGGCGTCGCAACTGGGCGGCAACCGGTCGAAGGGCGTCCAGGCGTACCTGGTGCAGGAACTCCAGACGGCCGGCGGACAGGAGGTCGCGGCGGCGCTCGGCAAACTCTTGACCGACGAAGCGCTGTGCGACCCGGCGGCCGGTGCGCTGGTCGCCATCGGAGACGGCGCCGCCGAACAACTGCGCAGCGCCCTCTCGCGGGCCGCCGGCACGTGCCGGCTGACGATCATCCAGAACCTCGGCGTGGTCGCTGATGAGGCGTCGGTTCCCGCGCTGCGACAGGCCGTCGGCGACACCGACGCCGGCATCCGCCTGGCCGCAGGATGGGCCCTCGCGAACATCGGCGACGCGGGAGCGGTCGATCTCCTCTTGGAAGCCGCCAACACCGCGAAGGGGTGGGAACGCATCCAGATGACCAAGGCGTGCCTGCTGCTGGCCGAGAGACTCGAGGCGGGCGGGACGAAGACGGCGGCACGTATGTAGCGCTGTCATTCTGAGGGTCGCTGGGGCGACCCGAAGAATCTCGCCGTGGTC
>DATKXP010000441.1:0-9535 GCA_035529015.1 Phycisphaerae bacterium | reverse complement strand
TGGTCCGCCGGCGCATGGTGCGCCACCCGATGGTGCGGACACGCGGGAAGAGGATCGGGCGCGGTTGAGGAGCATCCCGTGCCATCCTCAGCCCGCCCGCCTCGCCCCGCACCCGCACCTCGGATACGCCCTTTGCAGCCGACGCGTTTTCGTGGTCGCCCTGCCCCACAGGCGACCATCCCCACGACCGGTCAGCCAGGGCAGCCCTGGCCGACCGGTCAGCACACCCAGCGTCCCGCCGCACACGCAGGCCCCGGACGAGGTGTCCCCCACGCACCTCGCGGGTGCCGCGCGGCAGGATGGAAGCCAGCCGTTTCCGGCGTCACCGTCCCCACGGGCGACGTCGGACGACGCGGGGCCGGAGCACTGAATGGGGGGTGCTCCGGCCCTCCCCTCCTCTTTCGCATGTCGGGCTGGCCCATACGAGTCGCCGACCAAGCGCCGTCGTTCGAGCCCGCCGTCGTTCGAGCCCGCCGCGGTCCGAGCCCGCCGCCGCCCGAGCCCGCCGCCGTCCGAGCCCGCCGCCGCCCGAGCCCGCCGCCGTCCGAGCCCGCCGCCGCCCGAGCCCGCCGCGGTCCGAGCCCACCGCGGTCCGAGCCCGCCGCGGGAGCGGCGGGGCACGTTTCCAGAGCAGCGCCGCTAGGGCACGTGAAACGCGCACCACACGCCACCGAAGCCCACTTTCGGAGGAACGCCATGAATCTGACGCGTCGCCAACATGATGTGGTTGAGTTCATCCGCGACTACGTTGCCCAGAACGCCTATGCGCCGACGATGCAGGAGATCGCCGACCACCTGGGCGTCTCGCGCCCCACGGTCTTCGAGCACATCGAGGCGCTCGAGGCCCGCGGCGCCCTCACGCGCCAGGCCACTCTCAGCCGCGCCATCGAACTGGCGCCGGAACTCTCGGGCCGGCCCACCGCCCTGCCCCTTGTCGGCCTCATCGCCGCCGGCAGCCCCATCGAGGCCATCGAGGACACCGAGATCCTCGACCTTGAGGAACTCTTCCAGGGGCGCGCGGGCGAAACCTTCGTCCTCCAGGTCCGCGGCGACTCGATGATCGACGAACAGATCCGAGACGGCGACTACGTCATCGTCGAAAAGCGCGCCCAAGCCCGAAACGGCGAGACCGTCGTCGCCCTTCTCGAAGACGGCGACGCCACGCTCAAGACGTTCTACCGCGAGAAAGGCCGCATCCGCCTCCAACCCGCCAACGAGAAGATGAAACCCATCTACGTCAAGACCTGCCGGATTCAAGGCATCGTCATCGGCGTGCTGCGCAAGTACTGAGCCAACCGAGCGCCGGCCCCATAACCCTGCACGCACCGGGGCCTGATACGCGGGCCACCGCTCCGGCAGCGGCGCAGGATGCTGCGCGGCGATGGGCTCTACCGGCCTCTCGCTGATGACAGGCGCCGGTTATGGACGCCCACGAGAAACTTCGTCTCCTGGCCGATGAGTCGCGCTACGACATCTCCTGTGCCTGCGGCAGGAAGAACAACCGCGAGGACCACCGCCGCCGCGGACCAGGCGGCTTGTGGCTCTACCCGGCCTCCGTGCCGCGAGGTGGAACGTCCGTCCTGCTCAAGACCCTCCTGTCGAGCGCCTGCACGAACGATTGCCGGTACTGCCACCTCCGTGCGGGGCAGGACGTGCGTCGCTGCACGCTCGATCCGTCGGAGGTGGCCCGACTGTTCATGAACTACTACGAGCAGGGCAAGGTCTTCGGACTGTTCCTCTCATCGGGCGTGCTGCGCAGTCCGGATTACACGATGGACCGCCTGCTCGGCGCCGCATTGCGATCCATGCACCCGCCTGGCGCTCCCCTCTTGTCTCACGCAGGCATGGCAGCGTTCGCCGCCGGAACCTGCACACCCAGCCTCTCGGCGTCCCTGGACGCAGGCGGTCAGGGATCCCACGTGACAGGTAGAGGGATGACCGTGCCATCCGGTCGGCGGATTCCGAGCCCGCCGGGGATCTCCACTAATCTATCCTTGTAGTCCTCCCACCACTGCTCATAAACTTGGCGAGCCTTCTCCTTGTCGCGTTCGTTGTCGAACGTCCGAGGGTCCAGACCTCCCCTGTACCCCGTGATCGCGGCGAGGCTGGACCGTATGTCAGACGGCAACGGCACCGGCTTCTCCTGCTCGCCCAGGCACCGGATGAGCGCCGCAATCCCCTCCTTGGTTGGAATAAAGACGAGCACGTCGGCACACCCTTCGCCGACCCTCCAGTTCTCATGGTGAAGGCCCTCGATCAGGAACGGAACCGCCCGTTTCCCCTCCGCCAGGAGTTTCCGTTTGGCCTCGGCGCGTCTGTGGCTGCGGTACAGAATCATGTCCACAAAGCGGATGTCGGTTTCCTCAGCACCCAACTGCTCGACCAGACGGCGCATCCTGGCGTCTTCAGTTTCTTCCTTGTGGCTTGCTCTCCAAACCATCAGGCAGATACCTCCAAGGGAAATCCACCCAATCGCCATGAGGACTGCCGCCACGATGCCCGCCTTGAGCCAGAAGGATCGCCATTTCGCACGCTCGACCTCGTCTTCTTGAGTCATGACGTGCCCTCCGCCTTTCTTCGACCCTCAAGTACTGCTGGGAGACGATCCAGCAGTTCGGTCTAGCGAGGTCGGGCCTTGCGGCGTTTGCCGCGGGTCAGGTCCACCATGCGGCCGTTCTTGATGACCCAGACGGGCGTCCCGGTTTCGAGACCCTCTCGCAGCGCCCGCTTGGCTGCCCGCCGAAGGGCCGGAAACGAACCCAGGATGTCGGGGTCTTTCGAGCCGATGGTCTTTCGAGTCATGGATTGTCTCCAGCCGCCAAGCGGCGCGGCGTCGGCCCGGAGTTGTCGTAGAGCACCCAACTGTTGACAAGCATCTGGTAGAGATCCTTGAAGTGGCGGAGTCCCGCATCGAAACGACGTCGGACAACGGTCTCCGGCACGTCGTGGCCGCCGCTGGCGACTCGCGCCGCCACGCGTGCCGCCGCCAAGTCGGCCGTCGGCAAGGATAGGAAGATCAACTTCACATGGTAGCCTGCGGCCCGCCATCGGGGAATCCAGCGCGCATAGTTCCGCCCTGCCAGCGTTGTCTCAAAGGCGAAACTCGCCCCCTGGCGCACCCGGCGATGAATCTCCTCAAGCATCAGCCTGGCGGCCCGAAGGGCCACCCGGTCGGGGTCAAAGGGCGAGAGGCCTACCGCGATAAGGTCCACGTTGATGAAATCCGGGCACCCCGCCTCACGAGGCAGGAATTCGCGGGCGAAGGTGGTCTTCCCCGCCCCATTAGGCCCTGCAACAATGACGATTCTCTGCGGCTCTGCCATCGGGCGGTCCATCTCGAGCCAGCATCGGCGGACAGCCTTGCCGAGCCGCGTCCGCAACAAAGAGGCCGTCATCCCCAGGCGGGCTTGCACGGGGAATCCGGACGCTTCGCCGCCCGGCCCGGCTACTTGCAGTTGCGGGCGGCCTGTTTGAGTTCATCGACCTTGCGGAGTTCTTCCCAGGTGAACTCGGGCAGTTCCCGGCCGAAGTGCCCGCCCTGGGCGGTCTTGCGGAAGATCGGCCGCAAGAGGTTCAGGTACTCGATCATCTCGCGCGGCCTGAGGGGGAAGACGTTCCGGATAACCTTCGCCAGCGCCACGTCGGAGATCTTCCCCGTGCCGCCGGTGTCGGCACGGATGCTCAAGGGGTCGGCCACGCCGATGGCGTAGGAGAGTTGGACCTCGCATTCCTCGGCCAGCCCGGCGGCCACCACGTTCTTGGCCACGTGGCGGGCCATGTAGGCGGCGCTTCGGTCCACCTTCGAGGGGTCCTTTCCGCTGAAGGCCCCGCCGCCGTGGCTTCCCTTGCCGCCGTAGGTATCGACGATGATCTTGCGTCCGGTCAAGCCGCAGTCGCCCTGGGGGCCGCCGACCACGAACCGCCCCGTCGGGTTGATGTGGTAGACGGTGTCGTCGTCGCGGAGTTCGGCCGGCACGACCGGCTCGATGACGCGTTCGATGATGCCGCGGCGGATCTCCTCGTTCGAGACGGCCTTCCCGTCCACCTGGTCGGCGTGCTGCGTCGAGACCACAACCGTGTGAACGCGGACGACGTTGCCGGCTTCATCGTACTCGACGGTGACCTGGCTCTTGCCGTCGGGCCGCAGCCACCGGACCTCGCCGGCCTCGCGGACCTCCTTGAGGCGGATGCACAACTGGTGGGCCAGTTGGATGGGCATCGGCATGAGTTCGGGCGTCTCGCGGCAGGCGTAGCCGAACATGATGCCCTGGTCGCCGGCGCCCTGTTCCTTGCTCTCGGAGGCATCGACGCCCATGGCGATGTCCGCGCTCTGGCGGTCGAGCGCCAGGAGCACGGCGCAGTGCTCGAAATCGAAGCCCATGGCCGCATCGGTGTAGCCGATGTCCCGAATCGTCTCGCGGACGATGTCGCGGATATCGACCTGGGCCTTGGTGGTCACTTCGCCGGCCACCACGCACATGCCGGTGGTGACGAGGGTCTCGCATGCCACGCGGCTGGTGGGGTCCTGGGCGATCATCGCGTCGAGGATGGCGTCGGAAATCTGGTCGGCCATCTTGTCGGGATGGCCCACCGTCACCGCCTCGCTGGTAAACAGCGTGTGGCCCTCCGGCAGGCTGAACCCAGGTTTGCAGGTTCCATCCTTCTTCGCCACGATCGTGCTCCTTCTACTGAATCCCGTCCTGTCGGCGCCCCGGCGGCACGCGCCACCGAGGTCAAGACCGGCAGTTTATCCGGCCGGCGGGGCAAATCAAGCGAAAACGAGCCGTCGGCGGCGGCGGCGGGTGGCAACGCTTTCTGCTTGGTCGCAACCCTTGGGCTGTCATTCTGGGCGCAGTGAAGAATCTCGCCGTGGTCGTTGTGGTGTGGCGCCGACGGGAAACGGACTCACGGCGAGACCCTTCGCCCCCGCTCTGCGGGGTCTCAGGGTGACAACTGCGGACCCACACACGCCGCCAGAAAGAATTGCCACGCCCCGGCAGCGGGGGTCAGTTCACGCGGATCCACGTCTGCGCGTATTCGTGGTGATTGTCCAGGTCCACCACCGTCAGGAACACGTTGTACAGGCCGGGCCGTGTGTAGGTGTGGGTGACTTCGGGCCGGGCCGAGACGGTGTTGTCGCCCAAGTTCCAGAGCACCGAATCGACACGTCCGTCGCGCGAGTCGGGATCGCGAACCAGCGCGCGGAACGTCACCGCCAAAGGCGCCCTGCCCTTGGTGGTGCTGGCCTCGATGTGAGCGGCGGGCCAGTGGTTGACGATGTTCAGGAAGTACCGTGCGGCCTCCACCTGGTTCGGATTGTGACCGCCGGGCAACCGGCGAATCACGAAGTTACGGAAGCCCCTGACGGTGTACCAGAAATTGGCGTCGCGGTTCATCTGATCGAATCCGGGCAGGTCGCCCTCTCCGAAGAAGACGTACACGTGCATGTGCCGCGCCCGCATGGCCGCGTCGTCGGCAACCAGGTTATCCTTGAAGTTGGCCGTACGGCCGACGATACACCGAAACACGTCGGGATGGTTGAGGCCGATGAAATGGGCCGGATAGCCCCCGCCCGACCACCCGGTAATCATGATGGCGTCGGGATTGATGTTGTACCGCGACTTGAGTTCGCGAACGATGGCTATGGTGGCCTCCTCGTCGCGGACGAGTTCCGGTGCCGGCTTGTCCTCCGGAATGCCCAGCCAGCCGGTGGCGGAATCGAAGTCGGCCGAGCAGATGATCAGGCCGTACCGCTCGGCGACGTCGCTCCAGCGATTGCGCTGGCCGGCCGCCTCGTCGAAGGGGAACGTTCCCTGGGCCGTCACAACGAGGGGATACTGCCGCTTCGGATTGTAGGTGGACGGAACGTACAGATGGTAGACCCGACCGGTCGTGGGTTCCTTCTGGAAGTCCACCTTCCCGGTGATAATCGTCCCATCCGCCGTGCGCCAAGGCTGAGACTCGCACCCTGCCGCCGCTGCGAGGAGCACGGCGCCGGCCGGCACGAGCGCGCGCACCGCAAGCCACTTCGCCCACACTGCCATCACGCTGAACGTTCTCCTTCCCAGGGCACCAGCGCCTGCACGCGGCCCGACCCGGATTCTTGAGTGCCGCAGTGTAGGGACCCGGGCCGTCTCAGGCAAGCCAAAACGTGGCATGTGAGGGGCGCGCACAGCAAGGTTTTTCTTCTTGACCGACACCGCTTGGGGGGCTAGGCTGTGCGAGATTGTAGAGGAGCATGAGAGGTTTGTCGCCCGTTGGCCGTATCAACTCGTATGGGCCATGTGTTTGTTCGGCCGCGCTAACGTTGTGTGCTTCAGCCACCCGGCGGAGGCTCTCCGCTTGGCCGGGTGGTTTTTTTGGTGATTCGGAGTCTGGAGGTATCGAGGCATGGCACGCGGCAAAGTGAAGTGGTTCAACGATCAAAAGGGATTCGGGTTCATCGAGCAGGAAGGCGGGGAAGATGTCTTCGTTCACTACTCGAGCATTGGGGGTGACGGGTTCAAGACCCTGGCCGAGGGCGACGAGGTGGAGTTCGACCTGACGCAAGGACCCAAAGGCGCCAAGGCCGAGAACGTCACTCGCCTTCAAGTCTAGAGCCGCCTTGCCGGTCCCCTCGGGCCGCACGCAGCCGTTACCGGCGGCAGCCGACGTGCCGGTTGCCGCCCTCCTTTTCGCAAGCAGTGGGGGTCTGGGGACGGCGCAGCGCCGGTCGGCCACGAACACCGGCGGCGCAGATTCTGCTTGCCATCGAGGGTCGACTTCGGGTATCTCTGTGCAACTCGGTTCCGGCCCGCAGGACGCGGCGGCCGAATGTCGGCGCACCAGGCACGGAAACCCCGTGCGAATCACGGATCTCTGGCAGGAGAATACCATGGATCAAACCAAAGTCTTCTTGAGCGAGAAGGACATGCCGCGCCAGTGGTACAACCTGGCAGCCGACCTGCCGCACCCTCCGCTTCCGCCGATCGGCCCGGACGGCAAGCCTGTCTCGCCCGACATGCTCGCGCCGGTCTTTCCGATGAACCTGATCGAGCAGGAAATGTGCACTGATCGGTGGGTGGACATCCCCGACGAAGTCCTCGGCCTGCTCACGCTGTGGCGACCCAGCCCGCTTTACCGGGCGCACCGCCTCGAGAAACTCCTCGGGACCCCCGCGCGGATTTACTACAAGAACGAGGGCGTCTCGCCCCCCGGCAGCCACAAGCCGAACACGGCCGTCGCCCAGGCCTGGTACAATAAGCAGTTCGGCATCGAGCGCCTGGCGACCGAGACGGGCGCCGGCCAATGGGGCAGCGCCCTGTCGTTCGCCTGTGCGCTGGTGGGGCTCGAGTGCAAGGTCTTCATGGTCCGCATCAGTTTCGACCAGAAACCCTTCCGTCGCCTCATGATGGAGACGTGGGGCGCCACGTGCGTCCCCAGCCCGTCCGAGGAGACCAACGCCGGCCGGACGATCCTCGAAAAGATGCCCGACACGCCCGGCTCGCTCGGCATCGCCATCAGCGAGGCCATCGAGGCCGCCGTCACCGACCCCACCGGCAAGACCCGCTACAGCCTCGGCAGCGTGCTGAACCACGTCCTGCTGCACCAGACCATCATCGGCCTCGAGGCCAAGAAGCAACTGGAACTGCTGGGCGAAAAGCAGGTGGACGTCATCATCGGGTGCGCGGGAGGCGGGTCGAACTTCTCCGGCCTGGCGTTCCCGTTCGTGGCCGACAAGATCGCCGGCGCCGATATGACGATCATCCCGGTCGAGCCCACGAGTTGCCCGACGATGACCCGTGCGCCGTACGCTTACGACCACGGCGACACGGCCGGGATGACGCCGCTTCTGCCGATGCACTCTCTGGGGCACACGTTCGTTCCGCCGCCCATTCACGCCGGCGGTCTGCGGTACCACGGCATGGCGCCCCTGCTCAGTCTCGCCATCGTGGAGGGCCTGCTCGAGCCGCGCGCCTACGACCAACTCAAGTGCTACGAGTCGGCCGTCACCTGGGCGCGGACCGAAGGGTTCATCTCGGCCCCCGAAACCTCGCACGCCCTCGCCGCCGTCATCGACGAGGCCAACAAGGCCAAGGAAGAGGGCAAGGAAAAGGTCATCCTCTTCAACTGGTCCGGCCACGGCCTGATGGACCTGACCGGTTACGACGCGTACTTCCAGGGCAAACTGGTGGACTACCCGCTTCCGGAAGAGGAGATGCAGAAGAGCCTGGCGGCCATCAAAGACATGCCGAAGCCCGAGGACATCGCCAAGAGCCTGTCCTGACGGCGTCCGGCAAATGGAAACCCCGGGGCCGGCCGCTTTCAGGGCGGTCGGCCCCTCCTTATCTCGCGGAGCGGCGCCATGGCCGACGACATCACCGCCCACGACCGGCGCCAGCGCCGCTGCCCCATGCTCGGCCACGACGTCCTCTTCTCGTACTGCCGCGCGCCCGGACGCGACCTGCCATGCAGCCGCATCTTCGATTGCTGGTGGCAGACCTTTGACGTCCGGACGTTTCTGGGGGGCCACTTCAGCGAAGACGACATCGCTCGCATCCTGGCGCCGCCGAAGGACAAGACGGTCACCCTCATCGAACTGATCGAGAAGGCCCGCAAGGCCAACGAGCCGAAGCCGTAGGCCCGCCTACGGCTTGTCCGCCTGCACGGCGTACAGGTGGGTCTCGGTCGTCACGTACAGGACGCCGTTCGCCGCAATGGGCGTTGCGTAGACGGGCACGTCGAACGTCATCGTGGCGAGGACCTTCTTCTCGTTGTCGCAGGCGAAAACGGTCAACTTCCCCTTCTCGTCGCCGACGAAGACCTTCCCGTCAACGGCAAACGTTGAGCCCCAGACGTGAGCCTTGAGGTCGTGCGTCCAGTGGGGGCGGCCGGTCTTCGCGTCGAGGCAGTGCACCTTTCCGCCGTAATCCGCGACGAACACGAGGTCGCCGACGACACTGGGCGTCGAGAAACTCCGCCCCAGGTCGAAGTACTGCCATACCCTCGCCGTCTCGGTCACGTCGCCCGTCTTGGTGGGGTCGATGCACGACATGCACCCCGGCCCGGGTCCGTGCCGGCTGTCCTGGCCCACGGTCACGAAGACGCGGCCCTCGCAAGAGACGGGCGTCCCGATGATCTCGCTCGGCCCCTCGCGGTTCTTGTTGTAAGGCAGCAGTTTGCCGTCGCGGTGCTTGTTGTGGGGCGGATTGCAGTCGAACTTCCAGGCGGTCTTGAGAACACCAAGTTCCCCGTCCTTGCCCGGCACGAACTTCGGATCAAAGGCGTAGCAGAACCCGTCGCCGCCGCCCCACAGCACCAGCGCCCTGTCCCCCAGCCGCGCCAGCGACGGCGACGACCACTCGCCGTGGAAGATGGCGTTGCCGATGGGGTGGTCGTTCCCCGCCACGAGGCGGCCGGTCTTCTTGTCGAGGACGATGATGTCCGGCGCGTTCGGCGACGGCCTCACGCGATGCGACCGGTCCACGCCGTTCGACGTGCAGACGTACAGGTAATCGCCGTGGACGAGAATGGAGCAATCGACGGCGTCCTGGGG
>DATKXP010000440.1:0-2177 GCA_035529015.1 Phycisphaerae bacterium | reverse complement strand
GCAAGCTAAGGGTGGGCGAAGGCATCGGCTACGATCAACTCGTTCCACGAGCCATCGTAGCACCCTTGCCATTCGCCCACCACCGGGTCCTTCATGGTATGTGTTTCCAATTTCTGCGCTTCCAGATCAGGTAGATGGCAGTTCCGCTAACGCCGTATCTGCGGCCAATTTCCGTTTGGCCTTCCACTCCCTCAAGCGCCCGAATCACAGGGATGTCCGTCGCCTTCAGCTTGGCCCGACCATGCGCTTCCCCGACGTGCGGATGCCACCAGCCGTTTGCTACTGCATGGGCGTTGTTCTCGACGCGCGTCAGCCATTCCAGGTTGCAAAGACGGTTGTCTGATTTGATGCCATTCTTGTGGTTTGCCTCGTGGATTGCTGATGGTTGCGGACCAACAAAGGCTTCCAGAACCAGGCGGTGAACGACGGCGCTGAAGTGCTTGCCCGGCGCGTTCAGGCGGACCCGCAGGTAGCCCTTCCTGTTCGGGCAGGGACTCAGTAATTTGTCTCTTGGGATGCGCCCGTATCGGTGTTTTGTGCGTACACGACCAAGGCTGGAGATGTCGTACCACTTCTCCATGCCTACTACTGGCTTCCATTGTTCAGTGTCCATGTCGGATAGCGTATTAGACTTTGGTCGTGGTGTCAAGAAGTAAATTGCACGATCAGGTCGTTCCAGTTGGCGTCGTAGCATCCTTGCCAGTCGGTCACGTCTACCTCGCTACTCATCCTGCCGGCCGGTTTGGGCCTGGAGTGCAGGCCCGGCGGGGGTCGGAATCGTGGGGCAGGGTTCCCGCCACGGCTCCCGGCCGGCAGGGCGTTAGTCGCCATTGCCTTTGTCCTCGTAGAGCGTGATGCACGCCTTCTTCTTCGCCGCCGGCTTCTCCCCGCAGACCAGCCCGCCGCCGCGAAGCTCGCCGTGGGCCTCGACGTACGCCTTGAGCAGCTCGGTCCGCTGTTCAAGGTTCGCCTGGACGCACGCCGTGTCCGCAAGGAACGCCTCGGGATCGTCCATCAGCCGGGCCGCGTCCTGGTGGGCCTGCGGGCATTGCAGGCAGTAGGCGCAGCGCAGGCACTTCACCTTCGCCGGCCAGCAAGCGGCGGGCCGCCCGGCGGCGACAGCCTCCAGCGCCATGCCGCGGTTGAGGCACGTCATCATCAGCCGCGCCTCCATGTCCTCGGCGTCGCGGCGCGAGAACCGCACCCAGTCGGTCGGGTAGCCCAGGCGGGTCATCCAGACGCGGCAGAGCAGGGCTTCGCACGCCGGGTAGTTCTTCATCACAAGCCATGCGTGCAGCCGGAATTGGAACGCCGCCCGCACGTCGGTAGCGCCCCATTGGGTATGGCCGGTCTTCCAATCGGTCTCGGCCAGGACGTTCTCCGCCGGCCCGGCCATGAGCAGGTCGATCTCGCTCGTCACGCGGACGCCGGGCTTCTCGTAATCCGAGGGGATGAAGTCCACCGCGAGCTGCCCGCTGCGCTCGCCCTTGCCGCCCTGGTATCGCAGCACGTCGGCGGGGTTGCGGAGGACGGCCTGCTCGCCGGGGGCGTACACGAGCTGGCTGGCAAAGACCCACAGGCTCCGGCCGACGGCCTGGAGCACGTCCGGCTGTACGTCCGGCCGACTCCGCCGGGCCATGCCGAGGCCGATGTCCGCCAGGTCGCGCACGCGGTGCTCGCCGCCGACGAACGCCTCGACGATCGCGCCGTATGCCTCGTGGGCCTCGTTGCCGCTGTCGGCCTCGGGCCCGCCGGTCGTACAGAGGCCGGTTTCGACGGCCGCGCCCTGCTGCGGGCAGTCGGCGTAGGATTCGAGCAGCGAGCGGTCGGCCAGGAATGGCTCGGGCAGGCCGGCGAAGAGTTGGTCGACGAGGTCAGCCATCGCTCGGCCCCTCCCGCCCGTCCTCGGGCCGCGGGTCGGCGTGCTGCTCCAGGTCGGCTTCGCAGACGGCAAGGCGTTCGGCGGTCCAGGACTCCAGCTTGCCGAGGGGCTCGTCGGTCTTGACGATGCTGGCCGCCCACGCTCGAAGGCGGAGGCCCTGCGCCTTGGCGTCCTCGTCGGGCCACCACTTGTCTGCCAGGGCCTTCCAGGACAGGCACAGGGCCTCGAACCGCTCCTTGAGGCCCTGCGGGGCGGGTTTCTGCCGTTCGCCCCGCGTGGGGGCCGTGGGGGCGTC
>DATKXP010000439.1:0-7098 GCA_035529015.1 Phycisphaerae bacterium | reverse complement strand
GCCTTCTCCTCCGGCGTGAGGCGGACGTTGACCTGCTCGTTCCGGACGCCCTGGCGAGCCGGGGCCGGCGGGGTGTCGCCGCCCTCGATCATCGTCGCCACGGCGGCGACCAGGGCCCGCTGTGTGGCCTTGATGCAGGCGGTCGGCGTCTTGCCGTCGCCCATCGCCTCGGGGTACTCCAGGGCGTGGCCGTACCATTCACCGTCTTCCCGGCGAAGCACGATGTCATACGCCTCGGCGACTTGCCGGGCCGCCTCAAGGACGCCCTTGTCAAACGGGGCCGAGATGTTCTTCGCGTTGGCCATGTTCGCGCCTCCAACTGCCTCACGAGCCGGACGTAGGCCGGCTTGACCATCCCCCGATGAACGGGTATCGGCACAGCCCGCGCGCCGGGCTTCGTGAACACATGATGCGATCCCGAAATCCGCGCGAGGGTATAGCCCTTCGCTTCCAGCATCTTGCAGACCTCGGCGAATCGCTTTCCGCTCGCCATGCCTGTAGTATAGCCTGAACTATACGGGGATCAAGGCAGAAAGCTCGCCCCGGGCGAATGCCAGACACGGTGACGTGCGTCTCTGTGCTCTGAGTGGTGAGCCGGAGGCCCAGGAGGAACTGCCCCTGCCTTTGGGGCGCTATTCCTGGTACACCGGCGTGCCGTAGGGGATGGCGGGCTGGGTGGTGGAGGCGGGGCCGAGGGCGGTGACGGCCCAGGCGCCGGACTCGGGCGAGACGACGAGGCGCTGGCGCTCGTTGCGGTCGCGGAAGATGATCTCCACGTTCAGCGCGACGTCCGGCGGGGACGCGTCGTCGCGGCGCGTCACGGCCAGGCCCACGATCCCCCCGGCCGAACGCCGAAGGTTCGCCTGGAACGCCTCTGCGCCCATCTGGGAGCGCGTCGCCCGAAGCGTTCGGGCCAGCTCGCCCCGCAGGAGGGCCAGGTAGGCCTCGTCGTCGCCTTTCCCGGCCGCGTCAAACAAGGCGTTGACCGCGGCCTCGGGCGTCTCCGGAAGGGCGGGCGCGCCGCGCTGGCGCAGCACCAGCGCGGCGGCGACGATCGCGACGATCAGGCCGGCCTGGATCGCGCGCTGCTTCACTTGTCCCCCTCGATGATCCCGAGATCCACGGCGGAGGCGTTGGCGTCGAGGACGACCTTCCGGACGCGGGGCAGGACCTGCTCCATCGTCTCCAGCACGAGGCGGCGGAGGGTGAGCCGGCGGTTGGTCTTCAGTTCCGCGGCCTCGCTGGTGAAACGCTCGGCGTCGCCTCGGGCCATCTCGACGAGTTCGTTGGCGTAGGCGGCTGCGTCGGTGAGCACGCGGTGCGCCTCGCCGCGGGACTGCGGCTCGGTCCGCATGGCGTAGCCTTCGGCGACGTTGATGGCCCGGCGCTTGTCCTCGCCGGCGCTGGTGACGTCGCGGAAGGCGTCGGCGACCTGTTCCGGCGGGGCGACGCCCTTGCTCGGCAGCAGCACGCTGGTGACCAGCACCCCCGCGCCGTAGCGGTCGAGCGTCCGCTGGACGGCCTGGCGGACCCGCGTCTGGATGGCGACCCGCTCGACGGTGAGCACGTCGTCCACCGCCATGCCGGAGATCAGGCGCGTCAGCTCGGCGGCGGCGACGCTCCGCACCAGGCCCGGAACGTCCGCCACGTGGAAGCAGTAGTCCCGCGCCCGGTCGGCGGCCACGTGGTACTGCACGACGGCCGAGACGAGGATCAGGTTCGTGTCGCCGGTGAGGCACTCGTTCTGCTCCGGCTGGCCGGAGCGCCCCATCGCCTGGTCGGCCAGGCCCATGCCGACGCCCACCCGCTTGGCCTCGCGGACCTTCACGCGCGTGACGCGGTCGAGCCCGTACGGCAGGTCGAAGTACAGGTCCGGCGTGCGGACGTGGCGCAGCGCGCGGCCGAAGCGGCGGACCACCGCGTGCTCGTTGGTCCGGACGACGTAGACGCCCGTGGCGAGGTACGCCAGCAGGCCCGCGGCCAGCAGGGCCAGCAGGGCCTTCCGCCAGCTCAGCGGGCGGTGCGGGTGGTCGTGCCCGCGGGCGTGAGATGGTCCGTGTCCGTGGGGGCCGGTCATGGCTGGTTGGCGTCCGGGGCCGGGGCGGCCGGCCTGGTGAGGTATTTCAGCAGGTCCGAATCGGCCGACAGCAGCAGCGTGGTCTTCTCGTCGAGGACCTTGCGATAGGCTTCGAGGGTCCTCTGGAGCTCGTAGAACTCGGGGTCGGCCTGGTGGGCCCTGGCGTAGATTCGGGTGGCCTCGGCCTCGGCCTCGCCGCGGGTCTTCTCGGCCTGGCGATAGGCGGCGGCGAGGGTGGCGGTGCGGTTTTTGTCGGCCTCGGCGCGGATCTTGGTGGCCTCCTCGTCGCCCTCGGCGCGGTACTGGCTGGCGATCCGCGCCCGTTCGTCGCGCATCCGCTGGAAGACGCTGTCCCGGACCTGCCGCGGGAGGCTGATCCGCTTGATGTGCACGTCCAGCACGGCCATGCCGAGGTCCGCCCCGGCGCGGTCCCGGCAGCGGCGGGTGACCTCCGAGACGATCTCGTCCAGCCGGTGGGCGTTGGGGTCGGTGGACACCAGGGCCTCGCGGGGGTTTTGGCTGACCTCGGCGGCCAGCTCGCTCATCACGATGTCGTGCAGGCGTGCCTCGGCCCCGAGGGGGTCGCCGACGCTCTGGAAGAAGGCGTTGGCGTCGGCCACGCGCCAGCAGACGAAGACGTCCAGGTCGACGTTCTTCTTCTGCTTGGCGAGGAACTCCGACGGCTTGGGGTCGTAGATCTGCACGCGGCGGTCGATGCGGATGATCGACTGGTGCGGCCAGATCACGTGCAGGCCGGGGTCTTCGTGAACGCGGACCAGCCGCCCGAACTGCGTGACGATCACGAACTCCGTCTCGTCGACGAACAGCAGGCAGCGGTAGGCGGCCACGGCCAGCACGGCCAGGAGCAGGACCATCCAGGTGCGTTTCATCTCTCCATTTCCTCCGGGGAGGGCGGCGGGGGTTCCTTGCCCGGCGCCGGCGGCATGAGGCCCCACAAGGCCTTTCCGCCGAGCATCAGCAGGCGCCGTGCGCCGTGCGGGGCGCGGTCGAGGATCACCTTCCGCCGGCCGGCGAGGACCTGCTCGACCGTCTCCAGGTACAGCCGAAGCCGCGTCAGCTCCGGCGCCTCGGCCGCCGCCTGCGCCACGGCCGTGAACCGGTCCGCCCTGCCGTGCGCGCGAAGCGTGCGGTCCTGGAGATATGCCTGGGCGGCGAGCTTGCGCTGCTCGGCGTTGCCGCGGGCGAGGGCCTCGACCTGATTGCGGTAGGCGTGGGCCTGGTTGATGCGGGCCTCCTTCTCCTCGAGCGCGCTGGCGACGTCGCGGAAGTCGGGCACGACCTCCAGGGGCGGGTGGACGTCGGCCAGGCGGACGGCCAGGACGGTCAGGCCCGTGCCGCGCGGCGCGAGCGTGCGGACCACGCGGGCCGTGAGGACCCCCTCCACCTCGCGGCGGTCGGCGCTCAGGACGGCGTCGGTGGTGCGGCGGGACATCTCGGCGCGGACGGCGGCCTCGGCCAGGCCGCGGATCAGGGCGTCCCACTTGTCCGCCCCGTCGGGCAGCGTCGCTCCCAGGGTCAGCACGGCCGCGACGGGATCGGCGACGCGGT
The DNA here is from genome assembly GCA_035529015.1 of Phycisphaerae bacterium. Lineage (GTDB taxonomy): Bacteria > Planctomycetota > Phycisphaerae > FEN-1346 > FEN-1346 > JAUVZF01. Next base: position 3,452 of record DATKXP010000439.1, on the reverse strand, counting down.
AGTGAACGACCAGGTTGACGTCGACGAGCTGCTCGTCGCCGGCCCAGACGACGGCCTCCTCGGGCCGGCGCTCGTTCCGCCCGCCGCGGTGCTGGAGGTTCCACTCGTAGGCCGGCGGCTCGGCGAATCGCCCGGGCATCGTGCGGAAGCCCACCTCGCATCGCCGGATGCCGGCCACGTCCACGATCCGGTGCCGCCCGAACGGCCAGGGCAGGCGGTAGTGCAGCCCCGGGCCCTCGGCGGGGCGGACGACCTTCCCGAACCGCTGGGCGACGCCGGCCTGTCCGATGCGCACCGTGTGGACGCCGCTGAGCAGCCAGGCGCACGCGGCCGCCGCCGCGGCCGCGCCAACGGCCAGACGCCAGCGCCGGCGGACCGCGCGGAATGGCGTCAGCACGCGTTGCTTCGCGGCGGCGAAGTCCACCAGGAGGCGGAGGGAGTTCAGGCAGACGACCAGGGAGCTGACCTGGTGAAGCACGGCGGCGACGACGGGGCTGATGAACCCGCTCGCCGCGGCGACGACGGCGAGGGCGTTGAACCCCAGCGCAAAGCCCAGGATGTTCTGCCAGATGATCCTCAGGGCCTGGCGGCCGACGGCGACGGCGTCGGGCAGGCCCCCGAGGCGGTCGCCCAGGAGCACCAGCCCGGCGGAGTCGATGGCCACGTCGGTGCCGATCTCCGCCATCGCGACGCCCACGTCGGCCGAGACGAGCGACGGGGCGTCGTTGATGCCGTCGCCGACCATCGCCACCGGCTCGAAGTCGCGCTGGATGGCCCGGACGGCGGAGACCTTGTCGCCCGGGAGCAGCTCGCTGCGGACATCCTCGATGCCGAGGTGCCGGGCGACGGAGGCCGCCGCCGCCGCGTTGTCGCCGGTGAGCATGGCGATCCGCTCGACGCCCAGCTCGCGGAGGCGGTCGATGGCCTCGCGGGCGCCGGGGCGGGGGGTGTCCTCGATGGCGACGGCGCCCACGGCGGAATCGCCCGCGGCCACCAGCACCACGGTGCAGCCGGCCTGTCGGAGCCGCCCGGCCCCGGCGGCAAGCTCGGCCGGCACGGCCACGCCGGCCTCCTCGAGGAACCGCGCGTTGCCGACCCGGGCCGTGAAGCCGCCCAGCGTCGCCGAGGCGCCCATGCCCGGGTGCGCGGTGAACCCGATCGCCGGGGGAAGCTCGATGCCCGCCTCGGCGGCCCGGGCGACGATGAGCTGGCCGATGGGATGCTCGGAGTGGCGCTCGACGGCCGCGCCGAGGCGGAGCACGTCGGCGGGGTCTCGCCCGGGCGCGGGGACGACCTCGGCGACGCGCAGGCGCGCCTCCGTCAGCGTGCCGGTCTTGTCGAACACCACCGCCCGCAGCCGCCCGAGCCGCTCCAGCACGGCGCCGCCCTTGACCAGCACGCCCCGGCGGACCAGCCGCCCGACGCCGGCCGCGATCGCCGTCGGCGTCGCCAGGACCAGCGCGCACGGGCAGGCGACCACGAGCACGGCCACCGAGCGGGTCACGTCCCGCGTGATCAGCCAGGTCGCCCCGGCGATCAGCAGCACGACGGGCACGAACCACGTGGCGTATCGGTCGGCCAGGCGCTGGGTGGGGGCGCGGGCCTCCTCGGCCTGCTCGACGAGGTGGATGATCCGCTCGAGCGTGGTGTCCTCGCCGAGCCGCTCGACGGCGATCTCCAGGGCGCCGTAGAGGTTGATCGTGCCGGCGAAGACCTCGTCGCCCGGCGCCTTGTCGGCCGGGATGGACTCCCCCGTGATCGGGCCCTGGTCCACCGACGAGCTGCCCGCGAGCACCTTGCCGTCCACGCCGATCCGCTCGCCCGGGCGGACCAGCACCACGTCGTCGCCGCGGACGTCGCCCGGGCCCACCAGCAGCTCCGCCTCGCCGCGGCGGACGCGGACCACGTCGGGGCGAAGGGCCAGCAGCTTGCCGATCGCCGACCGCGTCCGCCCGACGGCGAAGTTCTCCAACGCCTCGCCGACGAGCATGATGAAGACGACCTCGGCCGCGACGGCGTACTGGCCGATCGCCAAGGCCGCCACGGCCGCCAGGGCCACCGCCAGGTCCGCCGAGATCCGCCGGCCGAGGAGCCCCGTGACGGCCGCCGAGAAGATCGGGTAGCCCCCCAGCAGGGCCAGGAGCAGGGCGAAGTTGAACCCGTAGACCGTCTGCACCGCCCCCAGCAGATACGCCGCCAGCCCCGCGCCGACCGCCACGGTCAACGCCAGGTGCCTGCGATGTGGATCGGATAAGATGCCGCTGCTCATGGCTCGTTACGCTCGTAGGTCGTGTGGCGGTCACATTATCCGCGAGGGATGGGCGATATCAAGCCGCAGGTGTTGCCGGATCGCGAGCTCGCCGGTGCACGGTGCTTGTTGATCCGCAGGATCGCGATGGAATCCTCGAAAATGGGTATCCACTTCCCTCTCGTAGGCCCAAGATGTAGGATGGATGCGTGGCCGAGGAAGGCAGCCGACATCCTGTGGGGGGCGTGGACTACCCGCGAACGCTGCAGGAGTTCGACGAGTGGTTCCCGTCGGAGGCGGCATGCGTCGGCTACCTGCAACGGGTTCGCTGGCCGAATGGCTTTCGGTGCCCGCAGTGCAAGGCGGAGCTTTCCTGGCGAACGGCCCGGGGCGAACTTCGCTGCGCCCGGTGCCAGCGCCAGACCTCGCCTACGGCCGGGACGATATTCGAAGGCACCCGCAAGCCACTTCGCACGTGGTTCTTGGCCATGTGGTACGTCACCAGCCAGAAACTCGGCGTCAGTGCGCTGGGCCTGCAGCGTGTCCTTGGACTGGGCAGCTACCAGACTGCCTGGGCGTGGCTGCACAAGTTCCGGCGGGCCATGGTGCGGCCCGGCAGGGATCGGCTCAACGGCGAGGTCGAGGTAGACGAGACTTATGTCGGTGGCGTGGAGACCAACGTCACGGGGCGGCAGACGATCACGAAGTCGATCGTGGCGATCGCCGTGGAGATCCGGGGACGAGGGAGCGGACGGGTTCGCATGCGTCGTGTTGAGGACGTCTTGGGGGAAAGCCTGCTGCCCTTCGTCCAAACGGCCGTATCTCCGGGGGCCGTGGTGCATACGGATGGCTGGGGAGGATACGTCGGGCTGGCAGGCCTCGGGTATGATCACCGACCCAAGAACCTCTCGGCCGGCGGTGATCCTGCGCATGTGGCCATGCCCCGCGTTCACCGCGTCTGCTCCTTACTGGATCGCTGGTGGCTGGGCACCCACCAGGGGGCCATCCGCCGGAAACATTTGGACTACTACTTGGACGAATACACCTTCCGCTACAACCGACGTGGGTCGCAAGCTCGCGGCATGCTGTTCTATCGCTTGCTGCAACAGGCCGTGCGGGCCGATCCGGTGCCCTACAAGCGGCTGGTCGGCGGGAGCAGCGCCGCCCACAAGATATAGGCCCTACGAGAGCGAAGTGGATACCC
>DATKXP010000438.1:0-6557 GCA_035529015.1 Phycisphaerae bacterium | reverse complement strand
CCGCACCCCCGCCGAGGCCGACCGCATCGTCGCCGCCTGCGAGAAGACGGGGGCCAAACTCGCCGTCGCCCACCCCACGCGGTACAGCCCGCGCCTGGCGACCGTCAAGCGGCTCATCGCCGAGGGCAAAATCGGCAAGGTCCTGGAGTACCGGGCGCGCGGCAAGGAGGACCGGCGCGGCGGGGGCGAGGACCTCTGGGTCCTCGGAACGCACGTCCTCGACCTCGTCCAGGCCCTTGGCGGGCGGCCGCAGTGGTGCTTCGCCCACGTGACCCAGGACGGCGAGCCGGTCGCCCGCAAGCACGTCCGCGACGGCAACGAGGGCATCGGCCCGCTGGCCGGCGACGCCGTCCGCGCCATGTACGGCATGAGCGACGGGTCCACCGCGTATTTCGGCTCCTGCAAGAACGCCGCCGGCAAGCCGTGGCGGTACGCGCTCCAGATTCTGGGGTCGCGCGGCATCATCGAAATGACCGAGGGCACCATGCCCGACGTCAAGTACCTGGGCGATCCGTCGTGGTCGCCGGGTCGAAGCGGAGCGACGTGGCAGGACGTGACGTCGGCCGGCATCGGCGAGCCCGAACCGCTCGCCGGCCCCCAGTACGCCGCCCGACACACGCTGGCGATCCGCGACCTGCTGGCGGCCGTCGAGGAAGACCGCCAGCCCCTGGGCGGTCCCTTGCCGGGGCGCGACGTGGTCGAGATGATCGTCGCGGTCTTCGAATCGCACCGCCTGGGCAGGCCCGCGACGCTGCCCTTGACGAACCGCGAGAATCCGCTCGCGATGCTCGGCTGACGGTGGTGTGAGCGACCGCGCGCTAACGCGCGGGGCGAGCCCCGCGGCTAACGCCGCCGCCGATATATACTTTACGAAAACGGCCTTTCTTGCGACCCCCCAAAATGGCGCTTTTCGGAGGGCCGAACCCCGTTTCTGAGCCAGAAACGGCGATTCGTGGCCCGAATGTTAAGATAGGCAAGGCAAAAAGCGCTTCGTTTTGATCGGTTTCTGATCGCTTTTTGCTCAAACTTAGTCCGTTCTTCGTCCTTTTTACCCCTTTTTTAACCTAAGTGGAGCGGGGTCAATAGGTGCTAAAATATACAAAAAGCGGGGACCAGGGAACAGGGAACGGGGAACAGGTGTGGAGAACGGCTCGGAGATTGTTAGAACTCTAACAAAATCGGGGGGCGAAAAACGGCCTTGGCGCTATCAAAAAGGGCGATTTCGGCCAAAGACCCGCGCAGGACCGGATCCGACGTATGGGCCGAACGGAATATGACAGGCCGAAAACGGGGGATCTTCGTAAGCGCTTGTGCGACAAAGACTTACGTCTCGGATAGGGCGGCGGAGATTGTTAGAGTTCTAACAAAAAGCGGGCACGGCCAAGGGACTGAGTGACGGGGTAACTGGGTAACTGGGCAACGGCCCTTTTAGCCGCGACCCGAAGGGAAGCGGGTATTGCCGCAACGGCGTCTCACGCGAAGCCGCAAGGGCGCCAAGAACGGCTGAGCGGCGGCAAACACCGGCCGTAGGGGCGAGGCATGCCTCGCCCCGTTTAGCCGTCGCCGCAGCGGCGACGGGAATGGGCGCCGATGTTCCAACGGCAACGGCCGTCGGCGCCGGCCACGGCACGGGCCGTACCCGTGCCAGGGTGCCGCCGACGGCTAAACGCTGCGCCTTGGTACGGGCGAGGCATGCCTCGCCCGGGCCTTCCTGGCAGCGCCTCGGCCGGCGGCCTGGGTCAAAGGCCAAACCGCCCGCCCCACGACCCCGCCCTGAAAGGGCGGAACAACCTCCCAGCGCCCTTTCAGGGCTTACGGATCGTGGTTGGATCGCTCGACCACCCCGGGCGTTGGCCGGGGCTACCGGCTGCCGCCCCGTTGGGGCTGACGGCCACCAACGCCCTCTCCTTCGACGTCGAGCACTTGCCTCTGGCATAGGGTGAGTCGAGGGATTACAATACATGCAGTGCGTGGAGACGCAGTCACCGCCGAGACGGCGCGGGAGATAAGGTCTATGTCACCGGAACTGGTCCCACCGGAACTGGTCGGCCATGTAGATAAGTCTCGTGTCCCCAGAATCCCCCAGAATCCCTTACCTGGAATGGAGGCAGCGCAGGCTTGCTGCTGGAGCTTCGCGCCTTGGGGACGGTTTCGGTTTCTGGTGCCTTAAAGGTGGACGCAGAGAGATTGCGCCTCAGGGGCGAATTGCCTTGGCGGGCTGTTCGGTGTGCTCCGCAAAGGCTTGGGGCACCTGGAATCCGCTTGTCGAAACGCCCAAGCCCGGGAGAATCGTGAACATCGCTGACGGTGGTCGTCCGCGAGCAGTCATCTGGGGAATGTCGGATTACGCTGGGGGGGCCTGATGATGCTCCGGCCGTACGTTGTGCTCGTGCTTGGGTGGGCCGTTGCCCTGGCGGGCGGATGCACGCCGGCCCTTCGGGTTGACGAGTTCCTGGCAGCGGTTGCTCAGGGGGACCAGGGCGAGGCCGGGCGTCTGCTGGCCGACCAGCCGCAACTCCTCCGTGCCGCCGACGCTGCTGGCCGCACGGCCCTCCACATGGCCGTCGCCGCTGGCCAGGTCGAGATGGTCGATGCGCTCCTTTGGCGGAAGGCGGACGCTCGCGCCAGGGACGCCGACGGCCGGACGCCCATCCGCCTCGCGGCCGAGGGCCGCTCCGAGCCAGTCGCCACGCGGCTCCTGCTGAACATTCCCGACATCGATCTCGAGCGGGCCGCTGAAGAGGGCGACGCTGACGGCGTGGCCTTGGTCGTGGCCGTCCACACAGGCTGCGGCCGGAGCACCTTCCCCCTTTCGACCTGGGACCCTCTCGAAGCGGCCGCACGCCGCGGCCACGCTCAGGTCGTGCGCATTCTGCTGGCGGCCGGGGCCGACGCCAAAGGTCATGAGGGCTTCGGGGCGCTCCACGCTGCCGCCACCGAGGGCCATGCCGACGCCGTCAAGGTCCTCCTCGACGCAGGAACGGATGTCAATACAGTTGATGACTACAACCGCAGCGGCGCGCCCCTCCACCAGGCCGCCGGCGGGGGCCACCTGGAGGTCATCGACCTCCTCGTGCGTGCGGGGGCCGACGTCAACGGGATGTCGCGGAGCCGCGGGACGCCGCTCCACGAGGCCGCCCTGTTCGGCCACACCGCCGCCGTCCGCCGGCTCATCGAGGCCGGGGCCGCGGTGGACCTGGCGGCGCCCTGGGGGTATCGCCCCATCCATAACGCCGTCTGGGCGGGCCACGGCGAGGTGGTGCGGCTGCTGCGCGCCCACGGGGCCGAGACGGACATCCTGGTTGCGGCGTCGATGGGCGAGACGGACGAGGTCCGCCGTCTCTGGGGCCGGCCGCTGCCGGAGGCGTTCTGGGAGCAGGCGCGGCCGGAGCCGCTCGTGTGGGCGGCGCGGGGCGGACAGATCGAGGTCGCCCGGATGCTGCTGGCGCGCGGGGCCAATGTCAACGCGTGGACGCGCTGGAACGAGACGGTCCTCCAGGCCGCCGCCGAGGCCGGACAGGCCGACATGGTGACCTTCCTGCTCCAGAAGGGGGCCGACGTCAATGACCAAGGCGGCGGGGGGCGGACGCCCCTGCACGAGGCGGCCCGCGAGGGGCACATCGAGGTGGCGCGGCGACTTCTGGCGGCCGGGGCGATGGTCGACGGGGAAAGCATGTACGCAGGTACGGCCCTGCATGTGGCGGCCCGTAACGGCAAGACCGAGGTGGTTCAGCTCCTGGTCGGGGCGGGGGCCGATATCGAGAAGGGCGACGAGTGCCGCGAGACGCCTCTCCAGAACGCCGTCCGAGGGGGCCACCCAGGTGTCTGCCGCTTCCTCGTGGACAAGGGCGCGCGCCTGTGGCCCGGCAACGCGGACAAGGACGCGCTCCGGGTGGCCCTCGGGGAGAACCAAGCGGAGACCCTCGAGTTCTTTCTGGCGTCCGGCCAAGTGGGGGACCTCCGTGCGGCGAGGGTTCCGCCCGTCAGCCGCAAGCATGTGGAAGTCACCCGCGCGCTTCTGGATGCGGGCGTCCGCCTTGACCCGGCCGACAACGACCCGGTCGCCGTGGCTGCCGGCGAACTGGGCGACGTCGAGGTCATGAGGCGGCTCCTGGCCATGGGCCTGGAACTCCGCCCCGCGAAGGACATCAAGGGCTCTCCGCGCTACAGATCCGGCGGATTCGGGGCGCTCCACACCGCCGTCAGCGCCGGCCGCAAGGACATGGTCCGATTCCTCCTCGCCTGCGGGGTGGACCCGAACGACGCGGATCGCCACGGTCAGACCGCCCTGGCTTGTGCCATCGCCTGCTCCAACAAGCCGGCGGCCGTCCTCCTGTGCGATGCCGGTGCACGGATCAACGCGCGGCGGGGCTCCGGTGGAGGCACTGGCTTGATGGGGGCCGCCGGCCTGGGCTACGAGGAGATGGTGCGGGTGCTCCTCGCCCGCGGGGCCGAGGTCAACGCCGTCGACGCACAGGGGCGAACAGCCCTCGACGCCGCCCTTCGCCATCGCGACTATGAGTGGGGCCGCGTGGTGGTTCCGCCCGACAACGACCCGATCCGCCGCATCGTCGAACTGCTCGTGGCCTGGGGGGCCGACCTCCAGCACCGCGACACCGAGGGCCTGGCGCCCCTTCACCACGCCGTCCTGGAGCAGCGCTGGAACCTCGCGCGGTGGTTTCTCTCGAAGGGGGCGGAACCGGACATCTTCAGCGCCGCCGCCCTCGGCCTGAGGGACCGCGTGGAATCGCTCCAGGCCGGGTCGCCGGGCCTCCTTTCCGCTGGCAAGGCGCCCATCGGCCAGCCCCTCTCGTGGGCGGCGCACGGGAAGCAGCAGGGCGTGGTGGAAGTCCTCCTCGCGCGGGGGGCGAACGTTCATGCGCGGGCGCACACGGGGCGGTTCCAGAACCCGCCCCTCTACTGGGCGGTCCGGAGCGGCGACGCCGGCGTCGTCCGACTGCTCCTTGAGCACGGGGCCGACCCCGGCGCCAGGGCCACGCCCATTGACATCCGCGGCAGCTACCCCGATGGTGACGACACGTTGCTCCACACGGCCGTCGTGTTCAACCGGCTCGATGTGGCCCGGCTGCTCCTCGAGGGCCGGGCCGACCCGAACGCCGTGGGTATCCGCGGGCGGACGCCCCTGCACGTGGCCGCCCACCTGGGCCTTCCGGACATGGCCCGCCTCCTCGCGGACTTCGGCGCGAACCCCGTCGCGCCGGCCGCCGACCGGTACTCTGCCGGCATCACGCCCATCGACTTGGCGACCATGGGTGCAGGGACCAACTGCTCGTACATGGCCGACCGCGGGCCCGCTCCGGACGAGGCCGGCCGGCGCAAGGTGGCCCGGTTCCTCCTGGAGCGCTACCTGAACGCCGACACGCCCCAGGCCCGCAAGGTCAAGGGTGTCGCCCTTTGCTGGGCGGCTGGGCAGGGCGATGTGGCCCTCGTGCAGCGGCTGCTCGACGCCGGGGCCGATATCAACGCCAGGGATGATGACAAGCAGACGCCCCTCGTCTGCGCTATGGAACGCCGCGTCTGGGAGGAGAGCCACACGACCGACGACGGGGCGCCCCGCCGGTACCTGGCCGTCATGCGGCTCCTGCTTTCGCGCGGCGCCGACGTGACGGCCGGGGACGACGACCACAACACGGCCGAATCGCTCGCCGGGTTGTTCCACGACAAGGACGTTCTAGAACTCCTCTCCACGCCGGGTTCCCGGCCGCCGCAGGCGGGTCTTCCGGAATGAAACGAGAGTTCCGGGGACACCTATAACCGCCCTCGTGTCAAGGGCGGTTTTGCCCCGGAAGTTCGGCCACGGAGTCGTTGGCTGTTTCGGAGGAGGAATAGGGGCCGCGTGGGTGCAGAGCACCCACCCTACGCGCTGTTGGTGGGGCCGCGGTGGGGAATGTGACCGGGAGCTTCCGCTCCCGGCTCGATGGCGGGCGATAAGCATGGCACGCGGCGCGCTAGGCCGGCCATTTCAACTGGACCGTCTCACCGTGGGCCTTGTGTTTCTTGTCGAGCGCGTTCAGGGTGAGCGTGGCGCCGCCGGCGCTGATCCGGGCATCGACCCAGCCGCGCGGCTCGTCCTTCTTGAACAGGTGGGCCGTCGTCGGCACGTTCACCAGGTGCAGGTCGTCGCTCCTGGTGTGCCCCCAGCGGTGCGTGTGGCCGTAGACGTAGGCCGCCGCGTGGGGCCGGGCCTTCAGCAGCGCAAGCAGGGCGTCGGTGTCGGTGAGCCCGGCCTTGCGCTTGCCGAAGTTGGGGTCGTGATGGGCGACGGCGAGGGCGGGCTTGTCTTTGTGGGCATCGAGGGCGCGGCCAAGCCACTGGAGTTGGACCTCGCCCAGGAGGCCGGGCGTCTTGTTCACCTGGTCGAGCGAGTCGAGCAGAAAGACGTTGGCGTGCGGCGACTCGACCACGGCAACGTGCTTGTCGGCGACGAGGGGCGACCCGGACGGCCTGGCGTCGGGGAAGGCGGCGTAGAAGTTCGCGCGATGGTCGTGGTTGCCCAGGCACAGGTGGACGGTGATGCCGGCCTTGCGGACGGGGTC
>DATKXP010000437.1:0-2930 GCA_035529015.1 Phycisphaerae bacterium | reverse complement strand
GCCGGCGTCGCCTCGCCAGCGCAGCCACTGGGCCATCTCGCCGCCGTTCCACGTGCCGCGCTCGAACGTCTCCGGGATGTACGCCCCGAAGTACTTCTCCTCGTACTCGGTGCCCTTGGTGGTGCGGAGGTCGCCGGAGTTGACGTTCTTCCACCCCCATTGGCGGCACTCGGCCTGCTTGAAGGGCGGGGCGAGGAAGTGGGCCGTCGTGTCCACGTCGAGTTGCCCGGGGAACAGGGCCGTCCCATCCTTGCGATCGATCGTGCGCGCGAGCATGTGCAGGTTCCACCAGACGGGCTCGGGCGAGGCAATCTCGTCGCGGATCACGAGGTAGTCGGCGATCTTCGACGTGGCCGGGTCGTGTTTGACGAGCATCGTCCAGCGCCGCATCGTCCACGCCTTGTCGTCGGGCAGGTGAGTCTCGGGGTACTCCCACCCCGGCTTGGTCGCCAGGTGCGGTTCCATCGGCACGTGGTTGATGAGGGTGGTCCGCTCGTCGGCGACGAAGACGTCGGCGGCGTCGGACGCGGCGAAGGCCCGCCGCGCGGCAACCGCCACCGGCCGCTTGCCGTTCATGTCGGGCCGGTTGTGGATGGCGGCCGACCACGGCCGCGGCGAGTAGTGGCACGCGTAGTCGATGGCGAGCGGCGTGCCGAGCGCGCAGAAGTGGAACGAGAGTTCGTCGCCCTGGTAATGGTTCCGCGCGGGGCCGGCCTTGACCGTCACGAACGACTCGTGACGGTCGTCGTACGGGTGGCCGCGCAGCATCGCGCCGAAGCCATAGAACTCGCGGCTCGACAGGTCGAGGGCCTTGTCCCACTTCGCGGGGAACTTCGCCAACTGCTCGGCAAAGAGGTCGTCGGTGCCGCGGTACACGTCGGCCATGGCGTTCAACTGCTCGACGTAGTTGCCCGGATGGGTGTCGCCGATGGGCGCCTTCTGGCGCGAGCCGTACCGCGGATCGGTCGGCGTGTGCATGCAGGCGAGGTACGTGGCTATTTCCTTGATGCGGGGCCAGTCCTTGAACGGTTGTGCCGCGCCGGCGTCGCGCAACTTTCGCGCGTTCTCGACGACGTGGAAGAAGAACCCCGAGTAACTCAGCGATTCGGCCCACGCCCCGCCGCCGAACGAGTCGCGGTAGACGTTACCCCTGGTCTCCTCGACGCCCTGCTCGACCCACCGCCGGGCGTGCGGATGGTCGGGCATCACCAGGCCGATGGCCAGCGGAATCGAGTACATGTCCGTGTGGAAGTTCGGGTTGCCGATCTTCCACCGGTACGCCGGCCCCGGCCAGTAGTCGGGGTTCGAGAAGATGTAGGCGAGGACCGCCAGGTCGCGGCTCTTGACGGGCCCCTTCTTCGGCAGGCCGCTGCGGACGCGGCGCGGGAACGTCGTCGGGTTGAACGAGTGCTGGTTGAAGTGACCCCCCAGGTACACGCCCGCCATGCCGTGGCTGACGGCGGGGGCGTCGGACTTCCAGTCGAGAACCCATTGCGATAGGACCGTGTCGAGTGGGATGTCGGCGTGGGAGCGCGTCATGCGGCTGAGGTCCTTCCGCAGGTCGGGCGGGCCGAGGATAAAGGCCCAGTGCCGCTCGCCGGCGTCGGTGGGGATGCGGACGCGGACCTGCCCCGGCTTCTCCTTGTCGCCGTGGACGAACAGGTTCTGCGATTCCAGGCTGACGCTCTCGACCGACCGCCACTGGCTGCCGCGTACCGCCGCCAGGCCCACGCCGTGGTCGGCCCCCGTCTTGTAGATGAACGCGAACGGCCCGCCGCCGAACCAGATGTCGCGCCAGATCGGGCCGAGCGTCGCGATGGCGTGCTGCGGCGGTTCGAGCGTGGTGTCCTCGGCCTTCCCGTCGTGCTTGAACGTCCGGGCGTTGTACGTGTGCGGGTGGTAGACCACGTCGGCCCCGAGCGGCGAGAGGTCGAGCGTGACGGCGGCGCCCGGCGTCAGGGCGTACTTGTCGCAGACGTTGATCCACGGATCGCCCGCGCGGAAGTCGAACAGGATCTCGTACGCCAGCGTCAGGTCCTTGAACTGGAACGTCCGCTTCAGAAGCGACCGCGCGGGACCGCGAACGTACCAGACGTCCGTGACGCCGGTCGGTTCGATGCCCTTCGGCCACCGGAAGGCGCCCATCGTCGGCTTCGCCGAGCCCGCGCGCATGGCGTTCATGGGCAGCGGCTTCTTCGCGTCGAACTCGACCTCGTACATGCCGCTCGAGACGATCGTGCGGCCGCCCTTCTCGGTGATGGCAACGTGCGGCCAGGTGGGCGGCATCTTCGCGCCGTCGGTCACGGTGAAGGTGATCGTCTGATTCTTCTTGAGCGACGTCCGGAAGAGGACCCGCACGCCGCCCTTGTGACGGGTCGGGAGGAACTGGGCCGGCACGACCTCGGGCGGCGGGGGCTCCTTGCCTTCCTTCGCCGGTTCGGGCGCCGCGGCCAGCGCCAGCGTCGCGAGGTCGGGCAGAGGCAGTTTCTTGACCGTCAGGTCGTACGTCAACCACTCGTCGGTCCAGTCGATGCCGAGCGGTTCGGTGATCGTGAAGCGTGCCAGTTCGGCGGCCGAGACGGGGCCCGCAAGCACGAAGGCGGCAAGGATGGCGAACGTCAACGTCCGACGCATGCGCGATTCCTTTCGGGGCCGACGCGTTGTGGCCATGGTATCGAAACCGGCGGCTGGCGAGAAGGGCCAATCGCCCCCCCCCGATAAACCGTTGACCCCCTGCGGGCCCGCGGGTACTTATTTAGCCGCCGGGCTTGTCGAAGACCCGCCGAAGCGAATCGACGATTCGCGAAGGCGGGCCCGCCGCGCAAGCCCGTATCGTGAAAGGGGCCGCCCATGCAGTCCGACATCCGCGTCCGCGAGATCCAGACCTTCAAGGTGCCCACCGCCTGCCGCACGCCCCTGAAGTTCGGCGC
>DATKXP010000436.1:0-10018 GCA_035529015.1 Phycisphaerae bacterium | reverse complement strand
CAACTGGCGCTTGTATTCGTGGAAGCGCTTGACCTGCACGTCGAAGAGCGAGTCGGGGTCCAGGCGGTACCCGTGTTTGGTGCGGAGGTAGTCGGCCAGGTGTGCCTTGGCCCGGTGTTTGACGGCCATGAACCGCTCGCGGAAGTCGGGGTCGTCGGCCAGGGACACGAGGTGCTCCAGACCTTTCAGGGCCCGGATCCACCCGTCGCCGATGGTCTCGGTGATCAGCGCCGCGAGCGGGGGGTTGGCCTTCAGGAGCCACCGGCGCTGCGTCACGCCGTTCGTCTTCGAGTTGAACCGCTGCGGATACATGTCGTGGAAGTCGGGGACAAGGCGGTGCTTGACGAGGTCGGTGTGGATTGCCGAGACGCCGTTGGTCGAGTGCGAGCCGACGATGGCCAGGTGCGCCATGCGGACCTTCTTCTCGGCGCCCTCCTGGATGAGGCTCATGCGTCGAAACCGCCCTTCGTCGCCGGGAAAGTGGGCCGCGACGACGCGCAGAAACCGCCGGTTGATCTCGTGGATGATCTGGAGGTGGCGTGGCAGGATGCGGCCGATCATCTCGACGGGCCACTTCTCGAGCGCTTCGGCCATGAGGGTGTGGTTCGTGTAGCCGAGGGATCGGACCGTCAGGTCCCACGCCTCTTCCCAGATGAGTCCTTCCTCATCGACGAGGAGGCGCATCAGTTCGGGCACGGCCAGGGCGGGGTGCGTGTCGTTGAGTTGGATCGCGGCGCGGTTCGGCAGTTCGTGCCACGAGGTGCCGTCGGTCTTGAAGCGGCGGAGGATGTCGAACAGCGAACAGGCGACGAAAAAATACTCCTGCCGCAGACGAAGGTCCCGGCCCGCCGAGACCGTGTCGTCGGGGTACAGGACCTTGGTGAGGCTCTCGGCGGCGACCTTGGCCTGGACGGCGGCGATGTAGTCGCCGTGCTGGAAGTCCTCGAGGCCGAACTCCATGGCCGACCGCGCGCTCCACAGGCGCAGCGTGTTGACGGTCTGGCCGCCGTAGCCGACGACCGGCGTGTCGTACGGCATGCCGAACACGGTCTTGGTGTCGAACCAGTGGGCGACCTGCCTGCCGCCCTGGCGGCCTTCTTCGACGCGTCCCTCGAAGCGGACGGGGATGAGGTAGTCGGGCCGGGGAATCTCCCACGGGTGCCCGCCGCGGAGCCAGTCGTCGGGCTTCTCGACCTGGTACCCGTTCTCGATGGTCTGACGGAAGATGCCGTAGTCGTATCGCAGGCCGTACCCCATGGCGGGGATCTGCATGGTGGCGAGCGATTCGAGGAAGCAGGCGGCCAGGCGTCCGAGGCCGCCGTTGCCGAGGCCGGCGTCCACCTCTTCGTCGCGCAGTTCGATCCAGTCGAAGCCCAGGTCGCCCATCGCCTCGTGGACCCCCTTCTCCATCATCAGGTTGATGACGTTGTTGCCGAGGGAGCGGCCCGTCAGGTACTCCAGCGACAGGTAGTACACGCGTTTGACCTGTCGCCGGTGGTGGGTCTGCTGGGTCTGGATCCAGCGTTCGATGAGGCGGTCGCGCGTGGCCAGGGCCAGGGCCAGGTACTGGTCGTGGGGGGTGGCGCTGTAGCGGTCGCGGCCGAGGGTGTGCTTGAGGTGACGGGTGAAGTCGGCCCGGATCGATTCGGCGTCCACGCCGCCGGAGACGGCGGGGGTGTGTGTCGCGGTTTCGAGACGGGTCATGGCGGTGTCCTCCCAACGTCGGCCTGACGTATGCGGGCGGCTGTGTCGGCGCGCCGGCGGCTGCGGGAGTGGTGCCCGCAGGCCTGCCGCTTGCGCACAATCTCCCCTCTATCTTGTCGGCGGATGGGGCGGCAGGCCAAGCGAAAAATCGGCGAAGGTTTGTGAGGCCGCCCTGTCGGGCTGTTATGCGCTGGACGCAACTCGGCGGCGTGGCTATCCTGGGCACGCGATGCCGAGGGTTCCCGAGAGGGACGCCGCACGTGGGTGGCAAGTACTCCGAGTTCGACCGAGATGCGCTCGACATCCGGCCGATGGACGAGCGCACGAGCGACATGGACCTGGAGGACGTGCTGGAGGTCGGCGAGCGGCCGATCCCTTTCGACCATCCGAACCTTCCTTCCCTGGCCGATGCGATGGCGGCCGCACGGGAGCGCGGCAAGAGCATCGTCCTCCTGATGGGCGCTCACGTCATCAAGCAGGGCCTGAGCCGGTACGTCATCGACCTGGTGCGGCGCGGGTGGGTCTCGGTCGTCGCGATGAACGGCGCCTGCGCGGTCCACGACTACGAACTGGCGCGGTTCGGCGAGACGACCGAGTCGGTCGCCCGCTACATTTCGGAAGGCCAGTTCGGCCTGTGGCGGGAGACGGGGGAACTCAACGACATCATTGCGGCGGGGCGGCGCGATGGGCTGGGTTTCGGCGAGGCGCTCGGCCGGCACATCGCGGCGACTGACTGGCCGCACCGCGACGTTTCAATCTTTGCGACCGCCTATGAGAGCGGCGTCCCGGCGACCGTGCACGTCGGCATCGGGTACGACATCGTGCACGAGCATCCGAACTGTGATGGCGCGGCCATCGGGGCGGCAAGTTACCGTGATTTCCTCGTCCTGGCGCGCGTCGTCGAGGGCCTGGAAGGCGGCGTCGTGCTCTGTTGCGGCAGCGCGGTCATGGGGCCGGAGGTGTACCTGAAGGCGCTGGCGATGGCACGAAACGTGGCCCGGCAGCAGGGGCGCGAGATCTGCCACTTCACGGCGGCCGTTTTCGATCTGGCGGCGCTCACGGGCGACCTCAAGACCGAGCCGCCGAAGGATTCGCCGGAGTACTACTTTCGGCCATACAAGACGGTCCTGGTTCGAACGGTGCGCGACGGCGGGACGAGTTACTATATCCGGGGCGATCACCGAGCGACGCTGCCGGCGCTGCACGGGCTGCTTGTCGAGCAGGTGGGTGGGTGACATGCCGTCAGGGCCTGCCGAGATCGAAGTCATCCGCCCGCCCGAAGGGCGCCGATTCCGCTTTGCTCTCTTTGACTTCGACGGGACCTTGTCGCTCCTGCGCGAAGGCTGGCAGGGTGTCATGATTCCAATGATGGTCGAGGTCCTTGAGCCGGTCGCGACCGGCCTCGACCGCGATGCCCTGGCGCGTCTCGTGACCGAGGACGTCGAAGAGACGACCGGCCTGCCGACGATCTATCAGACGATACGCCTGGCCGAGCGCGTCAGTGAGTTCGGCGGGACGCCGCGCGACCCGAAGGCGTACAAGGCGGAGTACCTCCGGCGGCTGCTTGAGCACATCAAAGGCCGGCGCGGGGCCGTGGCGTCGGGGCAGGTCGAGCCTGACGAGACGCTGCTGGCCGGCGCGCGGGCGTTCCTGGAGGCGCTCGCCGGGCGCGACGTGGTTCTGTGTCTGGCTTCCGGCACCGATGAGCCGTACGTTCTTGAGGAGGCGCGGCTGCTCGAGATCGATCGCCACTTCGGCCGGCACATCTATGGCGCGCGCGACGACCATGAAGCGTCGAGCAAAAGCGCCGTTATGGAGCGGATGCTGGCCGAGAACCGGATTCCCGGCGACGAACTCCTGGTCTTCGGCGACGGCTTCGTCGAAATCGCCAACGGCAAAGAGGTCGGCGGCTACGCCGTGGCGGTGGCCAGCGACGAAGCGGCCGGCGGCGGACGAGTCAACCAGTGGAAGCGCGACCGGCTCATTCGGGCCGGCGCCGATATGGTCGTCGCCGACTTCACGTGCCACGCGCAACTCGTGCGGCTGCTGTTCGGCAGGTAGGTGCCGTCAGGAGCAGCCGCCGTGCAGATGGCCTTGGCCGCGGCGCTTGCGCCGCATGAGTCGTCCGGGCGGAGGAATGTTCATGACGCCTGACCGCTTCGAATCCATTACGTCGGCCTACGCACGTCTTCGCGTGGTCCTGGTCGGCGACATCGCGCTGGACCGGTACTTGGAGATTGACCCGGCGCTGGCCGAGACGTCGATCGAGACGGGCCTGCCGGTGCGTAACGTGGTCCGCGTGCGACCGCAGCCGGGGGCGGGGGGCAACGTGCTGGCGAATCTGGCGGCGCTCGGGCCGAAGACGCTGGCGGCGGTCGGCCTCTGCGGCGACGACGGCGAAGGGGCCGAACTTCGCGGCGCGCTGGCCAAGATGGGTGTGGACCTGACGCACTTCCTCGCGCGGCCGGACCGGATGACGTTCACGTACACGAAGCCGCTGCTGGTGCACGCGGACCGGCCGCCGGAGGAACTCAGCCGCCTCGACCTCCGCAGCCGCACGCCCGTGCCCGAGGAGTTGGAGGACGAGATGATCGGCGGCCTCGGCGCCGCGGCGGCCGACGCCGACGTCGTTGTGGCGATGGACCAGGTTCCCGATCCGGGTTGCGGCGTGCTGACGCGCCGCGTCAGGACGGAACTCGCGGCGCTGGCCAGGGCGTATCCGCAGAAGGTCTTCATCGCCGACAGCCGCACCTCGATCGCTGAGTTCGCGGACGTGCGGATCAAGGTCAACGCGTTGGAACTCGTGCAGCGCTTCGGCGCGGCAGAGCAGGGGGCCGACCTGGGGGCGCTGGCCGCCCGGTGGTCGAACGAACTCGGACACGACGTGTTCGTGACGCTGGGCGAGGACGGCGTCGTGGCGGCCGCCGGCGACGACGTGACGCACGTTCCGGGCATCCCGGCCGACCCGCCCATCGACAGTGTGGGCGCGGGCGACTCGGTTCTGGCGAGTATCGCCATGGCACTCGGGGCGGGCGCGACGCCCGCCGAGGCGGCCGAACTGGGGAACCTGGCCGCCGCCGTCACCGTCCGCAAGATCGGAACCACCGGCACGGCGACGGTTGAGGAACTAGCGGGAATGCTTCCAGGTGCCGGCTCGCCGTGAGGGGGTCTCGCGTTAGGCAACAATGCACGCCTGGGCAAGCCGGCCGTGCCACACGCCTTATCGAGGTTTGGCGTCGGCGTCGGGCGTGAGAAAGAGGCGGTCGAGTTTGGTGCCGTCTTCGCGGGCGCGGAGTTCGAGGCGGACGTTCCTGGGCGGTCGCGGGGGTTGTCGCGGCGCACAGCAGGCAAGCGAGGAGGGCGGCCGCCCCGTGAGAAGGCACAGCGACGTTTCGGGCGCGCAGCACATACCGCTTGAAACCCAGGGCGTGGCGGGTGAGATTGCAGATTCCGGTTCTGAGGTTGCGGATCTCAGATCTGAGATTTCAGACTTCAGATTTCAGATTTCAAATCTCAGATCTCAAATCTCCGATCTCACATCTCAGATCTCACGTCTGAGATCTCAAATCTCCGATCTCAAATCTCCGATTTCGCGTCTCAGATTTGGCGTCTCCGATCTCAAATCTCAGATCTCACGTCTCCGATCTCACATTTCAGATTTCAAATCTCCGATCTCAAATCTCCGATCTCACGTCTCAGATCTCACATCTCAGATTTCAGACCGCGCATCTGACCGTCGCAGGCCCCCGCCGGCTTGCGGAATGCCCCGCCGAGTGCCTATACTATGTGCCCCGGCACGGCCGGGCCGCTGCATGGGCCGACGGGCCCCGACAATGTGGGACAAGACGATGGGCGCCGGCGACATGAGACACGAGACCGAGTCGCTGCGGCAAACGCGCGACGATCTGGTCGCGCAACTGAAGCACCGCACCGAGGAACTCGAGCGCGTGAACGCGGCCCTGCGCGCCGAGATCGCCGAACGCGAACGGGCCGAGGCCGAGCGCGAGCATCTGCTGAAGCGGCAGGAGCGTTACGCCAACCTGCTCCGCAAGGCCGGCGACCGGTTGGAGAAGCGGGTGGCGCGCCGGACGGCGGAACTGGCCGACGCCAACGCGGCGCTGGAGCAAGAGATCGCCGAACGCCGGCTCGTTCAGGAGCGTCTGGAGACCGAACGGCGGCGCATCTTCTCGGTACTCAACATGTTGCCCGGCTTTGTGCTGCTTCGCGCCCGGGACAGAACGATCCGCTTTGCGAACCACCGGTTTCTCGACATCTTCGGCGATCCCGCCGGACGGCCCTGTTACAGCGTCATGCGCGGGCGGACGACGCCCTGCGAGGTGTGCTATGCCGACGAAGTCTTGAGCACCGGGGAGCCGCGAGAGTGGATCTGGACCAGCGTCCGGGGCCGCGACTATCACGTGTGGGCGTACGCGTTTGCCGCAAGCGACGGCACGCACCTGGTGCTGGAACTGGGGATCGACATTACGGAACGCCGCGAACTGGAGCGCGAGATCCTCCAGATCAGCGACGAGGAGCAGCGGCGCATCGGCCGAGACCTGCACGATGTCCTCGGCCAGAACCTGGCAGGGGTGGCGTTCCTGTCGAAGGTGCTGTCGCAGCGGCTTGCGGCCGTCTCGTCGGCGGAGGCCGAGCAGGCCGCCGAGATCGCGATCCTGGTCCGCGAGACCGTGGCGCACGCCCGGGCGATTTCGCGGGGCCTGTGTCCCGTGGACCTCTCCGAGGGCGGGCTCAACAAGGCCCTCGAGGAAATGGCCGCCCGCGTCGAGGAGGTCTTCGGCATCCCATGCGCCTTCGCGTATGGCTTGACGAAGGTGGCCTTCGACCGCAACACGGCGGTTCATCTGCACCGGATTACGCAGGAAGCCGTGAACAACGCCACGCGGCACGGTCAGCCCGAGCACGTGTGGATCGCGCTGGCCGAGGAAGACGGCGGCGTTGTCCTGACGGTTCGCGACGACGGCGTGGGGCTGCCCGACGACGCCGACACGAAGGGGGGGATGGGCCTCCGGATCATGAAGTACCGCGCTGATATCATCGGGGCATCGCTTGACGTACGCCGCGGGCCCGAAGGAGGAACCGCAGTGGTGTGTGCGCTGCCGCCCGAAAGGGCCGCCGGGAGGGAATGAACGCCGTGCCGAAGCGATCCAGGGGCAAGAAGCCGGGGCGCAGAGCCGGTCAGGCGGCCCGCGTCGTGGTGGTGGACGATCACCCCGTGGTCCGCCAAGGGCTGCGGTTGCTGATCGACCACGAGCCGGACCTGGCGGTGTGCGCGGAAGCCGAGACGGCCGCCGACGCCCTCGAGGCCATCGCCGAGCACCAGCCCGACGTCGCGATCGTGGATCTTTCGCTGAAGGGGGCGAGCGGCCTGGAACTCATCAAGGACATCCGCGTCCGGCACGCCGGCCTGCCCGTCCTGGTGCTCTCGATGAGCGATGAGGGCGTGTACGCCGAGCGCGCGCTTCGTGCCGGCGCAACGGGATACCTGATGAAGGAGGCGGCCACCGACGAGGTGCTGACGGCGCTGCGGCGCGTCCTCGACGGAGGCATCTATCTGAGCGATGCCGTGGCGTCGCGCCTGCTTGCGCAACTCGTCCGGGGTGTTCCGGCGGACGGCGGGTCGCCCGTGGATCGGCTCAGCGACCGCGAACTCGAGGTGTTCGGTCTCATCGGACGGGGCCTCGGCACGGGCGAGATCGCCCGGCGGCTGCACCTGAGTCCGAAGACCATCGAAACGTATCGGGCGCACATCAAGCAGAAGTTGAACCTCGCCGACGCCACCGAACTCCTGCAGCACGCGATTTACTACGTCCGCGAGAGCGAAAGCGGCTAAGCGCACTTACGTAAGTCTTGCGCTGTGGCGAGAACGGCGCCCGCTCGCTTACGCTCGCGGCTAGTTACACTCGCGCCCGACCAGCCACGCGAGAAAACTAGCCGCGCACGTAAGTAAGCGGCGCAACCACTTGGGCTACGAGCCCAATCAGTTGTCGCCACGGCATGCACACGCAAACGTGGGCATGGCACCCGACGGCAAAAGACTTACCTGACCCGCCGCGCAAAGCGGCCCGGACCGGCGTCGCCTTCACCTGCGGCGGCTATCGGGGAATTCCCCGATACAACGCCGAGCACGTCGCACGATACCCGAAACCGGCGGGTCCCGGATTGTCCCCGGTGGCCGTCAGCGCCTACCTTTTAATGTACGGGCGGACGCCTTCATCGGCCGCAAGGGTGGGGCAAATCGTTGCGGCGGTGTCACAGGCGTTCGAGAGCACGTCGCAGCATCGGATGGGGGAGCACATCATGCCTTCACGAAACGCGGTGGCCGACCTGACGGTCGGAGCGGTGGTCCAGGCCGTAGACCACCTGGTGCTGGCGCCGGACCAGACGTTCCAGGATATTGAGCAGGCCTGTCGCAGCGCGGCCGAGCACAAGTTCGGCTCAGTCAGCCTGCCCCCGTATGCCGTATCGTACGCCGCGCGGTTGCTGCGCGGCACGGGCGTTGTGATCTGCGGCACGGCGGGGATTCCGCTCGGCTATTCGGGCGTGCGGGCCAAGTGCGACGAGGCGGCCACGTCGATCGAGGCCGGCGCCGGTGAGATCGACATGGCCATCAACCTGGTGGCCATGAAGAGCAGCCGGTACGCCGACGTCCAGGAAGAGGTGGCGGCTGTCCGGAGGCTGGCCGGCGGCCTGGTCCTCAAGGCGACCCTGGAGTGCTGCTACCTGAGCGATGCCGAGAAGATCCGGGCGGCCAAACTGGCGATGGACGGCGGTGCCGATATCCTCAAGACCCACTCCGGATTCGGCAAGGCAGGGGTGAGGCTGCACGACGTTCAGTTGTTGAAACGGGCTCTGGGCAAGTCGGTTCAGATTGAGGCGGCCGGCGGCATCACGCGGTTCAAGCAGTTCCACGAGATGCTTTGTGCCGGTGCGATGCGAGTCGGTGTCGAGTCGGCCGCCGCTATCATTCAGGATTTCTATAAGTGGGAGGCCGCGTAGAAGGCCCGACGCGCTGGCCCGGCGCCGCTGTGCGCGGGCCGCGGGCGCTGCGGGCAGGAAGGAGACGTCGGATGGTTCTTACGAGTCAGGATCTGCTCGCGGGCGTGAACAGGCCCTTGGACCCCAACAACCTGACGGACCTGGAGAAGAAGCACCTGCCCATCATCACCGCGCCCGACCGGGTTAAGGCGGGCGAGTGGTTCGACGTGGCGGTGGAGGTGGGTAAACTCCTCGAGCACCCCAACGAGCAGGGCCATTTTATCCGGTTCATCGACCTGTACGCGGGCGACAAGTACCTGTCGCGCCTGTCGGTGGCGGCCGGGACGACGTGGCCGGTCCTGAAGGCACGCGTTCGACTGTGCAAGAATCTGGGGCCGCTGCGCGCACTGGACGACTGCAACCTCCACGGCGCCTGGGAAGGCGCGAAGGACATCGAGGTTGTGTGACGTACTCCCTCCCCCCCGGTGCGCGCCGGCGGTCCCGGGCATAGGTGGTTGGTCCGGCGTCCTTTGCGGGCGATGAAGCCGGTGCCCGCACCGCATCATCCCCTCAGGCCGAAGAGACGGGCGATGTTGCCGCCGAGAACGGCGGCCTTCTCCTGCTCGGAGGCTTCTCCATCGAGCAGGGCCCGGTACCTGGCCAGTTCCACGTGCATGAGGTCGAAGGGGGTGTCGCTGCCGAAGCACACGCGGTCGGCGCCCAACGTGCGGATGGCCGACAGGATGGCCGCCGTGCGGACCGCGCTGCCGATGAGCGTCAGGTTCGGACACGCTTCGGCAAACTCGATCGTTGCCCGGGTCAGGTCGGCATGGCCCACGCCGCCCATGTGGACCACGAGGATCGCGGTGTCCGGATACATCTGCGCAATCTTCGCCACGCGGAACGGGTGGGTCTGCTCGAAGGCGTCGGCCCCGACGTGAAACGCCAGGACGGTGCCCGCCCGCGCGATCTCCTCGACGACGGGCAGGCTCAGGTCCGGATCGTCGATGAAGAACGCGTTCTGGGCTCCGTTGAGTTTCACGCCGTGGAACCCGTACTCCTGGATGCAGCGGCGGACGGTTTCGGTGGCCTTCTCGACGCCCAGGTTCGGGTCGGCCCACCCGAAGCCGAGAATCCGGTCGGGATGCTCCCGCATGGCCCGGTGGATGTAGGCGTTGGCCTCGTCGGTGTCGCGCCGGTACGGCGGCTGGAGCCACGTGACCGCCCGGTCCACGCCGGCCGCGTCCATCCGCCGCAGCAGTTCGTCGATGGCGATGCTCACGCCGCCTTCCGGCGTGGGCGACACGTGACAGTCCGC
>DATKXP010000435.1:0-3330 GCA_035529015.1 Phycisphaerae bacterium | reverse complement strand
CTCGAAGTCCAGGTACTGCGGCATGGGGTACGTGCCGCGCCGCTCGATGCGCGCGCCGAAACCGGTCCGCACGAGTTTACGCTCCGGCGTGTCCTCCAGGACCTCGATGCCCGTCAGGTGCGGGTCCATGTTCGGGTTCATCACGATCATGTCGAGGTCCCAGTGGCGGTACGGATCGAAGTTGTCGCCGACGTTCAACTCGCGCTTCGCGCGGCGGAGGAAGTTGGTCCAGAAGAACTCGCCCACGGGCACGCGGTCGGTCTCGCGATGGCCGATGGCAGCCAGGACGCGGTCGGTCTTGGCCTTGGCGTCACCACCCATGAGGAAGACTCCTCATCGTCACTGCGGTTCCATGGTCACGAGGTCGGCCCGGCGCTCGGACGGTGTGACCGTGAGTTTGCGGACTTTCCCGCCGCGGACCGTGCACTCAACGGTGGTCTTGTAAGGCGCGTGCAGCCGGAACTCGACGTCCCAGTCTTTGGGCCACGCCGGAAGCAGGTACATCTTGCGTCCGTCGGTCTGGAGGAGCATCGCCTGGAGGGCCTTCATCAGGACGCCGCCGTGATCCTGGTCGGGGATCCAGTCGTAGTTGGGTCCCCAGAAGGCGGGGAAGCGCGACCCGTCGTGCTTCTTTCGTGCGCGGCCGACGAGGTTCGTGCGTGCCTCGTCGGCCAGGCCGAGGTACGCCATGAAGATGTCGTCCTGCCGCCAGCCGGAGTTGCCCTTGTCCCACCGGTGCCGCAGGGCCTCGATGCCGAGTTCGACGCCCGGCCGGCCGATGGCGATGCGGCGGAAGGGAAAGACCGCGTAGAGTTCCGGGTTCTCGCTGTTGCGTTTGCTGGCGAAGCGCTCGGCGGGGGCGAGCATGCGTTTGCCATCGACCTCGCGCGTCGGCAGGTCGGGCAGTTTCTTCCGCAGGGCCGTCCAGAAGGTGCGCTGCGTCTCGGTGGTCAGCCCCGCGGGAAGCGTGAGCAGCCGGTCGGTGGCGGCGTGGAGGCCTGCCACCTCGGGCATCGGGTTCGTGCAATCCCACCACGTCTCGCACGCCTGGGACGGATGCATGACCAGTTTGCCGCGCTCGTCCACCTTGTAGTGCTCGTCGAAGAAGGTGAGGATCTCGTGGGCCGCCGGCAGGAGCGTCTCGGCGAGGAACGCCTCCTCGAGCGTGTGGTCGTAGTAGTCGAGCATCATGTGAACGAGTTCCGGCCCGGACACCCACTCCCACTTGTGCCAGCCGCTGGCCTGGAGCCGGTCCTTGCGCTCGTGGTACGGCGTCCAGCCGTAGGTCTCGCTGAACATGTCGCCCCAGAAGTAGATGCACTCGGGGATGTAGGCCCCGCCGTGGCCGAGGTACAGACGGGTCCGGAACTTAAGGAGCGGCATGAGGTCGCGGCCGTACATCTTGAAGAACGGCTGCATAAGGTCGAAGTCGCCCGAGGTGCACAGGCTGATGTACGGCAGCCGCGTGTTCTGCCACCAGTACCCCGGGCCCCAGCGGCGGTAATCGGCGTCGCCGGGCCTGTTGGGATAAGGCACCGTGAAGATCGTGCCGTTGAACTTGATGGGGTAGGCGCCCCGGCCGGCGCAGGCCGTGATGAACCGCTGGAGGGCGTACGCGCGGCTGACGACGGCGGCGTCGTCTCCCGCTTCGACGGCCTGCTCGGCCAGCGGCGTGCCGCCGAGGTAAAGCGTCGTCTTGCCGGTGGCCGGATCGACCACAGCCGCCACGTGCGACCATTGACCGGCCGGCAGAACATCGCGCTTCCCGAGCGTGGCGCGTCCGACGATCAGGCGCAGGCCGTTGCCGGGCCAGGTGTCCAGGAGGAACCCGTCGCTTCCGCCGGGCGTGATGTTGTCCACGAGGCGCCCGCCGCCGGACCCCATCTTCTCGGGCTTGATCCACGCCTCGATGGTCAGGCCCTTCTCGAAAGCCCAGTCCTCGGAGCCGTCGAGCGCGGCGTGCGGTTTCGGCGCGCCGCCGTAGAGCAAGCCTTCCCGATCCTCGGGAGGCTCCGAGCGCTGGAGTTTGGCCAGCCGCTGGACGGCGGCGTCGGACAACGCTTTGCCGTACAGACTCAGGCGACCGATCTCGCCGGCGAAACGGTTCCCGCCGCCCTGGTCGAAGCCGATCCGCACGGGGTGGGTGTTGGCCGGAACGAGGCGAAGCGTCTGCGACGGGCCCGACGAGGTCACGCTGATCCAACTGCGGTCCCAGAAATCATGCCACCATCGCTCGTGGGCTTCGCGCCGACGGGCAAAGGGAATCTTCTGCGTCGCCGCGATCGCCTCGTCCATGACCTTGAGCCACTGTTCGGGCGTGGCGGGGTGCTGCGTCGCCACGTAGATGTCGAAGCGGTGCGCCTTCGATGCAGGCGATTGGAGATTCAGGTCATCGAGACGCCGGCCGCCCTCGGCCCGGATCACCGCGCCGAACGTGCGGCCGAGCAGCGGGTCGGGGCGCTCGAATCCTTCCAGGCCCTGGATCTCGCCCGTCATGGCCGGGCCGACGGACTTGACGTTGCGATGGTACCACCCGATGCGGCCGGTCTGGTTCTTGAGGACCGTGTCGGGCTCGACGACGGTGGGGCCGTGTTTCTTGCCGGGCTTGGAGCGTTCGAGCAGCACGTCGCTGACCTCAACGCTCGGCAGTTCCTCGCGTTTGGTCCGCCACAATTCCATCGAGGCGGTGGCGGCAATCGGCTGGGGGCTGTCCACGGCGACGTGGATGACGGGGTGGTTGGCGTCGGCCCACAGCCGCAGTTCCACCGCCTCGCCTTCGCCGTAGCGGACGATCATCGTGGCGTCCTTGAGGCTGAGCGTCTGCCGGAACCCCGGCGAGGAGGCCTGCGGACGCGGATCGAGGGCGATCCGCACGCGGCCGACCTTCAGCAGCCGCGCGTTGTCGCCCCAACTGTCGATCCGCGAGATGTAAAACAGAAGGTCGCCGTTCTCCTCGACCCAGGCGTTCAGGCCCGTGCTGCCGTTGCCCAGGGGCATGGACCCGGACGAGTCCTTGCTCGGCGTCTGCCAGACGACGTTGCAGGCGTCCATCCGGTGAGCCGTCTCGGCTGCGCCGGCGGTCGCCACAAGGGGAACACACACGGCCAAACTAACGAGAACCAGTTTGAGAGCACTCTCCATGGCCATCTCACTCCTTCCGTGCGACGTCGTTCAGAACTGGCCCTTGAACTCGTGGGCGTTCTCTTTCGTGATGGCCGGGCAGGGGATCATGTACCGTTCCTCCAGCACCTCGCCCTTTAAGTGCCGGACGGCCAGGCGGACGGCGCTGCGGCCTTCCTGCTCGGGCTGCTGGAAACTCGTGCCCGTGAG
>DATKXP010000434.1:0-2577 GCA_035529015.1 Phycisphaerae bacterium | reverse complement strand
GCATCGACGCCCACCTCGATGAGGTCCTCGTAGATGGCGGCGATGTGCCCGTCGGTGTGCATGAACACCTTCTTGCCGGCGGCGTGGATCGCCTCGCAGTACTCCTTGTAGAGCGGCTTGAAGAGGTCGCGCCACATGTCGGGCGAGACGAGCAGCGCATCCTGCGCGCCCCAGTCGTCCTGGAACGAGATGCCGTCGCAGTCGGTCCGGACCCAGCCTTCCAGTTCCTTCATGAAAAACTCGTGGACCCTGTCGCGCAGGGCCCGGACTTCGGCCGTCCCGTAGGCGAGGTCCACGTAAAGGTTCTCGCTGCCGCGGAGGAACTGCATCCGCTCGAACGGCCGCACGCCCGTCCCGCAGAGCATGAACTGCTGCGGCCCGGCAAGGTTCTCGCGCTGGGCGCGGTTGACGGCGTCCCAGTCGGCGCCTTCGATCACCTCCCACGGCGGCCGGTAATGGTCGAGGGCAAACCACTCGGCCAGCGGCGGCCGCTTGACCTCGCCGATGACGCCGTCTTCCTTGCACTCCCAGATGCACCCCCACTCGTCCACGTAAACGCCCGTCTTGTACGGCCCGCCCCGGCACCGGTGACCGCGCGCCAGGACGTAGCCCCTCGGCCCCAGGATCGTGCCGGGGCCGGTGATGTCGCTGGGAAAGTCGCGGCGCACCGCCGCCACCTCGTCGGGCGAGTCCTGCTCGACGCGCGGCAGAACCCAGAGGTTCCGCGGCAGCCGGTCGGGGCCGGTGAACTCCAGACAGCGATGGACGCGTTCGCGTGGTGTCACAGTCTCTTCCGTCGGAAACGGTCCGCCCGAGGCGCTGTCAGTCCAGGCGGCGCAGGCGCACGGCCTTCAGGTCGGCCACCTGCTTGCCGGCGACCTTCGCAGCGCGGACGGTGATCCGCGCGCGGCCTTCCCTGAGTTCTACCGCCGGCTAGCACAAGCGGCGTCCACACCTTCTCGTACACCTCGCCGCGCGGCAGACAGGCCCGCCGGCTGACGCTGCCGCCTCAGCATACGCCCCGCGCGCGGGTCGTTCCAACAAATACGCCCTGCGCAGGCAAGACGCACGCGCGAAAACCGCTTGCCGCTCCGCGCGAATTCCGATACGCTGACACGCGTATAGACGGGTGGGGAGGTCGCGGACGTGCAGGATTTCAGCGGGCTGCCGGGCGACGAGTGGAACCAGCCGCGGCGATCGCGGCGGCCCCTCCTTTACACCGGCCTGGTCGTCTTGTGTCTCCTGGCGGCCGCCCTCCTGATCCTCCTGAACTACGTCGGCACGCCCGACTCCGACCGGCAAGCCGAATCCGACGCGCCCCAACAGGATCAGGGCGCCGAAATCGCGCCGGAACCCCAGCCGCCGCCCGCGCCGCCTGAGTCGCCCCCACCGCCACCAGAACCCGAGTCGCCCGACGCCGTCAAGCCGGGCGACTCCCTCCTGCCGCCGCCCGACAAGGTTCCGCCGCCGGTGTACCCCATGGGGCTGAAGACGGCGGACCTTCGGCGCTGGGCCTTCTCGCCCGACGCCGCGGCCCTTCGGCCGGTGGCGACCCGCAACACGACGGTCCTCGATTTCGCCATCGGCAAGCGGGTCCGGCTGACGGCCGAAGGCGAGGCCCGCGCCTGGTCGCCCGACAGCCAATGGCTCCTCTACTGGCATCGCGGCTGGTGTTACGTCCGTCGCGACGGCAAGGTCAACCGGCGTGTCGCGTCCCACGAGGACAGCGGAAAGACCTCGCCCCAGTACGTGGGGAACCTTCCGATCTGGCATCCCGATGGCCCGTCGCTGCTCGTGTGCGACGGCGAGCGGTACCGGCTGGTCCCGGTCGAAGGCGACCGCGACCGCCAGATCGCCACGGCGGCCGAGATCCCGATGGGCAAACGCGCCGGCTACGCCGAGTTCTCGGTCGGACCCGGTGGCGAATGGATCCTCTACCGGGCGAGCAAACGCGTGGGGTACCTGCGCCGTGACGGTTCCGGGCACCGCGCAGCAGCCGACACGTTCTACAACTGCTCGGCGCCGGCGTGGGCGGCCGACGGCGAATGCGTGGTCCTCCTGGCCGATATCACCAAACCGCAGAAGGCCAAGCAGGCCTGGCTCATCCATCTGTCCACCGGCCACGTCGAGCCCATCTGCAAACGCGACACCATCCGGTTGCAGGGCGGTGCCTGGGTCGGCGCCGTGGCGCCCGACGCGGCCTGGATCGCCTACGTGGCCGACGATCCCGACCAGCCGCGCATCGTCCTCATCGATACGGTGAAGCGGACCATCACGAAGATCCACGGCGATCGCGACGCCGGTCCCCTGCACGTCTCGCCCGACGGCAAGTGGCTGGCGTATGCCTCGTCAGGCGCCGAGCGCGACATGGTGGTGCTGAGCGTGGACGAGCCGAAAGGGATTCGGCTGAGCGCTCCGCTGCTCGTCGAGCGGACCGTGCCGGTCATCCAGGAATGGACCGCCGACAGCCGGGCCGTCGTGTTCGGCGGGCCGGGCTACACACGATGCGAGGTCAGCCTCGACGGGCAAACCTGCCGCCGCATCTGGCCCGACGCCTGGGACGGCCCGCTGGAGCGG
>DATKXP010000433.1:0-2812 GCA_035529015.1 Phycisphaerae bacterium | reverse complement strand
ATGGTCGATATCACCTCCGAGGTAGCCGACGCCATCCGGGCCGAGGGCATCGACGACGGCCTGGCCGTCGTCTTCGTCCCGCACACGACGGCCGGCGTCACGATCAACGAGAACGCCGACCCCGACGTCACGCGCGACATGGTGGCCGCCCTCAACGGCCTGATTCCGCGGTCCGGCGACTACGCCCACGCCGAGGGCAACTCCGACGCCCACATCAAGTCGTCGCTCTTCGGACCGTCGCTCGTGCTGATCGTCTCGGGCGGGCGGCCGGTGCTCGGCACGTGGCAGGCCGTCTACTTCTGCGAGGGCGACGGCCCGCGTCACCGCACCGTCCACGTGGCGGCACGGTGACGACGGGTGGCACGGCCCTTGGGCCGTGGGCCGTGCGCGGTGGGTCTGTGCACCCACCGCGGATACGCGCTGTTTTGCGCGGCGGGTACGGAGACCCGCCGCGCAGCAATTATGACCGACCCCGCGCGGCACCGTCTCGCCGCAAGGAACCCGCGATGATCCTGGCCGCAGCCAATGCCACGCGCGAGGTCGCCTCGCTCCCGCAACCGTGGCTCATCATCGCCATCGCCCTGTGTCTGCCCGTGTGCATCGCCGTGTTTGTGC
This sequence comes from Phycisphaerae bacterium, assembly GCA_035529015.1. Taxonomy (GTDB): domain Bacteria; phylum Planctomycetota; class Phycisphaerae; order FEN-1346; family FEN-1346; genus JAUVZF01. The sequence continues at coordinate 2,197 of DATKXP010000433.1, read as the reverse complement.
GGATCGGCCGGTGGTGGATCACCGACCGGCCCGTGCCGCTGCCCATCGACGGTGCCCTGCCGGCCGTGCGGCTGTCGCTCTGGACGGGGCTGCTGCTGTTCCTGGCGACACAAGCGCTGGTCGCCGCGTTCGTGCTCGGTTACGATGCGGCGGCCGCGGCGGGTCTGCTTCCGTGGGAACCGCTGCCGGTGCCGGACGTCTTCCGCCCGGGCCTGTTCATCGCCCAGACGGTTCCGGTGCTTGCCGCGCTTGCCATCCTCAGAGGTTTCGGCCGATGGACAGCGGCGACGGTCGGCGTCCGCGCCGGCGACCTCGGCGCGGGCCTCGCGCACGGCGTCGTCGCCTTTGCCGCCATCCTGCCGGTCTGCGTGGCGGCGCTGATGGTGAACGCGGTCCTGATGCACATGCTGAAGGCCCCCGTGACGCCGCATCCCGTGCTGGAGGCGATTCTGAAGACGCCCGACCCGTGGGCGTTTGCGTTCGCCGGGGTGATGGCGGTGATCATCGCGCCACTGGCCGAGGAGTTTCTGTATCGCGGCATCCTGCTGATGACTCTCGTGCGGCACGTGGGGATTGTGCCCGCGCTGGTCGTGTCGAGCGCCGTCTTTGCGGCCGCCCACTTCACGGCCGAGCCGCAGGCCCTGCTGCCGCTCTTCTTCCTGGGGTTGGCCCTGGGGTACATCGCCTACCGGACGCGGAGCCTGGTGGCTCCGATCATCGCGCACGCCCTGTTCAACGGCCTGATGGTCTTCGGAACGTTCTTCGGTTCTTGACACGCGCGCCACGTACGCTACGCTAACAGGCACATTGCCTCTGCAAAGGAGATCTGCTGTGCCATCCGAAACCAACCGCCGCGCTTTCTTGCGAAACTCGCTCCTCTCTTCCGCCGCTGGGGCGCTGGCTGTGGGGGCTGCCGAGACGTCTGCTCAAGGCGCAGAGAAGAAGCCTGACGCGAAGCAACCGCAGGCCGACGCCCTGCCCTGCGGCAAGATCGGCGACCTGCAGGTCAGCCGCGTTCTGCTGGGCGGGAACCTCCTGACCCACTACACCCACAGCCGTGACCTGCGGTACGTCTACAACCTGGCCGCACACTACAACACCGAGGAGAAGATCTTCGAGACGATGGCCCTGGCCGAGCAGCACGGCATCAACACCCTCTCGGTCCACAATCCGCCGCCCATCATCCAGACCCTGAAGAAATACCGCCGCGAACGGGGCGGCAAGATCCAGTCGATCATCTGCCCCACCGCCGAGTGCAAACCCGGCATGGCCGATTACATCCGACAGATCGATGACCTGCTCGACGCCGGGGCCGACGCCATCTACGTCTGGGGCGTGCGCGGCGACCAACTCGTCGCCCAGGGCAAGTTCGACCTCCTCGCGAAGGCCGTCGAGATCGCCAAGGCCCACGGCGTGCCCTCCGGTATCGGCGCACACGACCTGCGGGTCATCGTCGAATGCGAGAAGCGCGGCATCGAGTCCGACTTCTACATCAAGACGTTCCACCACCACCGCTACCCCACCGCCCCGAAGCCCGAGGAGTTGAAGGCACCCTACTCCGAGTTCCCCGGCTACTGGTGCAAGGACCCGCAGGAGACGATCGAGGTGATGAAGAACGTCACGAAGCCGTGGATCGCCTACAAGATAATGGCGGCCGGGGCGATTCCGCCCAAAGACGCCGTGCCCTACGCGTTCAACAGCGGCGCCGACCACGCCCTCATCGGCATGTTCGACTTCGAGATCGCCGAGGACACGAAGATCGCCAAAGAAGCGCTGGCGAAGGTCAAACGCGAGCGGCCCTGGAGGAGTTGACGTTCGCGCGGCCGCCGCAGAAGTCACGCGCCGGCCGGGGTGCGGCCGCTGGGGTCGAACAGGCTCTACTGCCCGGCCGAGGACGCCGTTTCTTCATTGGCCAGGTCCACAATGCGCTTTCGGAGATCTCGATCGCATCCACGCTCTGGCCGCCGGCAAGGAAAACGACCTTGCCGGCCATGGTTAATCCGTTCGGGCCGATCAGAGTAAGATGACCGCCGACTCGCCCCCGCCCTCCTATTACGAGTCAAGTCCTGAGAGTTCTGTAAAATGGCATCTCCTCGTTGGGCGGCGTGGGGCCTGCGGAGGCCGAGGGGACCGAGGCCGGAGCGGGCCCCACGCTCAGGCCACCGACCGCGCCGCTGCGGGCCCGGCCGCTCCGGGC
>DATKXP010000432.1:0-8802 GCA_035529015.1 Phycisphaerae bacterium | reverse complement strand
GCCGGCGTTAGCGCTGCTACGGTACGTTCCGCGCGGCGGCCTTCCCAGGCCGCCGCGAACGCAGTCTATGCCTGTTCCTCGTGGCCTGGGAAGGCCACCAGGCGGACAACAAGGCGACGAAGCGTTGCAGGATTAGTGCGGGCCAGGTCTCATTTCACCGGCTGACCGGCGGCCGTTATCGGCAGCCAGCCGGTCGTATCATAGTATGCCTCGAATGAGCGGATACCGGGGTTTCCGCTTTCTGTCCTCATGACCAGCAGCCGCACCTTCCGGGTGCGCCGGCTGACGATCGGCGCGATGAAGTCGGGGCCGATGGCCCGGCCGTTGAAGCAACTCGCCCAGCGGGAGGCCTTGGCGTCCCAGTACTCGATGGCATAGCGGATGACCGAGGAGGACGCGTCCTCTCTGATCCTGAACTCGCTGACAGCGGTGGGCCTGCCGAAATCGAGCTCGAGCCACTGGTCGTTCGGCGACGCGGCCTTCCAGGAGGTGGCCGCTTTCCGGTCGATGGCCCTGGATGCCTCGCTGCCGGGCTCCTGCGAGGATGCCGTCGCCTTGGCCTTCGCGGCCAGATTCTGTGTGCTGCAGGCCTGGCTGAGGTTCTTGGCCAGACAACGGACGAAGGTCGATCGCTTGTCCTTCTCGGGGTCCATCACCTTCATGAGGACTTCCCCCGGCGAAAGATAGAAGCGGCACTCGTGCCACGTCACTTGATTCCAATCCGTCGTGTTGACGATCTCGCATCGGGGAAGTCCGATAGGACGTTTGGCCTTCCCGTTCAGGACGCAATTCTCCATGCGAATACCCATGTTAGGGTGCCCGTCGGAGGCATAACAGCAAAGCAGAAAACCGGGGCCGTCGGTGTCATGGAAGAGACACCTGCGCATGGTCATGTTGTCGCAGTTGCCCTCGAAGTCGAACGCCTCGCCGTCCCCGCTGCCCAGACCTATGTCGATGAAACCCCATTCGCTGTCTTCGAAGACCCAGTTCTTGCAGCGGAAGAACATCGCCCCGGCCACGCCGTTGAAGGCCCGGAAGCCGCGGCCGATATCGTGCGTGACGCAGTTCCGCACGGCGCCTCCCGCCACCCCGCGGATCCCCAGTTGCCACTGATAGCCTTCCTCGAACAGGCAGCCTTCGAAGGTCATGTTCCCGAAATTATAGATATACGACGCATTCTTGTTGAAGTTGTCCGGGCTGTTGGTCCAAACGGCGGAGGCCAGCCTTCGGAACACGCAATTCCTGATCGTGATGTCGGCCAGCACGATCTTGTTGCCGCGCTCGTGCGAGAAGAGGCAGACGCCCAGGCCGATATTCCGAGGAGTGGGATAGGTCTCGTAATGCCCATACGTCAGCGAATCGCGGAAATAGCAGTCTTCGATCCAGAGGAACGTCCTGGTGGGGGAACCGGCGGAATACTCCGCGTAGATGCCGGTCATGCACCGGGCGAACTCGATTCCGACGATCTTGTAGCCCTCCTGATCGGCCAGGTGAATGCCGATCAGATCCTGCCGGTAATCCTGCCTGTCAATCACGGGCTTCCTGCCCTCGCCGTAGGAACCGATGGTGATAGGGTCCTTGGGCGTTCCGCTTCCCTTGGGGTGAAGTTCCTCGTTCCAGGTATCGCCGCACTTGAGCAATATGCGGTCACCGGCAACATAGTCGGTTGACGCCCGCGCCAGCGTCTTCCACGGGCCGCTGGTGCCCTCGGGACTCGCGGCCTGGCCGGTCCAACGGTCGTTCCCCGAGGATTGGCTCACGTAATAGGTCGCTGCCCTGGCCGACACCGCGCCGAAGATCAGGACGGCCGCGACCACCACGGAAATGAGTGAGAACTTGCGGACACCTGGCTCCGGTTGCACGCTCTTGCGCTCGCTTTCAGCCGGCCGGGGTCTTCCAGACGGCCTGCCCAACCGGCCGTCGGGCAGGCCGGATACGGTTGCGCCCCCCGGATCCGTGCCTGCCCCCATCTTGAGAACGTTCCCGGTCGATCCGAGTCACGAATGGCTCGGGGAAAGGCGCGTGCCGCCCAACAGCCGGGGCCGGCCACGGCCGGTAAGGTGTAGTCTATAACGCGTCCAGCGCTACGTTGTCAACGTGGGATCGCGCCCCAGGGGGATGGCGCGGTGGGTAATCCTGCCCACCGCGCGGCCGAGCCGCTCGGCGGCAGCCGGGACCATCAGGCCGACCGCCTCCGCCTCCGCCGATGGGCAAGCAAGCCCAAGCCTCCTGCGGCCAGCAGCAGGAGCGTGGCCGGTTCGGGCGTGAGGGTCATCGCGCCAAGGTCGATGCCGTCCATGACGAGGTGCTTGACGACCACAACGTTCGCGCCGGTGAAGCGGACCAGCGCCCCGTTGGTGAGTGCCAGCGTATCCAAGTATTGGTTGCACCCAACATGGAGCGCGGCGTCATCGACGAGGATCGACAGGTTGGCGGTTCCGGCGCCGCCGGCCGCGGTGTTCAGGTCAACCGTGCCCCCCAGGATTTCGAAGACGCTTCCGGGCCCATGGTCCTGCGGCCCGTTGATGAGGAGTGTGCCCTCGCCCGTCTTGGTCAGCGTCGCAAGGTCGGTGATGCTCAGCCAGCCGTCGAGGACGAGGAGGTCGCCGGCGTCGGCGCAGTCCAGGACGGGGCCCCCGATGCACACGAGGCCCGCCGAGATGCTACCGGCGCCCCGGCCGCGGACCGTGCCGGTGACCATGACGGGGCTGCCGTGGAGGGAGGCGTTCTGGAGTTCGAGTTCGCCCTGGAGCGCCCAGGGCAAGGAGGAGGCGACCTCGAACACCCCGCCGGAGACGGTGATGCGGCCGCCGGGTTCGACGGTGAGGTCTCCGCCGACGGCCCCGCCGCCGGTGCGGATCTCGCCGTCTGCGAAAACGTATGTCGCCATGGCGTCGATCTCGTGATGGGCGGCCGAGAGGAGGTCGCCGACGTGGACGCCGCCCGGGCAGGTCAGGTCCACGGTGCCCGCCTCGATCGGGCCGCCGAAGCCGCTGAAGAAGTCCGAGCCGGTGGCGGTCAAGGCGCCGTCGCCGAGCCGGACGGGGGCCTGAACGGAAACGAGGCCGGCGCCCCGGCCCGCGGCGTCGGCCGTGAGCGTGAGGTCGAGGCGGTCGGCGTCGGGATCGGCGCAGAATATCGGCTGCGCGATCGTGATGCTGCCGGCGGCGGTCAGCGTCAGGGCGGCCTCGCCGGCGCCGCTGTAGTCGATGGGGGCGGCAAGGGTGATGTCGCCGTTTTCGTTGTTGTACCCGCCCGCGCCGGTCATGACGCTCGTCGGCCCCTCGCCGCAGGCCGCGCGGATCCGCTCGACGCCCAGTTCGGCACCGTCGCCGTAGGAGACGAACGGGGCGTCGTGCGTGATGTTCCAGTTGCCGTCGCCCTCAATCAGCGTGACGTTGTTGTAGCCGAGGGTGCCGGGGTCGGGCATGTTGACGACGAAGGCCGCGCCGGGGACGTCCGCATAGCGAACTACCTCCCCGAGGTCGAGGGCGTCGCCGTCGCCGTTGGTGTCCCGGACGAGGCAGACGCGGTCGTTTTGGAGGTCGGCGAGGAGGAACCCGCCGCCCCCGAACGGCACCATGCCTAGGGGATGGTCCAGGTTTCCGTAGACGGGATCGGCGTAGGAGAGGACCTCGAGCAGGTCCATGGCGTCGCCGTCGCCGTTGAGGTCCCGGACGCGGTAGACGGTATCATGGTAAGGGGCGCTGGCGAAGACGCCGCCAGCCCCATCTCCGATCAGGCCTGCGCACCACTGGACGTGCTGGACGTCCGAGCTGCCCGGGGCGGGAGTGTAGGGAAGGTTCTCCCCAACGTCGAGGGCGTCGCCGTCGCCGTTGAGGTCGACCAGGCGGCAGATACGTTGCTCGCTGCCCACCAGGAGGCTTCCGTCGCGCTCGACGAGGATGGCCCGGGGCTGCCAGATACCGGCGGCGTAGAGCATCTTCTCTCCGGCGTCCAGGGCGTCGCCGTCGCCGTTGGCGTCACAAAGGCGCCAGGTCGAGCCGTCATCGCCGGTCACGTAGACCGTGCCGCCGGGACCGGCCGCGACCCCCACCGGCCAGCTCGAGCCGAAGTCGTCGGCCCAGACGCTCGACTCCCCGGCGTCGAGGGCGTCGCCGTCGCCATTGAGGTCCTGCACGCGGTGAACGACTAATCTCCCCAGGTCGGCGGTGTAGAGGCAGCGGCCGTCGGTCGCCATCCCGGTGGCGCTACTGAGGCCGGTGGCCCAGACGAGGTTCTCGCCGACGTCGAGGGCGTCACCATCCCCGTTGGCGTCGCGGAGGACATCCACGGTTCCAATGTCGCGGATCACATAGAACGGGGGGCGCGCAGCCTCGGCACTCTCGGCCGCGCCGGCGGCCCACGCGGCGGCAAGGCCCGCAAGCGCCGCGAACGCCATGCGGTTGCGCCTCATGACCGCCTCCGATCTCCCCGGCCGCGCCCGACCGCCACGGCCGCCACACCGGCCGCCAGGAGCGCCAGCGTCGCCGGCTCCGGAACCGCCGGCGGGTCCTCGACGTACCAGACGTTGCCCAGCGTGTCGAGATAGGCGATGCCCGCCCAGCCCGGGCCGTAGTCGTTGAACGCGACGCTCGGATGAAGGCCGGTGTCGCCCTCCCAGGCGATGACCTGGTTCTCCCAGGTGTCTTCGTGACGCCAGGTGAAGGCCAGGAGGCCGAAGTTCCAGTCGGGGGCCGGGCCGCCGCCCAACGGGTCGCCCTCGCGGTAGGCGATAGCCGGGTTGCCGTCGGCCGGGTCAAAGGCGAGCGACACACCCTCGATGGCGTTGCCGCGGTCGTTCGGCAGGACCGTCATCTGCCAGTCGTGGCCGTCCCACTCGGCGTAGCGGAGGTTGGCCCCGCCGTCACCGGCGTAGGCGATGGCCGGGTAGCCTGTCATGGGATTGACCGCTAGCGAAGGCATCCATCCCTGGCTGCCGGCGCTGTCAACCGTCATGTTGAGCCACGCGGTCCCGGCGTCCTGGACGGCGAACATGAGGTCCTGCGAGTCGGCGTCCTGGTAGGCCATCATGGGCCGGTTGCTCTGGTCGAAGGCCAGGGAGACGTAGCGGCCGTTCAGGTTCTGCTTCACCTCAGTAATATCTTGATATGGCCCTATGACGTCCCCAAAGGCGTTGTTGTCGTCCCGGTCGTAGGCCAGGAGCAGGGAGGGATGCCCGCCGGGGGAGGGGTAGTGGAACGCCATGGCCGCGCGGCCGTAGAGGTCCACGGCCACGGAGCACCACTGGGTGGCGGGCTTGTCGAAGGATTCCCCCCAGCTCCACCCGTTGCCCGCGTACAGGCGGGAAATGCGGGTCTCCCCATAGGCGCAGCCGACGATCGGCAACTCGTGCCGGTCGAAGACCAGCGACAGCGAGCCCGACACCGTCAACCCGCTAGTACCTATCGCTTTCCCGACGCCCCAGCCGTACCCCGGGACCCGCCGCGCATACCACACGGCGGGTCCTAGGATGGGGATCCCCGGCGGCGGGTTTTCGGCGCTGAAGACCACGGCCGGGCACCCGTAGTGGTCGTAGGCCAGGATGCGGTCGGCCCCGTCGTGGCCCGCGAGGAGGGCGTCCGGGGCGACGAGTTCGGGCGGACGCCAGCCCGGCTTCTCCGGGCCGATGGCCCATGCCGAGATGGACCCGGTGAGACTTGCGAGAGCTGCGAGACAGACGATTCCGATTCGACGCAACATGGTCAATCCTCCTTGCCGGTTATCTCCAGGCCGGATTCCGGCCGGATCTGTTCATGGCGCGCTGCGAGCGCACCGGCCACGCCCGGCGCAACGAAAACGGGCCGCGCCCGCCTGCAGCGAGCCCGGCCCCGGATACGCCACTCAACCCCCCGTCGTGCCTGAAGTATACCACCAATTCGGGACCGGGTCAAGCAAATATCGGCACGCGCCGATTGGCGGTGAAGGCAAGTGGAACACATCGGGGCGGCGGCGCGCAAGAAGGAATCCGTCCGCGCCACGGGCACCAACGACGTTTGCCCGCCGGGGCGGGCCGTGCCTCGCCGCGAATACCCGAAAAGAAGAAGGGCGACCCGGCGGCCGGGACCATCAGGCCGACCGCCTCCGACTCCGACGGGCAAGAAGGCCCAGGCCGCCCGCGGCCAGCAACGCGAGCGTGGCAGGTTCGGGGACGACCTTCAGGCGGAGCGTCTGGCTGTTGCCGCCGGCGACGTCATAGTCCCACGACAAGACGGGGCCGAGATCGGCCTTGGTCCAATCCAGCGAGAAGGCCGGGTCGAGGACGACGGAATCGGCGGTCAGCACGTCGAAGACGTCGCCCTCGTGCGGCTGGTAGCCGTCGAGCAGCACGAGTTCCATGAAACCGTTGAGCGTTGCGGCGCCGGCCACCGAGAAGAAGTCGTATCCGATGCCGTTGCCGTCCGCCAGGTCGCCCTGGTCGAGGCCGTTCATCTCGATCTGGAGGCAGCCGGCATTGACGGTCAGGTTGCCCTCGACGGCCATGAGGCCCGGGGAAGAGCCGGGGCAGAGCATGCCGCCGTCGCTGACGAGGTCGCCCAGGAAGGTCTCGACGTGCAGTTCGCCGCCGGTCATCTCGAACGTGCCGCCCGCGGCATTGTCGAACGAGGTGCAGGTGAGGTGGCCGCCCTGCAGTTCCAACCTGCCGCCGTCCCACAGCCGCACCAACCCGTCGATCTCGACGGCGCCCTCGACGCTGACGAGGCCGTACCCGCCGGCCTCGTCCTCCGAGCCGCCGATGTAGAGCCCGGGATCGATCATCAAATGCGGGTCCGCCAGCGACAGCCGGCTCTCGGGAGCCACCGTCACGATGCCTTCCGATCCGTGGACCTTGCCGACATAGCAGACGGGTGCCGCCACCTCCGAGTTGAGGCCGATGTCGAGCCCGGCCTGGGCGCCGGCCAGAGACCCGACCGTCAGTTCCGACCCGGCCTCCAGGTAGACGCCGGCCTCCAGGTGGGCAGGGGTCTCCGCGATCAGCCACCCCTTGACAACGTGGCACTGGCCGGCGCGGACGCGGCCGCCGTCTTCCACGCGCAGACCTGTAGATTCCGAGCCGGTAGATTCCGAGCCGACCTCGAGGAGGCCGTCCACGTCCAGCCCCCAGCCGGTCCCGCTCTGCAGGACGAAGGTCCCGTCGATGGCGGCACTCGCGCAATGCACCTGGCCGCCATTGACCTCCAGGGAGCCGGAGGAGGGGGATAGGCCGACCTGAAGTTGTCCGCGCGCCGGGTCGGCGGTCAGCGACCCGATGGCCATCTTGCCGTCGGCGAGTTCAACCGTGGAGCCCTCGCCCACGGCCAAGCTGTCGCCGATGTTGATACGGCCGCCGCCGCGCGCCTCGATGCGCCCGGCGGAGCCTGTCGCCAAGCCGACACCGACGAACGTGAAGTTCGTCCAGCGGGCGTGGTCTCCCTCCACGATAACGGTGCCGGTCCCGGTTCCGGGCTCGAAAGAGGGACTGCCGCCGATGACGGCCAGCGCGGTCTCGGCGGACGAGTAATTGAGGATCTCCAGGGTGCCGGTGCCCTCGTCGCCCAGGGTCAGAAGGCCGTCGCACGAGAACGTCGAGGTGCCGTCCCAGTATCCCCAGAGGGTGATCTGGCCCGTGGACCCCGGGCCGGACCCGATCCGGGCTTCCGGGACCTGGACGGAGGCGCCGTTGCCGACGTGGAGCAGGCCGTCGGCGCCCTCGCCGGCGCCGACGACGAGTTCACCATATGACGTCAGGGACGCCGGCGGGAAACTCACCAGCGCCGAGCCTTTGCTGTACGGCATGCCGCCGATGTGCACCTCAAAGGCAGTTACGCGACTCTCACCCGGATGTTCACTGTCACTGGCACGGATTTCAAGCCGGCCCTCGGCGAGGCGGCCGGGCTCGCCCGGCCCGCCGACGAAGAGGGGTCCCTCGACGAACATGTCCGCACTATACTCGACCTTAACGGTCCCTTTGGCCCCCGGGCCGGCGCCGGCGGTGAGGGGTCCGCATAGGGCCAAGGCGTCGTAGCCGAGCCGCAACTCGCCGGCGCCGACCGTGCCCACCTCGGTCTCAAAACTCTCGAGCCGCGCCCAGTTGTTCCTGACGACGACGGTGGCGTCCTGGTCGATGCGGAGATTGTCGCACACGGCCAGGCCGCCCTTGAGGACCTCGAAGGAGCCGCCCTTGACGGCCATGTGCCCCGACCGGAGAGCGGAGTCCGTTCCCGTGACGGTGATCTTGCCGCCGGGGTTGATCCACGTCCCGCCCGCGCCCGTCTGCGACGCGTAAACCTCACCGCCGTCCGAAACCGTCACGACCCCGCCGTTATCGACGTCGAGGCGTCCGTCCACCGTCCAGAGGACGTCCTGCCCGGCGCGGACTTCCGCTTTGCCGCCGCCGCCGATGCGAGCCGACGTGCAGTGGAGGTCCGCCGTGGCGAGCCACACGTCGCCATACGCCGCGTCCAGATGGCCCAGGTCGGCCGCAGCGCCCGTGACGCTCAGCCAGCCGCCCCAGCGGATCGTGCACGGGCCGCAGGTCAGCGCCGGGTCGGCCGGCACGCCCGGCTCGGTCGAAGAGACGTGGAGGCCGCCGCCGACGAGTTCGAGGCTGCCCGCGTCGAGAAAGGCGTCGCCCACGGTTATGTAGCCGTGCTCCGTACCCCAGAGCGTGTCCGTAGCCCAGAGCGTGCCGGCGACGCTCAGGCGGCCGCCGCGCACCACGTGCACGAGATACTCGTTCGTGAAGTCGTGGTCCAGGCTCAGGTGAAAGCCGTCCTGGATGTCCAGGCGCCCGCAGCCGGTGTCCGTGTACAGGTTCCCGCG
>DATKXP010000431.1:0-3914 GCA_035529015.1 Phycisphaerae bacterium | reverse complement strand
GCGAGCTTCAGCGTGGCGAACGTGTCAGCCCCGCCAGTCAGGTCGGGAAGGCTGATCGTCTGCGCCCCGGTCTGCGACACGTTGGAAATCGTGACGAGACTCGTCGAGGTCGAGGTCGGCTTGATGATGATTCCGCCGCTGGTTGCGGCGTTGAGTTTGATCTCGCCAGCGCCCTGGGCGAGAATCAGGTCTTTTCCTGCGGCGATTGTCACGTGGTCGCTTGCCGCGATAGTCGTGAACGCTCCCGCCGCCGGGGTGGACCCGCCGATGGCCGTTCCATCGACTGTCCCGCCGTTGATGTCCACGGTTGTCACCGCGCCGAGATTCGTCCACGTTCCCGTCACAGTCGGCGTGGTGATCGTCACGGCGCCGGTGATCGTGCAGGCGTTGATGATCGGGGCCGTCAACGTCTTGCTGGTGAGCGTCTGGGCCAGCGCCACGCCGACGAAGGTATCGGTCGCGTCCGGCAGCGTCCATACGATGTCGCCCGTGGTCACGCTGTTGGTGATCGTGACGCTGTTGTCCGACCCGCCCCCGGTGACCGAGAGAACCAGGTCGCCGTCGTTCGTCGCGGGAAGCAGCGACCACGTGGTCGATGTCGTTCCGGCCAATGCCGGCGTACTGATCGTTCCGCCGTTGGCTGTGTTGCTGTGATCGTGCGTGGAGTTGGTGAAGTCGCCGATGGTCGGCGTGGTGAGCGTCTTGTTGGTCAGGGTAGCCTCAAGGGCATTGTAGACCACGCTGTCAGCACCGCCGGGGTCCGGCAACGTAACGGTCCGGTCCTCCGTGGCAATCGCCGCTGTCTTGAGGATCAGGTCCTTGCCGGTCGAACCCGCCGTGGCCGCCGAGAGTACCAGTTCGCTGTGCGTGGTGCCTGCATCGACGGTGAACGTCGTTTCCGTAGTGCCGGTCAGGCCTGTGATGGACGACAGCGTTCCACCAGTGCTGTCGTCGCCGTGGTTGTGAGCGATGATCTTCTCGGCCCCGCCAAGGTCAACACTCACGCGACCGGTCGCGCCTGCCGTGGCCAGGGAGCCGACTTTGACCACCCACGTCGTCGCTCCACTCGGAGCCGTCAGTGTCACTCCGCCAGCCGACTGACTCAGGTAGACGGGCGCACCGATAGTGCCGTTCAGGGCGCTGACGAAGTGGCCCTGCTTCCGGGCCATGCCTTCAATGGTGTCCAGGACGGCCGCCGCCGACCAGAACAGGTCTTCGGTAAGAACCAGTTCGTCGGCGTCAGCCTGCTTCATCTTGAGCAGGCCGCTTGTCGTGTCGTAGCCGCTGACACAGATGATGTCGTTTGCGGTTATGTTGCCATCGGCAATGAACGGCGTTGCGCCGCCCCCCGCCAGCGTGCCCTGGAGCGTCAGATTCTGTAGCCGCTGGCCCAGCTTGATCTTGTTGTTGATGGTTCCTGACCAGTGATCCAGCTTTCGGATTTCCCATGCCGTCAAGACGTTTGCAGTTCCCATTGTTCTATACCTCTGCGGTTGGTCCGGCGTAGGGCCCCGCTCGCCCGTCACTACACGCCATTTTTCTCCGGGAATTGTGGGCTCCCGGGTAAACCCTTATGTTACTTTCTGAACGTCAATGACCATATCGGACACCTCCCACGCGGCCGTCTGGGCTTCGCTGCTGGAGATGTTCACTCTGAACATGTTCCCGTCCATGTGCGGGTCGAAATCGACCCCGCTTACGTCTACGTCGTTAGCCGTCGTGACCGTCTTGCTGACGAGGCTGGATCCTGTGGTTGTCAGGTTCTGGCCCGACGTGCGCATTCCGCCCACTTCCAGCGAGATCCCGTTGGTGTTGGTTCCCATGTGCATGTGGACGTTGACCAGCCGCTGGTGCTGGTGCCGCTTCTCCTGGGAGAAATAGCCCTGCCATTCGCAGGCATACGCCGTAGCCGTCCCGTCCAGGTACGTCCCGTCCGGGTAATTCAGGATATTCCCGTTGTCGAGGAAGATCAGCATCTGGGGGGCGTGGTCCGGCGTTGAGAGTTCCTTCATGGCCACGATGCCCGCGGTGCTCAGGTTGGCCGGCTCGAACATCGTCATCAGCCCGCCCCGGCTCTCGTCCCAGATCAGGATTCGCGCCGCCTTCGTACCGGCTGCCTTGACGACCGCCATCCAGACTTCGTTCCTGTGGCTGTAGTGGGCGGCGACCGATTTCGTACGCTGGGCAATCGGGATCGCCTCAAGCGTCGGGGTGAACCGGTACCGGGCGATGTTCAACAGGCCGCCCCTCGTCGCCCGAACCCATGACGTGTTGCCGAGCGCATGCACCGCGCCGGGGATCGTCACGCAGCCCTTGTCGGACATGCAGCCCTGCGCCTCGCTTGCGATGACGGGCCTGAGCGCCCCGCTCTGGGACGGCAGGAACCAGTACGTCTGCGTGGCCGTGAAGGCGACGAACGTGCTCCCAATGGCACCGCAGGCCGTTACGGCCCCGCCCAGGCCGGTAGTTCCGTGGCCTTCGTAGGGATGGGGAACGAATGTCGTCGTGTCGGAGTAAGTGCCGGAGTATCCGTGAATCTGCTGCAACGGCAGCATCGTCGGGATATCGGGCAGCGAGTAGAGGAACTGACCCGGCGCGGCAGTGCCGCCCGGGTACACGTCGAGGTAGAGCGCCCGGCCGCCGTTGAAGTAGCCCGTCCTGCTTCCGACCGGTTCCGTGCCCGTGTTCTCGCACCGCGTGCGCCGGTCCTGCGCCCAGTCCGGCTTGCCGATCTCAGGCGGGGTGGCGAAGTCCGCCAGAAGCCGCGTGAAGTCGAGGTACGCCCGCGCGGAGAAGACCTCGACCCCAGCCCCAAGGCCGTTGAACTCGGTGTTGCCCAACGTGCAGTAAATGTTGACCTGATTGAACTCGTAGTTCGCGTTGACGGACATTGCCGTCCATCTTGTGCCGTCCAGCGTGAGGGCGCCGTTTCCTTCAGACAGGTAGGTCGCCACGCCCCCGCTCGGCAGACTCAGCAGACCCTCTTCGTTCGTTACGCTGTTGGCCATCGTCGAGTAGACGTGATAGTAGCCTTCCTTGCCGCCGGCGGCCGAGGCAGTGACGGTCGGATAGGCACCCTGGCCGATCCCGGCCTTCCACGTGCCCGCCGAGGGATGCCACTTGCTTACGCCCTTGCGGTCGCTGTAGTACAGCCGGTCCGCCCAGAAATAGAACCAGCCGCGGTCGGCCGTGTTGTGGTTGCTGAACTTGTCCACGATTGCCGCGAACGCATCCCCGGGCGTGGCGTCCACCTGGACCTGATAGAGCTTGCCGTCAGTACACTTGACGACGACATACGTGTAGCCGTTGGAGAAGGTCTCGACCGTTGCGTTCAAGACCGTCTTGCCGGACAGACCGTTGGTAGCCGAGTTGCTCCAGAGCCCGAAACCCTGCCGCCCCTTGAGTTCCGTCCCGTCGATGACCACGTTCATTGCAACGTCGGACGTTCCGCTCGGCAGGGCGTTCTTGTCCCGCTCGGTATTGAGGTCTCGGAATGTGGCTTTCAGTTGGCCCATGATTATCCCGCGATACACCTTCCGCCGCCGCCCCACTGGTAGAGGGTGGATGCCGTCCTGGCCAGATCGCCATAGCCGTCGCCGATGACGGCCGTATTGCTCGACTTGACCTCGTTGTTATTCACCTTGGCGTTTGCGAGCCAGTCCTGCCAGAGCGCTTCGTCGCCTTCCCACGCCTTGCCCGACTCCATGCTCTTTCGTGCCCGGGCGGTGGCGAGGTACTTCCAGCCGCGGTTGAACACACGAGGCCAGACGGGTGATGCAGTAACCGCAAGGGACGGTGCGAATCGCAGGTAGAAGTACGGGTAGGTCAACACCGCGTTCGGCGTCGGCGTGAACAGGACCTCGGCCAGATAACTCGTCGTGAGCGATGTCTTGACCTTGATGAAGGCGATTGTC
>DATKXP010000430.1:0-3546 GCA_035529015.1 Phycisphaerae bacterium | reverse complement strand
TGCTGAAGTTTCTGCCTCCGGGTTTCATGGGCATCATGGTGGGTTCGCTGATCGCGGCCTACGTCTCGACGATGGACACGCATCTGAACTGGGGCGCGTCGTATCTGGTGCACGACGTCTACCGGCGGTTCCTGCGTCCGGCGGCGTCGGAGAAGCACTGCGTACGGGTATCGCGCGTCGCGACGGCGGGGCTGATGGTGGTGGCGGCGGTCATGGTGTTCTTTCTGGAGAACGCCAAGGACTCGTTCGACCTGATGCTCTCGATCGGCGCCGGCACGGGCCTGATCTACCTGTTGCGTTGGTTCTGGTGGCGGATCAACGCGTGGAGCGAGATTGCCGCCATGATCAGTTCGTTCTGCATCGCGGTGGCGTTGTTCGTCGCCCGGAAGTGCGGCGCGGCGTTTTCGACGCACATCACGCTGGCCGTGAGCGTGGCCGTGACGACCGCCGTCTGGGTCGCCGTGACCCTGCTGACCCGGCCGACCAGCCGGGAGACGCTCGTGGCGTTCTATCGTCTGGTCCGTCCGGCGGGGCCGGGATGGCAGGACATTCGCCGGGAAACCGGGCTCGGCCCGTCGCCGGACAGCCTGCCACACGCCTTCCTGGGTTGGGTCCTGGGGTGCGCGCTGGTGTATGCCGCCTTGTTCGGGACGGGCAGTTACCTTTACGGGCACGTCATCCAGGGGACGGTCTGCCTGGCGGTGTTCATTGCGAGCGGGCTGGGTCTGGCGTGGCTGCTGCCCCGGATTCTCGGGCGCGGCTCACAGGCCGGCATGACCGGCAAGGGTCCTCCAGAGGGATAGGTGGTGGGGATCGGGGATGAGGCGCCGCGAACGACTGATGGCGACGCTGCGAGGCGAGCCGGTGGACCGGCCGCCCGTCAACTTCTACGAGATCGGCGGGTTTGCGGTCGATCCGTCCGACGCGGACCCGTTCAACATCTACAGCGATCCGTCGTGGCAGCCGCTGCTTGAGTTGGCGGAGGAGGAGACGGACCTCATCCGGATGCGGTCTCCCGATCTGCGTCCGGCCCCGCACAATCCCCGCGATGAGTTCTTCACGACCGAGACGTGGATCGAAAACGGTTCGCGTTTCACGCGCACCACGGTTCGTGTGGCCGGGCGGACGATGACGGCGCTGGCGCGCCGCGACCCCGAGGTCAGCACCGACTGGCAGGTGGAGCACCTGCTCAAGGACCTCGACGACCTGACGGCCTACCTTGATTTGCCCGACGACGTGTTCGCCTTTGAGGTGGACGTGACGCCGCTGGTGGCGGCCGAGGACGAGGTCGGCGACCGGGGCATCGTGATGGTCGATACCGAGGACCCGTTGTGCGCGGCGGCGTCGCTCTTTTCGATGGCGGACTACACGGTGGTGGCGTTGACGGAGCAGCGGCTGTTCCACCGGCTTCTGGAGAAGCGCGCCCGTGCCATCCACGCCCGGACTCGGCAGGTGGCGGAGGCGTTTCCTGGGCGCTTGTGGCGAATCTACGGCCCGGAGTACGCGACGGAGCCGTACCTGCCGCCGCACCTGTTTGCCGAATACGTCGTACGGTACACGGGTCCGATGGTCGAGGCGATTCAGCAGGGCGGCGGGTTTGCCCGCGTGCACTGCCACGGCCGTATCCGTTCGGCCCTGCCGCACATCGTCGGGATGGGCGCGGCCGCCACCGACCCGATTGAACCCCCGCCGCAGGGCGACGTCTTGCTGGCCGACGTCCGCCGCGACTACGGAAAGGACCTGGTCCTGTTCGGGAACCTGGAGTCGAGCGCCGTGGAGACGCTGCCGCCGGCGGAGTTCGAGAGGGTCGTCGCGAAGGCCCTGCAAGACGGGACGGCGGGCGAGGGCAGGGGGTTCGTCCTGATGCCGTCGGCGTGTCCGTACGGCCGCACCATTACGCCGCAGACGATGGCCAACTACGAGACGATGGTCCGCCTGGCGACCGCCTTCGTCGGGTGATGCGCGCTTGGTGTGTGGGCCTGGTGGCCTTCCCAGGCCGCCAGGCTGTAGCGCGACAACGGTTCGCGGCGGCCTGGGAAGGCCGCCGCGCGGAGGGGGCGTAGCCTGCTACGCCGCTACGGACTATAATGAGCGGGCCCCGTCGCGCAGGCCGCGGGCGCAAGCGTGGAGGAACGCATGAAAACCACTGTCCGAGCCATCGTCCTGTTGGTTGGAATCGTGAGCCTTCCGGCGCTGCCGGCGCCGCTGGGTGCGGCCGACCAGCCCCAGTGGGGTGTGGCATGGTCGCGCAACATGGTCTCGGAGGAGACCGGCCTGCCCGACTCGTTCGAGCCGCCCGAGTTCAACTCGGACACCGGCGAGATGGTCCGGGGAACGGGGAAGAACGTGCGGTGGGCCGCGCGGCTGGGAAGCGTCTCGTACGGTACGCCGATCATCGCGGGCGGGAAGGTGCTGGTGGGCACGAACAACGGGTTCCCGCGCGATCCGCGGCACCAGGGCGACCGCGGGGTCCTGATGTGTTTCGGTGAAGCCGACGGGATGTTCCAGTGGCAACTGGTGTGCCCGAAACTTCGGCGCGACCCGTACCTGGACTGGACGAACATCGGCATCTGCTCGCCTGCTTCGGTGGAGGGGAAGCGCGTCTACATCGTCAGCAGCCGGGCCGAGGTGCTGTGCCTGGATCTCGACGGCCAGGCCGACGGCAACGACGGGCCGTACGTCGATGAGGGGACGCACATGGCCCGCGAGGGCCAGGCGCCGCTGGAGGTCCTGAAGACCGACGGCGACATCATCTGGGCGTTCGACATGATGGCCGGGGTGGGTTCGCGCCAGCACGACGGGTGCCACTGTTCGGTGCTCCTGCACGGGCCGTTCGTGTACGCGAGCACGTCGAACGGGGTGAGCAACACGCATCACGGCCTCGCGCCGGACGTCCCCAGCCTCGTGGTGGTTGACAAGACGAGCGGCCGCCTGGTGGGAATCGACGACGAGCACCTTGCGCCGCGGATCATCCACTGTATGTGGTCGTCGTGCGCCGTGGGAAAGGCGAGCGGCCGGGAACTGATCGTGTTCGGGGGCGGCGACGCCATCGTCTACGCTTTCGAGCCGCTCCGGGCGCCGTCGGCCGACGGTCGCCCCGCCACCCTGCGGGCCGCCTGGCGGTTCGACTGCGACCCCGGGGCGCCCAAGAAGGACATCATGAAGTGGCAGGACAATCGCAAGGAGGGACCGAGCACGATCATCGGGATGCCGGTCTTCTGCGAGGGACGCGTGTACGTGACGGCGGGCGGCGACCCGTGGCACGGCAAACGCGAGGCGTGGCTGAAATGCATCGACGCCTCGGGCAGCGGCGACATCACGCAGAGCGGCCAGGTGTGGTCGTACGACCTGTCGCAGCACAGCCTGAGCACGCCGGCCGTCCATGACGGCCTTGTCTACGTTGCCGACAGGCCGGGGCAGGTCCACTGTGTGGATGCCCGCACCGGCAAGCCGTACTGGGTCCAGCAACTGGCGGGTGAGGTGTGGTCGTCGCCGCTGGTGGCCGACGGCAAGGTGTACATCGGCACGATCAAGGGCGACTTCTAC
>DATKXP010000429.1:0-5027 GCA_035529015.1 Phycisphaerae bacterium | reverse complement strand
TCGGGTGGGCCTTCAATCCGTTTCCCCAGGCGAATCCGTGGGACTACGTGGACATTCACAACAAGCCGCCGGACGCGATCCAGAAGGAAGTCGTTCCGCCCACCTCGCTCAACGACGCTGCCGGCCGCGTTCGCATCGAAGGCTGGTTCTATAACGCGAGCGTTCCGGACTGGCCGCTGCGGTGCGAGGGCAACCTTGTGCCGCCCCCCGGCGGCCAAGTAACCACCGCCTTCTACTGGGCGGCAAAGGTGGCGAAGGCAAAGGTGAAACTCGTGGCGATGCCGAAGGTTCTGGCAGGCGACTCGTATGGCGACGTGCCGCATTATTTCGAAATCTCACCTTACGACAAAGTGACGATCGTCCAGGTCAAGATGGAGACGAAGATCAACGACACGATCACGTTGAGCTCGACGACAAGCGGCAATGAGCGACTCAAGGGAGGTGACGCCTGCCGCGGCGACGGTGACGGCGAAGCCAACGGCGACACGAACGCGTACACAGTGTTTATCGACAAAGCGGTGTATAGCCTCAGCCTAGAAGCGACGGGCCACAACCGCAGCAACAATGTCAAGACACGACTGGTCGTCAAGTTCAAAGACCCCGACGAGAATGAGTACGAGATCCCGAGTGGGTGGGTAACGGTCGGGGGCTATCTTGACTACGGTATCGACGTGTGCCACCTGGGCGAAGTATACTCCGAGGACGAGGGGGAGTCGCCGGACCATGTGGCACTGAATCCGGATACTGTGGTGAACAGGCGCGGGTGGCGGACGGCGGAGCCGTACACGCGGCAACTGAGCCCGACGGCTGACATGTGGGCGACGCACCCGGCCGACAACTGCGAGTACTGGACGTCGCATTCGACGCAGACCAAGAATGTCGAGTTTAACCCGACTGCCGGCCAGATCTGGCGATGCCATAATGGCCCGGGGGTTAACCCGGAGGGGACCTACAACATTGCTGTCCGCGTCGCCACGTCGGTCATCCCGTTCTCGGATCCGGGCGAGGAGTGGATGGAACTAATGGCCAGCGAGGAGCGCTGTGCGATCTTCGTGTGGTATTGGGGGCGCAAGGAAGTCACCGACCTGAGCGAAGAAACGCGGACGGTGATCGACATCCGGGAAAAGTCGGGCACCCCCTGCGTTGCGGAACTGTATCCCGGGGCGGAAGTGAACTTGGCCGTCGAAGACATCGGCCAGGCTGAAGGGTGGGACTGGGGTGACTCGGTTGACAACTCGATGGGCATCGCGGCGGGAATCGTTGCGGTGGCGGCCGCGTCTGGGCCTGTCGGCTGGGCCGTCGCGGCGGTCGGTTACGCCACGGTCGTGGTCTCCAGCGGCAAGGAGGTTGCAAACATTCTGGGCGGCATCGAGGCCGCCGGCGGCGGCGACCAGGGTGGCCGATCCACCGCTTTCGGCATCATCACAATCAACAAGTCCGACGGAGACCCCATTTGGGGCAAGTTCTACGGCGACGGCGACGTTGGCCTGGGGGGACCCAACGCCGACGAATTTACACAGACGGCCGAGGGCGTCAAGACCAAGGACGCCTCCGTGTTTTACAGTAGTGGCGCCCAGGCGCTGCAGACCTGGAAAATCCTGCACTCGATGACCACGGCGGCGTGGGCCGAGGAGGGCTACATCTTCAACGAGGACGCGGAGGCCTGGCTCCGGTGGACGAAGTCCAGCACCGACCCCAACGGCGACTTCTGTAAGGTCCAGTCGGACAAGGAAGTTGGCACGCCGGACGGCCAATGGGTGGGAGAGTAACGCCATGACTCGAACGAAGAAGCGAATGATCCGCCTGGTGTTGGCGGCGGGGGCTTTGGGGGTTCTCGTGGCGGCGGGAATGCCGGCTAGGGTCGCCGGCTCCCCCGGCCGACGCGAACAGACCGTGGATGTGGCGATCCGGTTGGTGGCCGAAGACGGCCAGGCGGTGCCGGCCGAACGCATTGAATCGGCGCTCGGGTCGGTGTACCTGAAGGCGAACTTCCAGTTTTTCAAGGGAGTGTTGCAGGTGGCTAATGAAGAGGTTCGGGTCACGGAGTTCTCCGACGGCATGTTCCATCTGGCCGGCCCTATCCCGACGTCTGTCCTGCGCGAGGGCGGATACGAGCCGAAGGACGTCGACCGGGTGTGCGTGGCTCTGACGCTTGACGCGAACGCGGTGTTTCCCTTCCACGGCCGGGCCGTGCTCGAGGTTCCTCCCGGGCCGGCGTTTCGCAAGGAAGTCGCGCTGGCGGTGCAGGAGCGCCGCCGCTTAGAGTCGGCGGAGATCATCGCACGACTGGTGTCCTCGGCAACAGGCCGTCCCTTGGCTGACTACCGGCTTCGGGCGGCCGGGAAAAATCTCCAGACGGATGCGGACGGCCGGTTCTCCGTGGAAATTAGGGATGTCTCAGCCGTGGCTTATGTGTCGGGGGTAAAGTTGGACGGGTTGCCCGTCGAGCGCCTCAGCGCGCACCAGATCACTCCGGAGATGATCCGCCGGTACCAGAGCGATCACGAACCGATCACCCTCCAGACCGACAAGCCGTTGGCCGTCGTTACGCTGATGCTTGAGAGCGAAGGTGAAGCCCCGAAACCCATGAGCGAGTCGGCCGGCCCGGTGCTCGTCAGTCATCAAGTTTCCGAGCGGCAGACCGTCGAACGCGCTGCGACCATCCGCGACGGGTATTTCGTTCTGTATCCCGAGGAAAGCGAGATGCTCGGCTCTGCGATTAAGGCTCCACATCCGATCCGTTTTGTTTTCCGCGAGCCGCCCTTGCTCAACTACTGCATTGTCTCAGGGGCAACCTGGGATTGGCCGGTAGAGAACGATGAGCCGGTCCAGCACCATCTCGTCTTGACGCCGATGAAGCCGGTGGACGTGGTCCTGACGGTCGTGGATGCGCACGGCGGGGAGCCGATACCCGGTGCGTCGGTGCGCGTACGTGCGCCGGGGCGAGAGGAAAAGGAGGGTCGCACCGATGATCAAGGACACGTCCGGTTCGCGGGTGTTTGGCCGGAGCAATACCGCGTGCTGGTTCGTGCCCCGGCGTATGACGAGGCGTCTCTGGGCGCGGACTTCTCGAACCCGGAGCCGCCGCCGATCGCCCTGCGGCGCCTGGTGGATGTCTCCATTACGCTAAAGGGGCCTCGCGCGGTTGAGGCTGCACGGATCGGGCTCGCCCTCAGGGAGCCGGGCGGCCGCTTGAGGCAGTACGGGACCGTGCTCGAGAAAGACCACCGCGAGGCCACGGTCCAGGCCGTTCCCCAGGGTCCTGCCTTCCTGATAATCCTCTCGGAGGGGGAAGAGGTCATTTGCCTCGAGGCCATCGATACGTCGGAGCGTAGGGTCTTCGAAGCCGTCTGCGACCGGCGACCTGTCGTGGAGTTTCTCCTTAACGCCCCGGGGGCGCCCGAGGGGGCTGTCGGGATCCAGGTGGTGGATGCAGAGTACCGTTTGCCGATGCGCCGCCTCCGGCCCGGTCCCGAGATGAGGATCGCGCGTCTCGAACTGGCGCCGAGACGCTACGAGGTCTATGCGGAGACGCCGAAGGGATGGGTGCTGCTCAGCGCGGTTGATTTAACCGGCCCGGAGGCCAAGCCGCTGTATGAGTTCACCTTCGACCCGAGTGGAGATCACCAATACATGAAACGCGAAGAGGTTTATAGCGACACCAAGCGATGAGAACGCCAGGTCGCGCGCGGCCCAGCCGTAACTCTAAGCAACAATGGGGTTGGTAGGACAGTGACATTTACAGCCCCGGACGTTCAACAACAGACCGTGCTGACGTTCCAGGTTACAGTTCAGGACGGCACACAAACTATAACACCGGTCAAGTTTCGACCGACTAACCACACGAGTGATCCGGACAGCGTGCAGGTTACGGTTAACCCTTAGCAATAGGAGAATATCATGAAGAAGGAAACATATGTAATCTTTGCCGTGCTCATCACGGTTACGGCGGCGTTTGCTCTGACAGGCGCTGGGCCGGGAGAGCACGCAGCAAAAGAACAGATGTATCCTCCACTCTCGGACTTGATGTCTGAGAAAGAGGCAATCCGTTCAAGGGCCATTGGTCGGTTCGTGGGCGCCCAGGAGGAGTTGGTGCGTCAACTCAGTGAAGTTGTTCATCCCAGAACGGGTAAGACACTGCAAAGAGAAAGACGTGCCAGTGCTTGTTTCCTGCTGGCAAAGATGCGGACCAATGACCCACACGCCATTGATGCGCTTCTGGCCGCGATTGACCAACATTTCCTCCCAACCGTGATTTATGACATACCGTATGGTGTTCTTGACCCTCCTGAGGCACTCATTGCCATCGGCAAGCCTGCCGTCGAGCCGGTGCTGGACGAACTTGCGAAAACCGCGGAGGGCGGGGATAGGCTCGTATTGCTCCGTAACGTTCTTTACGGAATAGAAGGTGCCGATTGTGCCTTACTTCGAACGCAGGCTCATATTGACAAAGAAGCGGACCCAAAGAAGAAGGCCAGACTTGAAGCAACGCTCGAATGGTTGGAAGGCCTAAAGGCAAGCAGGCAGAAGAAATAGACTGAACAACTAGTGCTCTGTCCCTATTCGAAATTCCGGGGACACGTACCGAATAGCACGAAGCCCTGATCCCGTGGCACGCTGTCGCCTTCACTCCATCCCTCCGTCCGCCCATTCCGCACTCGAATCGTTCCCCCATCCCCCCTCTGCGCCCTCTGCGTCTCTGCGGTTAAGGTCGTGTGCAAACCGCGCGCCAAACGCGCACCAATTCCGCCCCGGTGTGCCATCACCCCGCGCCGCCCCTTAAAAACGGGGGCCGGACGGGGGTTCTGCGAGGCAAAACCGGGGCAAAGCGAGGTCAAAACGGGGCACGGCGGGGCACCGCCGACGCTGTGCCACGTGGAACCGCCGCGCCTCCCCCCGACCGCGCGGCCGCGTTCACTCCGGCCGGCCCAGCAGCGGATCGTCCGGCGGATCCTCTTCTCCCGCCGGCAAAAGGCCGCGCGCCTTCTCCCTCAGGTCCCGCGTCAGCGACAGGAGCCATTCGGACA